>JAUXUQ010000002.1:0-300000 GCA_030680605.1 Gammaproteobacteria bacterium | reverse complement strand
GTGTCTTGGCAGCAGGAGGCATCACCAACAATCACGCCTATGTCGTAGACGGCTCCGGCACCTTGGTACGTGATGGCTCCGGCAAGTGCATCCGCACCGGCTCGTGGAGTCAAGAGCATGCCCTGGTTGAGTGTGGCGACGCCGTAGCTGCAGCCCCGCCGATGGCAGAAAAAGCCCCGGAAGCACCTGTCGCAGCTGGCCCGAAACCGGCCGCCATCCGCGCCACCCTGCAGACCGATGCCTTCTTCGATTTCGACAAGGCCGTGGTGAAAGCGGAAGGCAAAGCCAAGCTGGACGATTTCGTTACCCAGATGAACCAGCATAAGGAAGTGGACGTACTGCTCGTCACTGGCCATACCGATCGCATCGGCACCAACAGCTACAACATGAAGCTCTCACAGCGCCGTGCCGACGCCGTCAAGAACTACCTGGTTGAGAAGGGTGTCAGCAGTAACCGCATTGAGACAGCCGCCAAAGGTGAAGAAGAGCCGGTCGTAAGCTGTGATGGCGTCAAGGGTCGCACTGCCCTCATCGACTGCCTGGCACCGAACCGTCGCGTTGTCGTTGAGACCAAGGTACAGCGCGAAAACTAAGCGCAACCTATTCAACAAAACCCCTTCAGCCCCGCCTCGTGCGGGGCTTTTTTTATACGGGGCGCACCCGTTATCATCGAACATTATGCTTGCCATTGACCTCTTGCTGCATGCGCGGTGGATCATTCCGGTAGAGCCGGCAGGCGCCGTTTACAGCGATCACTGCCTCGCTGTTCATGAAGGCCGCATTCTTGACCTGCTGCCCGCAAACGAGGCACAGCTTCGCTACTCTGCCGCCACCACACTGCGTCTCGACGAGCATGCACTGATCCCCGGCCTCATCAACGCCCACACCCATGCCGCCATGTCGCTGTTGCGCGGGCTGGCCGACGACCTGCCGCTCATGGAATGGCTGAACCAGCACATCTGGCCCGCCGAAAGCGCCTGGGTCAGCCCTCAATTCATACAGGATGGCACCCAGCTCGCCATTGCCGAAATGCTGCGCGGCGGCACCACCTGTTTCAACGACATGTACTTTTTCCCCGACCACACCGCACGTGTCACCGCTGCCTGCGGCATGCGCGCCAGCATTGGCCTGATACTGATCGACTTCCCCACCGCCTGGGCGGCCAACGCCGACGAATACCTGCACAAGGGGCTCGAAGTCCATGATGCCTACAAGGATCACCCCCTGATCACCACCACCCTCGCGCCGCATGCGCCTTACACGGTGTCGGATGCCCCGCTGGAAAAGATCGTGATGTACGCCGACGTGCTCGACCGGCAAATCCACATGCACGTACATGAAACGCGCGCTGAGATCGAACAAGGACTGGAAAAATCCGGCGAGCGTCCACTGGCCCGGCTGGCCCGGCTGGGCATATTGTCGCCTCGCCTGCAGGCGGTGCACATGACGCAGCTCACCGACGATGAAGTTGCTCAGGTCGCCGCCAGCCGCGCCCACGTCGTGCATTGCCCGGAGTCCAACCTCAAGCTCGCCAGCGGCTTCTGCCCGCTGGACAAGCTCATCAAGGCGGGCGTCAATGTCGCACTCGGTACCGATGGCGCTGCCAGCAACAACGACCTCGACATGTTCAGCGAAATGCGCAGCGCCGCCTTGCTCGCCAAGGGCGTGAGCGGCGATGCCACCAGCGTGCCCGCCGCCACCGCCTTGCGCATGGCCACACTCAATGGCGCGCGGGCGCTGGGGCTGGGTGACATCACCGGCTCGCTGCTGCCCGGCAAGGCCGCCGACATCACGGCGGTACATCTCGGCGACCTTGAAACGCAACCGCTCTACGACCCTGTGTCGCAACTCGTCTATGCCACCGGGCGCGACAAGGTCACCGACGTGTGGGTGGCGGGGCAGCATGTACTCAAGCAACGCCAGCTCACCACGCTGGATGAGGCCGAACTGGTGATCAAGGCGCGCGGCTGGGCGCAGAAAATCCGCCCCGCTGGCTGACCTGTTTTTTGTACCCCCTCTCCCTCAGGGAAGGGTTGGGGTTGGGGTGAGGGAGAAAGGGCGAGAAACAGCCTGAGCGCGCACTGCTTACCTCCTTCTCGACAACATCGTAACCGCCATCACATAATTCTGCGTTATTCTATGGGCATGACACAGCACACTCACAACGTAGACCCCGCCGAGGTCGACAAATTTCGCACCCTGGCCGCACGCTGGTGGGATCCGGACAGCGAACTCAAGACGCTGCACGACATCAATCCGTTGCGCATTGAGTACATCGACACCCGCGCCAGACTGGCCGGCAAGCGGGTGCTGGATGTCGGCTGCGGCGGCGGCATACTCGCCGAGGCCATGGCGCAACATGGCGCCGTCGTTACCGGCATCGACATGGCCGAAGACGCCCTCAATGTCGCCAAACTGCATCTGCTCGAGTCCGGCACCAAAGTGGATTATCTGCTCGGCACAGCAGAACAATTCGCCGCCGCGCATCCTGCCGCCTTCGATGTTGTCACCTGCATGGAACTGCTCGAACACGTGCCCGACCCCGCCTCCGTGGTGCGGGCCTGCGCCACGCTGGTCAAACCCGGCGGCCAGGTATTTCTGTCCACCCTCAACCGCACGCCCAAGGCCTATCTGCTGGCGGTGATCGGCGCGGAGTACGTACTCAACATGCTGCCGCGCGGCACGCATGATTACGCGCGCTTTATCCGCCCGTCCGAGATCGAGGCCTGGGCGCGGCACGCCGGGCTGGAACTGCGCGACCTGACCGGCATGACCTACAACCCGCTCACGCGCCGCTACCGTCTGGGACGCGATATTGATGTCAACTATCTTACCCAACTCAAGCGTGGCCGCGAATAATGGCCTGCGCACCGTCCTGTTTGATCTGGACGGCACGCTCGCCGACACCGCCCCCGACCTCGCCTTCGCGCTCAACGCCGTGTTGCAGGAGCAGGATCGCGCGCTGCTGCCGTTTGACACCATCCGCCCCATTGTCTCGCACGGCGCGACCGCGCTCATCCGCCTCGGTTTTGAAATCGAGCCCGGCACGGCCGCGTTCGAGTCGCTGCGCCTGCGCCTGCTCGACATCTACCGCAACCATCTGGCGCGACACACGCGCCTGTTCCCCGGCATCGAAGAACTGCTGGGCGCTATTGAGCAGCGCGGCATGAACTGGGGCATCGTCACCAACAAACCCGCCTGGCTCACCGACCCATTGCTGGAACAGATCGGATTATCAGCGCGCGCCGCGTGCGTAGTGAGCGGCGACACCGTGGCCGAACGCAAGCCGCATCCCGCGCCCATGCTGCACGCCTGCCACCTTGCGGGGAGCGATGCGCATCAGTGTTTATACGTCGGCGACGCCGCACGCGACATCGAGGCCGGCAGGCGCGCGGGCATGAAAACGCTGGTGGCGCTGTTCGGTTACATCGGCGAAGATGAACAACCCGATAGCTGGGGCGCGGACGGCATGATCGCGCACCCGGCTGAGTTACTCGATTGGATTACGGCGCATGACTGAACCAGTCTCCACGCTCGCGTTGATTGTCATCGCACTGCTCGGCATAGCGGGCGGTGCCGTGACGGTTTATCTCCTGATGCAGCGCCGGCTTGGCGCATTGAACCGGGACAACGCCACCCTGAGCGCGCAACTCGAGGCCGAGCAGCGCAGCGGCGCGGAAAAAATCGCCGCACTCGAAGCCGCCCGCGCGCAACTCACTCACACCTTCACCGCGCTCGCGAGCGATGCACTGCGCAGCAACAACGAAGAATTTCTCAAGCTGGCGCAGGAAAACCTCAAGCAGTTTCACATCAAGGCGCAAGGCGATCTGGAGCAAAAGGAAAAATCCATCGAGCAACTGGTGAAACCCATCAAGGAAGCGCTGGAGAAAAACGAGCAACAGATTCGCCAGATCGAGCTTGAGCGCAAGGAATCCTTCGGCTCGCTCAGCAAACACCTCGAAACCATGGCGATCAACCAGCAGTCGCTGCAAAGCGAAACCCGCAATCTGGTGCAGGCCTTGCGCCGCCCGGAAGTGCGCGGACAGTGGGGCGAACTCACCCTCAAGCGTCTCGCCGAGCTGGCCGGCATGGTGGAGTATTGCGACTTTTTCGAGCAGGAGCACACGGCCACAGCGGATGGCGGCATGCGCCCCGACATGATAGTGCGCATGCCCGACGGGCGCGAAATCATCGTCGATGTAAAAACCCCGCTCGATGCCTATTTAAGCGCCATTGAAGCCCCCGACGATGCCACGCGCGCCGTCCATCTCGAAAGCCACGCACGCAACGTCGTCAAACGCGTGCGCGAACTCGCCGCCAAATCCTATTGGGAGCAGTTCAAGAACGCGCCCGACTTTATCGTGCTGTTCATCCCCGGCGACCAGTTCCTCAACGCCGCACTCGACATCCAGCGCGACCTGATCGAAACCGCATTGCGCCAGAAGGTAATACTCGCCACCCCCACCAGCTTTGTCGCCCTGTTGCGCGCCGTCGCCTACGGCTGGCGCCAACAAACGCTGGCGGCCAACGCCGAACGCATCCGCGATGTCGGCGAGGAATTATACAAACGCCTCGGCGTGTTCGCCGATCATCTGGCGAAGGTCGGCAAGAGCCTCAACAGCAGCGTTGACAACTACAACGCCGCCGTCGGATCCTTCGAGCGCCAGCTCATCCCCGGCGCACGCAAATTCGCAGAAATGGGCGTGGAAACCGGCAAGCTGATTGAAGCACCCGAGCCGCTCGAAAAACAGCCGCGCAGGATGACTATCACGACCAAAAAGGGTAGTGTAAACGATCCTAATTGATGTTAGCCGTCAACAATAGAAGAACCACTCATGGCGATACCTGATTACCAGTCAATTATGCTTCCCTTGCTTCGTTTCGCTACGGACGGAAACGAACATCCCCTGCGGGAAGCAATCGAGGGCTTGTCCAAACAGTTCGGGCTTACGGACGCAGAAAAGAATGAGCTGTTGCCGAGCGGACAACAGCCAAGATTCAACAACCGTGTTGCATGGGCGCGATCTTATATGAGTAAGGCGGCTCTGCTGGAGTCAACGCGACGCGGGCACTTTAGCATCACCCAACGTGGTCGGGAAGTCCTATCCAAGAATCCGCCCGAAATCAATGTGAAATTCTTAGAGCAATTTCCCGAGTTTGTAGAGTTCCGGTCGAAACACCGAGAACCTGTAGAAACTACAGAGTCGACTGAAACCGAAACCCTCCAAACACCAGGCGAGCTTCTGGAAACGGCATACCAGAAACTTCGCGAAGATTTGTCCGCTGAACTTCTAAAAACCGTAACAGAATGCTCCCCGTCTTTTTTCGAGCGCCTCGTCATCGATGTTCTCGTAAACATGGGCTATGGCGGTTCTCGAAAGGAAGCTGGAAAGGCCATTGGCCGCAGCGGCGACGAGGGCATTGACGGCATCATTAACGAAGATCGTCTCGGCCTCGATGTCATCTACATTCAAGCCAAACGGTGGCAGGCTACGATCGGGCGCCCTGAAATACAGAAGTTTGCGGGTGCCCTGCAAGGGCACCGCGCAAAGAAAGGAATCTTTATCACCACTTCCGACTTCAGCCGCGAAGCTGTGGATTATGTGGCGAAAATCGATTCTAAGATCGTGCTTATAGACGGCGAGCAGTTATCCCAACTCATGATCGACCACAATGTTGGAGTTACTCCTGTCACGTCGTATGAAACGAAGAAAATTGACAGCGATTACTTTATTGAGGGTTAAAACGGTTAACAAGGCGCTCCAGCGCGTAGTAGGGCGCAATAACAAAATGGCATTGCGCCGCATACGTCTTGGCAACCATCCGGTGCAATGCGCTACGCTTCGCACCCTACAGGCTCACCCTGCCCACTCAACCATTTCACGCTTAGATCGGCTGCCCGGCCTGCGGGTGCTCGCGCTCTGAGGTTTGCAGAATTTTATTCATCGCGTTGAGGTAGGCCTTGGCCGATGCAATCACAATGTCGGTATCCGCGCCCTGCCCGTTCACAATCCGCCCGCCCTTCTCCACCCGCACCGTCACCTCACCCTGCGAATCGGTGCCGCTGGTGATGTTATTCACCGAGTAAAGCTGTAGCGTCGTGCCGCTTTGCACGATGCTCTCGATGGCCTTGAAGGCGGCGTCCACCGGCCCGCCGCCCGGTGCGCTGGCGTGCTGCTCGACACCGTCCACTGACAATGTCACAGCGGCATTGGGTATCTCGCCGGTTTCGGAACAGGCCTTGAGCGCGACCAGCTTGATGCGCTCGTTTTCAGCGTTGAGGTTGGCCTCGGTAATCAGCGCCTGCAAATCCTCGTCGAAGATGTCGTGCTTCTTGTCGGCCAGTTCCTTGAAGCGGACAAAGGTTTCATTCAAGGCCTCTTCCGTGGCAAAGCTGGCGCCCAACTCCTGCAGGCGCGCGCGGAAAGCATTGCGTCCGGAGTGCTTGCCTAACACCATGCGGTTGGTGACCCAACCCACGTCTTCGGCCCGCATGATTTCGTAGGTCGTGCGGTGCTTGAGCACGCCATCTTGATGGATGCCGGACTCATGGGCGAAGGCATTTGCGCCGACGATGGCTTTGTTCGGCTGTACCGGAAAGCCGGTGATGCCGGAGACCAAACGGCTCGCAGGTACGATCTGGGTGGCGTCGATGCCGGTATCGCAGGTGAAGATGTCGCGCCGCGTGCGCACCGCCATCACGATCTCTTCCAGCGCCGCATTACCCGCGCGCTCGCCGAGGCCATTGATGGTGCACTCCACCTGACGCGCGCCGTTCAACACCGCCGACAGCGAGTTGGCCACGGCCAACCCCAAATCGTTGTGGCAGTGGGTGGACCAGATGGCCTTGTCGGCGTTGGGCACCCGCTCTATGAGGGTTTTGATGCGTTCGCCCCACGCATGGGGAATGCTGTAGCCCACGGTGTCGGGCACGTTGACGGTGCGCGCGCCTGCATCGATCGCCGCCTCATACACGCGGCAGAGGAAATCCATCTCCGAGCGCACGGCGTCTTCGGCTGAAAATTCCACGTCATCGGTATACTGCCGCGCGCGCTTGACCATCTGCACGGTGCGCTCCAGCACCTCGTCCGGTGTCATGCGCAACTTGTGCTGCATGTGGATCGGGCTGGTGGCTATAAAGGTGTGAATGCGGCCACGCCTGGCGGGCTTGATGGCCTCGGCGGCACGGTCGATGTCTTTTTCCAGCGCGCGCGCCAGGGCGCACACGGTGCTTTCGGTAATGACCTCGGACACCGCCTTTACCGATTCGAAATCGCCGATGCTGGCGATTGGGAACCCGGCCTCGATCACATCAACGCGCATGCGCTCCAGCGCCTTCGCGATGCGTATCTTTTCCTCGCGCGTCATTGATGCGCCGGGGCTTTGCTCGCCGTCGCGCATGGTGGTATCGAATATGATTAACTTGTCGCTCATCTGCATTCTCCGCTGCTGCTATGGGCGCATTTTTAGAGGTGCCCATATGCTACACGACGCGCTGGTAATCGTCGCGTGGCTTGTTTATCAGGATTGGTTCGCGTGGGTATTCCCTCGCCAGGGAGTTCGACGGTATCTGCCCTAGGGCAGCAGTCGCAGGAGCGGCAGGAGATTAAGTGCAGTGGCCACGCGCAACACGGCCTGCCGACGGGCGGCGGCATGGGCGGCAACAGCTGTGTGGTTGGCGTGTGTCATGGGTAATTTCTAAATCCGCAGGCTAACTATACGGCTGCTACGGCGATTTTTCAAGGTTCGTCCTTGCGTACATCTTCGGGCCGCGTGTCTCCGGCCTCCGTGGTTTCACCACCCCCAGCCTGGATTTTGCGTGCCAGCCGCTTGCTGCGCAACTGCATCAGGGTCAGTATCGGGCCGGAGATACCGTAGAGCAGAAACACGGCCAGCAGGATGCGCGGCGGGTCGCTGGAAATCAGAACAATCACGGACACCAGCCCCAGCAGCGCCAGAAACGGCACTTTGTTCTTGAGGTTGAAGTCCTTGAAGCTGTAATAACGCATCTTGCTCACCATGAGCACACTCACCAGCACGGTAATCAGCAGCGCCACGACCATGATGGCCGTGCCCTCCAACTCGAAGTCATGGGCGCTCCAGACCATGCCGGCGATGATTCCTGCCGCCGCCGGGCTGGCCAGCCCCTGAAAGTAGCGCTTGTCGATGATGCCGATCTGGGTATTGAAGCGGGCCAGCCGCAGTGCGGCACAGGCGGCGTAGACAAAGGCCGCCAGCCAGCCGAACTTGCCGAGAAAATGCAGCCCCCAGGAATACACCACCAGCGCCGGGGCAAGACCAAAGGAGACCATGTCGGCGAGGCTGTCGTACTCCGCGCCGAAGTCGCTCTGGGTATTGGTGAGGCGGGCAATGCGGCCGTCGATGCCGTCCATTACCATGGCGACAAAGATGGCGACGGCGGCGGCCTCAAAGCGCCCGTTCATGCCGGCCACGATGGCGTAGAACCCTGCGAACAGTCCGGCGGTGGTAAACAGGTTGGGCAGCAGGTAAATGCCGCGCCGACGGCGCAGTATACGCCTGTCTGTGGGGTGCTCTTCGTTCGCGTTATCCGGCACGGGGCAGCCAGCGGCCTCAGTTGTGGTCTTTGTCGACCAGGCGGTTGGCCTTGATCCAGGGCATCATGCTGCGCAGTTTCTCGCCCACCACCTCGATCTGGTGCTCGCGCGCCAGCCGGCGCTTGGCCTTCATCACTGCCGCACCGCCCTGATTTTCGAGTATGAACTCGCGCGCGAACTCGCCGTTCTGGATCTCGCTCAGGATTTTCTTCATCTCGCGCTTGGTGTCTTCGGTGACAATGCGCGGGCCGCGCGTCATGTCGCCGTACTCGGCGGTATTGGAAATCGAGTAGCGCATGTTGGCGATGCCGCCTTCGTACATAAGGTCGACGATCAGCTTCAACTCGTGCAGGCACTCGAAGTAGGCCATCTCCGGCGCATAACCGGCCTCGACCAGGGTCTCAAAGCCAGCCTGCACCAGCGCAGTTGCACCGCCGCACAGCACGGCCTGTTCGCCGAACAGGTCGGTCTCGGTCTCTTCACGGAAGTTGGTTTCGATGACGCCGGCGCGGCCGCCGCCGTTGGCGCTGGCATAGGACAGTGCGATGGCCTTGGCCTTGCCGCTGGCGTCCTGATGCACTGCAATCAGGCTCGGCACACCGCCGCCCTGCTTGTAGGTGGAGCGCACCAGATGGCCCGGCCCTTTGGGCGCGATCATGATGACGTCGAGGTCGGCGCGCGGCTCGATCTGGCCGAAGTGAATGTTGAAGCCGTGGGCGAAGGCCAGCGCGGCGCCCTTCTTTATGTTGGGCTCGACCGTGTCACGGTACAGCCTGGCCTGATGCTCGTCCGGGGCGAGAATCATGACGACATCGGCACCCTTCACCGCCTCGGCCACATCTTTCACCTTGAGCTTGGCCTGCTTGGCCTTGGCTTCGGAAGTGGAGCCTGGACGCAGGCCGACCACTACGTCTACGCCGGACTCCTGCAGGTTATTGGCGTGCGCGTGACCCTGTGAACCGTAACCGATAATGGCGACCTTCTTGCCCTTGATGATGGAAAGGTCGGCGTCTTTGTCGTAATAAATATTCATTTCTATCCTCTATATATAAATACAGTAGCGAGTGGCGAGCAAAGGCTTTTGTTTTTCCTGGCTACTCGTTACTGTTGTTATTAAACCTTCAAACTCTTCGCGCCGCGCGCAATGCCCGAGGCACCGGAACGCACGACCTCGATAATGGACTTGCCGTCGAGCGCCTGGATAAACCCGTCGAGTTTCTCGCCGGTGCCGGTCAACTCGATGACATAACTGGCATCCGTGACGTCAATGATGTGGCCACGGAAGATGTCCGCCAGACGCTTGATCTCCTCGCGCGCCGCACCCGTTGCCTTGACCTTGATCAGCATCATCTCGCGCTCGATGTGCGCGCCTTCGGTAAGATCGAGCAGCTTCACCACGTCCACCAGCTTGTTGAGCTGCTTGGTAATCTGCTCGATGATGTTGTCGGTGCCACTGGTCACCAGCGTCATGCGTGACAGCGACGGGTCTTCGGTCGGTGCCACAGTGAGTGACTCGATGTTGTAGCCGCGCGCGGAGAACAGCCCAGCGACCCGCGATAGTGCGCCGGATTCGTTTTCCATCAAAATTGAAATGATGTGTCGCATATCGTTCACGCCAGTTCCCGCTCGGGTGAAAGATGCATCTCATGATGCCCCTTGCCCGCCTCAATCATCGGATACACATTCTCGGTCTGATCGGTGATGAAGTCCATGAATACCAGCCGGTCTTTCAGCTTCAGCGCCTCTTTCAGAGCAGGCTCGACGTCACCGGGCTTCTCGATCTTCATGCCCACGTGGCCAAAGCTTTCCGCCAGCTGCACGAAATCAGGCAGCGCGTCCATGTAGGAGTGCGAATAGCGGCCCTTGTAGAAGAACTCCTGCCACTGCCGCACCATGCCCATATAACGGTTGTTGAGGTTGATGATCTTGATCGGCAGGCCATACTGCTTGCAGGTGGACAGCTCCTGTATGCACATCATGATGCTGGCCTCGCCCGTGACACAGGCCACCGTAGCCTTGGGGTGGGCCAACTGCACGCCCATCGCCGCCGGCAGGCCGAAACCCATGGTGCCGAGCCCACCGGAGTTGATCCAGCGGCGCGGCTTGTCGAACCGGTAAAACTGCGCCGCCCACATCTGGTGCTGGCCCACGTCGGAGGTGACAAAGGCATCGCCCTTGGTCAACTGGTACAGCTTCTCCAGCACCGCCTGCGGCTTGATGAGCTTGCTCTTGTGGTCGTAACGCAGGCAGTCCTTGGCGCGCCATTGGTTGATCTGCTTCCACCACGCCGCCAGCGCCGTCTTGTCGGGCTGTTTCCTGGCCGCCTTGATGAGCTTGAGCATTTCAGCCAGCACATTGCCCACCGAACCCACGATAGGCACGTCCACGCGCACGCTCTTCGAGATCGACGATGGGTCGATGTCGATGTGTATCTTCTTCGAGCCGGGCGAGAACAACTCCACCTTTCCCACCACGCGGTCATCAAAACGCGCACCGATGGCAATCAGCACATCACACTCGTGCATCGCCATGTTGGCTTCGTAGGTCCCGTGCATACCCAGCATGCCGACAAACTGCTTGTCGTTGGAGGGATAGGCGCCGAGACCCATCAACGTGTTGGTGATGGGGCAACCCAGTAGACGCGTAAACTCGGTAAGGATTTTGGATGCCTCACCCAGAATCACGCCGCCGCCACTGTAAATCATCGGGCGTTTGGCAGCGAGCAGCAGCTCCACCGCCTTCTTGATCTGGCCCGGATGTCCTTCAACCACGGGCTTGTAGGAGCGCAATGCCACCTTTTTGGGGTAGGCGTACTCCGTTATCTGGGCGGTGACATCCTTGGGCACGTCCACCACCACCGGGCCGGGGCGACCCGTGGTGGCGATGTAAAAGGCCTTCTTGATCGTGGTCGCGAGGTCTTTCACGTCCTTGACCAGAAAATTGTGCTTCACGCACGGGCGCGTAATGCCCACGGAGTCCACTTCCTGAAAGGCGTCGCTGCCGATGGCCCAGGTGTGCACCTGCCCGGTGATCACCACCAGCGGGATGGAGTCCATGTAGGCGGTGGCGATGCCGGTCACGGCATTGGTCGCACCCGGCCCCGAAGTCACCAGCACCACGCCGGGCCTGCCGGTGGAGCGTGCGTAGCCGTCGGCGGCATGGGTTGCGCCCTGCTCGTGGCGCACCAGGATGTGCTTCACATCCTCCTGCCGGTAAAGCGCATCATAGATGTGCAACACCGCGCCGCCGGGATAGCCAAAGACATACTCCACGCCCTCGTCCTTGAGCGACCGCACCAGTATCTCTGCGCCTGTTAATTCCACTGCCACCACTCCTGAACCAAGAAAACCCGCAAACCGACGCCTGCCATGACGCCAACTTTTGTAATAAGCTCGTAAACCAGTAAGAATAAACGATAAAGTCGCGGGATGGAACTGAACTATCCGCAAACCCAGTAAATTTCCGTTTGGCCACACCCACAACAGGAGCTGCGATGCCCTACCTCAAAATACAAACCAACACCCCGCTTGCACCGGATACCGCCAAGGCACTGCTGGCACAGGCCTCGCGCACGGTGGCCAGTGAACTCGGCAAGCCGGAGAGCTATGTGATGGTGGCGCTGGAGCCGCCCCTGTCCATGCTGTTTGCGGGCACGGACGCGCCGCTCGCCTATCTCGAACTCAAAAGCATCGGTCTGCCGGAGAGCAAGACCGCAGCGCTCTCGAAGGCCTTGTGTGATCTGATGGCAGAGCAGACGGATATTCCACAGGAACGGGTATATATCGAGTTTGCCAACGCCAAGGGCGCGCTCTGGGGCTGGAATGGCGACACGTTTTAATTAGAAGCAGCAGTAATAACTGGATACGAGGGCAACAGGGCGCTGCCCTGATTTGCCCCTTGTGCCTTAGTTTTACAGCCCGCTCTTCTTCCAGTCGGCCATGAACTGATCGATTCCCATGGTCGTCAGCGGGTGCTTGTACATCTGCTCCAGCACCTTGAATGGCAGAGTCACTACATCAGCGCCGATGCGCGCGGCCTCCAGCACGTGCGTGGGATGGCGCACCGAGGCCACCAGCACCTCTGTCGGCCAGTCGTAGTTGTTGTAGATGTCCACAATCTCGGCAATCAGACTCATGCCGTGTTCGCCCACATCGTCCAGTCGCCCAACAAAGGGCGAGACAAAGCTCGCGCCGGCCTTGGCCGCGAGTATCGCCTGCGCCGCTGAAAAGCACAGCGTCACATTGACCTGGGTGCCTTCATCCGCGAGATCGCGGCAGGCGCGCAGGCCGTCGGGCGTGAGTGGCAGCTTTACCGTGACGTTGGGCGCGATACTGGCCAGCTCACGGCCCTGCCTGAGCATCTCGGCATAGTCGAGCGAGGTCACCTCAGCGCTTACCGGGCCACTGACCAAGGCGCATATGGTGGCAATCTGCTTGTGAAAGCTGATCCCGGTTTCCTTGGCCATGAGGCTGGGATTGGTGGTCACGCCGTCCGCCATGCCGAGTTCTACTGCCTTGCGTACGTCATCCAGATTTGCACTGTCGATAAAAAATTTCATGTCAGCCTCCTGTCCCGTGTGTGGGCACTGCTGAAGGTATAGGTGATACAAATCTTATGCCACTCCAGCCGTTAATGCTAAAATTCAGCCGTTCTTTACCTTAAATTGACCGGAAATCCCCATGGCTGACACGCATATCATTGTCCCTTCCGAAGGTGAGCGCATCCACGTCAACGCTGACTACAGCCTGCAAACGCCTGAGCGTCCGATCATTCCGTTCATTGAGGGCGATGGCATCGGAATGGATATCACCCCCGTAATGCGCCACGTGGTCGATGCCGCCGTGACCAAGGTCTATGCCAACCGCCGCCGCATCGTCTGGATGGAGGTATATGCGGGTGAAAAGGCGGTAAAGCTGTACGGTGGTGACACCTGGCTACCCGAGGAAACGCTACGCGCGCTACGCGACTATGTGGTCTCCATCAAGGGGCCGCTCACGACACCCGTCGGCGGCGGCATGCGTTCGCTCAACGTCACGTTGCGTCAGGAACTGGACTTGTATGTTTGCCTGCGCCCGGTGCGCTACTACACCGGCACACCCAGCCCGCTGAAACAGCCGGAGAAAACAGACATGGTGATCTTCCGCGAAAATTCGGAAGACATCTACGCCGGTATCGAATGGGCGGCGGGCACGCCGGAGGTAAAAAAAGTCATCGACTTTCTGCAACATCAGATGGGCGTGAAGAAAATCCGCTTCCCGGAAAGCTCCGGCATCGGCATCAAGCCGGTGTCGCGTGAGGGCACGGAGCGGCTGGTGCGCAAGGCGATCCAGTATGCCATCGACAACCATCGCGACTCGGTGACGCTGGTGCACAAGGGCAACATCATGAAGTTCACTGAGGGCGGCTTCCGCAACTGGGGCTACGCACTCGCCCAGCGTGAGTTCGGCGCATCGCAGATAGATGCAGGGCCGTGGTGCCGAATGAAAAATCCGCACACTGATAAAGAAATCATCATCAAGGACGTGATTGCGGACGCCTTTTTACAGGAGATACTGCTGCGCCCGGAAGATTTCAGCGTAATCGCCACACTCAACCTCAACGGCGACTACATCTCCGATGCGCTGGCTGCACAGGTCGGCGGCATTGGCATGGCACCGGGCGCGAATCTATCCGATGCCGTCGCCATGTTCGAGGCCACCCATGGCACGGCGCCGAAGTACGCCGGCAAGAACCAGCTCAACCCGGCCTCGATCATCCTCTCCGCCGAGATGATGCTGCGCCATCTGGGATGGAAAGAGGCCGCTGACCTGGTCATTAAAGGCGTGTCGGGGGCCATCGCCGCCAAAACCGTGACCGCCGATCTCGCCCGGTTGATGCCTGATGCCACGCTGGTCAGCACCTCAGGGTTTGGTGACGCGGTGATTAAAAACATGTGAGCAGCGCACACCCGGCAGCTTTTCCCGCAATTTCTTGACGCTGCCCACCCCGCCACCTAGAATAGCGCCTTGATTTCGGGGCCATAGCTCAGCTGGGAGAGCGCTTGCATGGCATGCAAGAGGTCGGCGGTTCGATCCCGCCTGGCTCCACCACGTTGCTACACGACAGGTTCACACATCATTATCAGTCCCCATCGTCTAGAGGCCTAGGACACTGCCCTTTCACGGCGGCGACAGGGGTTCGAATCCCCTTGGGGACGCCATTAACAAATAAAGCGGGGCGCCTACTTTCAGGCGCCCCGCTTTTTTGTGTACTGCTTTCCCCAAGGGGATGAGAACCGAAGGTTCGACCTGCGCACGCCGGGAGCGTGCGCGGAACAGCGTCGTGAAGCGACGCTGGCCCGAAGGGCGAGCGCCATGGATGGCGCGAGTAATCCCCTTGGGGACGCCATTTTTCAGCAAGCCCTACCTTTGTTACCTGCACCCTGCTGCTTTGTCGCGCCCGTAATTTTAGCAGCGGCCTTGCAGCCCTGCCTGTCTGCCCTCATGATCTGCAGGGTAATCCTACGCAACAGGAGGCATTATGCCCATCGGTGAACTCTGCAGTCGTGCAGTGGTATTCGTGCGCCGGGAAGACTCCGTGCGCGAGGCCGCGCAACTCATGCGTCAGCATCATGTCGGCAATGTGCTGGTGGTGGACGAGAAAGACGCCCAGAGAGTGCCGGTCGGGATCCTGACCGATCGTGACATCGTCGTTGAGGTAGTGGCAAAAAATGTTGATCTCGACAAGGTCAGCGTGGGCGATATCATGAGCTTCGAGCTCGCCAGCGCCCGTGACACGGATGGCGTCTTCGAAACCATTCAGCTCATGCGCATGAAGGGCGTACGCAGACTGCCGGTAGTGAATGCCAGCGGTGGTCTGGTCGGCATACTCGCACTGGACGATATTATCGAGCTGCTGGCCGAGGAACTGTCGGCGCTAGCCAAGCTCATCTCACGCGAGCAGGCGCAGGAGAAAAAGAGAAAGGTGTAGCCAGGCTACAGCGTTGGCATTGCGTCACATGAGCATGAATCATGGTCGTCCATAACACTGACATCGCAGCGGTGTTTGAGGAGATCGCGGGCCTGCTGGAAATCGAAGGCGCCAATCCGTTCCGGATCCGCGCCTACCGCAATGCCGCGCGCGTGATCAGCGACCTCAACCGCGAAGCGGGCGCCATGATCGCGGGCGGTGCCGATCTCACCGATCTGCCCGGCATCGGCGACGACCTTGCCGCAAAAATACGCGAGATCGTCGACACCGGCACCTGCGCCCTGCTGCGCAAGCTGAAAAAACAGACTCCGCCCGCGCTCGTCGAATTGCTCAAACTCCCCGGCCTCGGCCCGAAGAAGGTCAAGGTTCTCTACCACGAACTGGACATCCACTCGCTCGACCAACTGGCGCGCGCCGCGCGCGACGGACGCATCCGACTTCTGCACGGATTTGGCGAGAAGACCGAAGCAAAAATACTGCATGCCATCGATATGCAAGCCGGTACCACCGCTCGCTTCAAGCTGGCGCTGGCGGCACAATATGGCGAACGGCTGGTGGATTACCTCAAGGCCGTGCCCAGTGTACAGCAGGTGATCGTGGCGGGAAGTTTTCGCCGTTGCAAGGAAACCGTGGGCGACCTCGATATCCTCGTCACCGCGAGTCGTAGCAGCCCGGTCATGGATCGTTTCGTCAACTATGACGAAGTGGCGGAAGTTGTATCCAAGGGCACCACGCGCGCCACAGTGCGCCTTCGCTCCAAACTGCAGGTGGACATCCGCGTGGTGGCGCAACAGGCGTACGGCGCCGCGCTGCACTATTTTACCGGCAGCAAATCGCACAACATCACGATTCGCAAGATCGGTCAGGAGATGGGTCTCAAGATCAACGAGTACGGTGTATTCCGCGGCAAACAGCGCATCGCGGGCCAAACCGAAGAATCGGTATATGCAGCCGTCGGCCTGCCCTATATCGAACCGGAGCTGCGCGAAAACCGTGGCGAAATCGAAGCGGCGCGCGCGCACCGGCTGCCCAGGCTGATCCAACTCGCCGATCTGCGCGGCGACCTGCATGCGCATACCAAGGCCACCGACGGGCGCAATACGCTGCGCGAAATGGCAGAGGCGGCGAGGCAACACGGCCTTGAATATCTCGCCATCACTGAACACTCTCGCCACCTCACAATCGCTCATGGCCTCACTCCACAACGACTACTGGCACAGATGGGCGAGATCGACCGGCTGAATGCCAGACTCAAAGGCATCACGCTGCTCAAGGGCATCGAGGTGGACATTCTGGAAGACGGTGCGCTGGATTTGCCGGATAATTTACTGGGGCAACTCGATATCGTGGTTGCTGCAGTGCACAGCCACTTCAATCTCTCTCGGGCCAAACAGACTACACGCATTCTGAAGGCGATGGATCATCCGCACTTCTCCATCCTTGCCCACCCCACCGGGCGCCTGATCGAGGAGCGCGCCCCCTATGATGCCGACATGCTGCGCATCATCCGCCATGCGCGCGAACGTGGCTGTTTTCTGGAGATCAATGCGCACCCGGAACGGCTCGACCTGCTCGACATCTACGCCCAGATGGCAAAAGAGGAAGGCGTGCTGGTCGCCATCAACTCCGATGCACACAGCGCAAACCAGTTCGACAATTTGCGCTTTGGCGTGGGCCAGGCGCGGCGTGGCTGGCTGGAGAAGGGCGACGTCCTGAACACGCGCCCGCTCAAGGAATTGCGCGCCTTGTTGGCGCGCACGCTGTGAACTCATCCTGAGCCCTTCGACTACGCTTGGTCCAGCCTCGAAAACACTCGCACCGGTGCGCTGCAACCTTGAGATAGGCGCCGTACGCCCCCATATCTGCCCTATGTCACATACTATCCGTCCACCTGCCGTTGCCGGCAGTTTTTACCCCGCCCGCCCCACCGAGCTTGTACGCACGGTAGATGAGTTATTGAGTGCCGTGAGTAATGAATTTTCCGAGACAGCGCCTAAAGTGATCATCGTGCCGCATGCGGGTTATGTGTACTCCGGGCCAGTCGCAGCGAGCGCCTATGCGCGCCTGAGGCAGGCGGCACACAGGATCCGCCGCGTGGTACTGCTCGGGCCGGTACATCGCGTGCCGATACGCGGACTCGCGCTGCCGGAGGCGCAGGCCCTGGCAACGCCGCTCGGCGTGATCCCGGTGGATGCTGATGCTATGCATGCCATCGCGCATCTGCCGCAGGTCGGCGTAAGCGCCGCCGCGCACGCGCTGGAGCACTCACTCGAAGTGCAGTTGCCGTTCCTGCAACGCCTGCTGGGTGATTTCAGCATAGTGCCACTGGCCGTGGGCGATGCCACGCCCGACGAGGTGGCCGAGGTGATAGACGCATTGTGGGGCGGGGCGGAAACCCTCATCGTAATCAGTTCCGACCTTTCACACTATCTGTCCTACGCCACCGCGTGCGACGTGGACGGAGCAACGGCGCAGCAGATTCTTGCCCTCGGCCCGGGAACGCTGACGCACGAACAGGCCTGCGGCGCCACGCCGGTAAACGGCTTGTTGGCGGTCGCGCGCAGACGCCGGTTGCGCTCCACGCTGCTCGATCTGCGCAATTCCGGCGACACCGCCGGGCCGCGCGATCAGGTCGTGGGCTACAGCGCCTTTGCATTTTATGAGGACGAGACACATGCACACTGAGCAAGGCGCAATCCTGCTTGGCCTTGCACGCGCCAGTATCCACGCGGCGCTGGGTGGGCCAGCCGCCAACCCAGCTGCGGCGGACTGGCTCCGCGAGCGCGGTGCGTGCTTCGTCACGCTCACGCAGCATGACAGGCTGCGTGGGTGCATCGGCACACTTGAGGCACATCGCCCGCTCATGGAAGACGTGCGCGCCAACGCGGTCGCCGCCGCGTTCCACGATCCGCGCTTTATACCGTTGACCGCCCCCGAACTGCCGCACACGTGCATCGAGATTTCACTGCTCTCGCGGATGGAGCCGCTGGATTTCAAGGACGAGTCCGATCTGCACGCGCAACTGCGGCCTCACACCGATGGCGTGGTGCTGCGCTACGGCGCGCAACGCGGCACCTTCCTGCCGCAGGTGTGGCAACACCTGCCCGGTACGCGCGATTTCCTGCGCGAGCTCAAGCAAAAAGCGGGCTTGCCCGCTGATTTCTGGGCGCAGGAAATCGAGGTCTACCGCTACACCGTACGCAAATGGCATGAACGGGATTCATTGGCTGAAGCCGGGACAGCATCGGGCACACTATGACTAACGAGAACTTTCCCGGCCGCTACTGGCACAAACTGGACGACGGACGCATCCAGTGCGATCTCTGCCCGCGCGACTGCAAGCTGCACGAGGGCCAGCGCGGCGCCTGCTTTGTGCGCAGCCGCATCGGCGACCAGATGGTGCTGACAACCTACGGGCGCTCATCCGGTTTCTGCATAGATCCGATCGAGAAGAAGCCGCTCAACCATTTCTACCCCGGTAGCAGCGTATTTTCCTTCGGCACCGCAGGCTGCAATCTCGCCTGCAAGTTTTGCCAGAACTGGGATATTTCAAAATCGCGCGACTTTGACCGCCTGACCGACGAGGCAAGTCCGGAAGCCATCGCGCGCAAGGCCCGCGACCTCGGCTGCAAGAGCGTGGCGTTTACCTATAACGATCCGGTGATCTTCGCCGAATATGCGATGGACGTTGCGGACGCCTGCCACGCGCGCGGCATTCGGACCGTGGCAGTAACCGCAGGGTATATGCACGCCGAACCGCGACGTGATTTCTACGCCAAAATAGATGCGGCCAACGTCGACCTGAAGGCGTTCACCGACGAGTTTTACTACAAGCTCACCGGCGCCCGCCTCGCGCCGGTGCTGGAAACGCTCAAGTATCTAAAGCACGAGACCCAGGTGTGGTTTGAAATCACCACCCTGCTCATCCCGGGCCACAATGACTCCGATGAAGAGCTTACCCGCATGAGCGAGTGGATCATGGAAAACCTCGGCCCCGACGTGCCGCTGCACTTCAGCGCCTTTCACCCCGACTACAAGATGCTCGATATCCCTGCCACACCCGCCGCAACGCTGCAACGCGCGCGCCGCATCGCCATGAATGCCGGCCTGCATTACGTGTACACCGGCAATGTGCACGACCCCGAGGGCGACACGACGTATTGTGCGCAGTGCCGGACGCCGCTTATTGTGCGTGACTGGTACGAGATTCTGGAATACCGCGTAACGCCGCAGGGCCAGTGCCCGCAATGCCACACGCCGCTGGCGGGAAGGTTCGACACACAGGCCGGCCACTTCGGGCGCCACCGCATCCCGGTCGCCATGCATGCCGAATGAAGGCGCACGTTCAGCGGATATAGGCTTCCGTGGCATAGCGCCGCATCATGCGGTGGCTGTTGAAATACGAGGCATTCTTGGTGATCGCGCCCTTCATCATGCCTATCCACCCGGCGCGGTTGCTGTAATACAGCGGCAACACCTTATCCTCCAGCTGCTGGTACAGTGATTGCGCATCTTCTCCATTATGCTTCTCGCTGGAATCACCGACGGCCCAGCCCGTTACACCCTCAATATAACCCTCGATCCACCAGCCATCCAGCACGCTCAGCTGCGGCACGCCGTTGAAGGCGGCCTTCATGCCGCTGGTGCCTGAGGCCTCCATGGGGCGGAGCGGCGTGTTGAGCCACACGTCAACGCCTGCCGTCATCACCGCCGCAATGTCCAAGTCATAGTTGGGCAGGTATGCGATGGTGATACTCCCCGCGAGTTCACGCATATATTGATGGAGCAGCGCGATCAGGCGCTTGCCGCCTTCATCGCGCGGATGCGCCTTGCCCGCAAGCACCAGCTGAAACGGGCGCTCGTCGGCGATCGCCTTGAGCCTCGCGAGATCTGAAAACAGCAGGTCTGGCCGTTTGTAGGCAGTCATGCGGCGTGCAAAGCCGAGAATGGGGACGTGCGGACTCAGTGCTACGGAGGTCAGTTCCTTGACCTTGTCAATCAACGCGCGCTTCGCCTCGGCATGCGCCATCCAGATCGCCTCGTCCGGGATACGATCGGCGCGTGACAATAGCTCCGGCTCATGACACCAGCCTGGAAGATAATGATCGTACAGCTTCGCAAATGGCGGCGACGTCCATGAGTACGGGTGCACGCCGTTAGTCACGGCATGCACACGGTAACCCGGATAAAGTTTCCGTGACACCTCGGCATGGCGCTTGGCCACACCATTGACGAACTGGCTGAGATTGAGCGCCAGCCGGGTCATGTTAAGCGCGTCTTTTCCCGCCAGCGACTGGAGCGTGGCGCGATCAATAAAATCATTCAACACCCGGGTTACCAGATCATAAGGAAACTGGTCGTGCCCCGCCTCGACCGGCGTATGGGTAGTGAAATTACACAGCTCCCTGACGCGCGGGACATCGTAGGGTGACTCGCCGGGGCGCAAATCCTCCGCCGGATAGGCGTAACGGCGCAACAACTCCAGCGCCAGCAGCGCGGAGTGACCTTCATTCATGTGATATTGACGAATGGTAAAGCCCAGCGCCTGCAGCATGCGCACACCCCCAATACCCAGCACGATCTCCTGCTTCAGGCGATAGGCGGTATCGCCGCCATACAGGTGATCGGTAATGGCGCGATCCTCCGCGCTGTTTTCAGCCAGACTGGTGTCGAGCAGGATAACGGGTATGCGTCCGTTCATATGGCCCTGCAACTCGTAGAGCCAACCACACACCCATACATCACGTCCTTCTATCTGGATAGCCACCGCTGCCGTGAGACGCGAGGCCCAGCGGGCCGGCTCCCATGTATCCGGATGCTCCACCTGCCGGCCCTGGGCATTGATTTCCTGGCGGAAATAACCTGCGCGGCTTGCCAGCGTCACGGCGACCAGCGGCAATTCAAGATCAGCCGCCGCACGCACCGTGTCGCCCGCCAGCACCCCTAACCCGCCGCTGTAAGTTGGAATTTCCTTGCGCAGCGCAATCTCCATGGAGAAATAGGCGATGCGGGGTTCATGAATAAATTGGTTGAGCATTGTTTAATTCTACAGTGAATGGGACGCATAGTTTACGCTAACAGCGACTCTTCACGACCGTAGCATGATATAGATCAACTTCCTCGATGAAGAGCTGATCGCTCATTTGGCGCGGGCTGCCTTGCGTATGATGCACGCGGCATGTGCCCGGCCTCTCCTACAGTCGCACGCCTTATCCACCGGGTACAGATAAACAGCGGCCCCTGAAGCACCATTGGAGAATCCATTCTGTTTGATCTACATCAAGGCGACACATTTGCGGCCGGATTATTCTGAATAAAGATGTACATCCCGAGTTGGGCCAAGCCAGGGAGGAAAGACGCATGCGCACGACAGCCAATGTAGTCGCTTTAAAACCTGCCTCGCGCCCTGAAAACAGACGCCCCCAGTCTTCAGGCCACGCAGAGCCCACACCCAGCGCGGCCTGCTCCAGGGGCGTACCACAGCTGTTCAGTGCCGGCGCCTATGGCTATTTCGAGGCCACCGACGACCTCACACCTTGGTGCAGCGCGCAGTTTCTTGCCAAAGCGCACAAGCGCACACCCGTATTCATGCGGTTTACCGTACCGTCGGGGGGCAGGCATGTGGCCGACGGCGCGCGCGAAATATACGGCATCGCACTCAAGCTGCACACGGAGCAAGGAGTCTACGACATCATCGGCGGCAATATGCCCTTGTTTTTCATACGCGACCCGGCCAAATATGAGTCCCTGGTGCGCAGCCAGAAAACGCACAGCGTGCTCAACCGCAAAGACCCGAACCGGATCTGGGATTTTCTCTCGCGCACGCCCGAGGCAACCTCCCTGCTGACGCTGCTGTTTTCCGACGATGGCACACCCAGGTCTTTCCGGCACATGGATGCATATGGCGCACACGTAGCGAGGTGGGTTAATCAAGCAGGCGAGACAGTGTGGGTGAAGTACCACTTCGAAACAGAGCAGGGGAAAGAGAACATCGACCTAAAACGGGCCATGCAGCGTGCGGCGGATAACCCCAATTACACAACCTGGGACCTGCTGACGACCCTGAACAAGGGCGGTACAGCGGCGTGGAGGATGCTCGTGCAGATCATGCCGGACGAGGATGCGGCCGCTTGCCCCTTTGACCCCTGCGATCCGACCCGCATATGGCCTGTCACCGACTATCCACTCATCCCGGCAGGTCGTCTCGTGCTCAATCGTAACCCGGAGGATTACGCCCGCACAGTAGGCGAGGCCAGCTTCTCGCCTGCCCATGTGGTACCCGGCATCGGATTGCCTGCCAATAGCATGCTGCCCTACCTGGCGGCCTGGCACACCAACACACGCAATGCCACACCGCTGCATTTGCAGCCTCAGTTGGACGGTCTGGACGCAGACAACCCTCACATGCTCAAGGCGACAACTGAAGCGACCAGGCCACATGACGACTACGCCCAGGCCGGTGCGTACTTCCGGGCGCTGAGCGAAGATGCGAAGACACATCTCGCGACCAATATCGTTCACGCACTTCAGCTTGCCGAACGCGATATCCAGTTACGACAGCTGGCGCATTTCACGCAGGCCGACAACGACTACGGCCTGCGTATCGCGCGCGGATTGAATCTTGCAACCATGATGCCGGCCGATGTCGATGCAGCCGTATCCTCTGCGCTCAGGGAGCACTCCCATGACCGATCTTGCGCTATTTAATCTCACAGGCGTAAATTTGGAGGATCAGTTTAAAAGCATCTTTCAGCATGTGGAGCACGCAGCCTGTGCAGCGCTTCCGGCGCACAGGGATTTAGCTGCGCCTCATGCACACCGAGATAGGGCAGAAATTGGCAGTGGCCAGCGAAACCTGCCCCTCATACCTGACTCCAGTGATCGAGCAGTCCCGCGAGACGGACAGAGTCGCGCAGTGTCACGTCGCGGCGGCTGACCTTTATCATTCCTTCGGCTTGAAAGTGGGCAAGGGTGCGACTTACCGTTTCCAGTGTAAGCCCGAGATAATTGCCGATCTCTTCACGCGTCATGCACAGATGAAGCCGGGTCGGGCTGAATCCGCGCAGCGTAAAGCGTTGCGACAGATTCAGCAGAAATGCAGCCAGCCGCTGCTCGGCCTTCATCTTGCCGAGCAACAGCATGTGCTGCTGCTCCTGGGCAATCTCACGGCTCATGAGTTTGTAAAAGTGATGTCCAAGCGCGGGTATCGAGCCAGCCAGGCGTTCAAGATCCGTAAAAGGAATCTCGCACACCACGCCGTCCTCCAGTGCAACGGCATTGTAGTGATGCCGGTCGGAACTGATGGCATCCATACCCAGCAGATCACCGGTCATGTAGAAGCCGGTGATCCTCTCCTGCCCTTCATCACTCAGGCTGAAAGTCTTGAAAAATCCACTCTTGATGGCGTACAGCGAGCCAAATGTCCGCCCGCTGCGATACAGGTAATCGCCACGTTTGTTTTTGCGACGCACATTGACGATCTGGTCAAGCCGTTCGGTATCACCGGCGCTGAGCCCCATGGGCAGACACAGTTCATGGAGTGGGCAGCTTGCACAACTGGACTTGAGGTTGGCCAGGGTAACCTTGATGGGAATGCTTTGAAGCAGCATAGCGAGCCTTCAGGGTTGCCGTTTGGGCGAGTGCATCAATCCTACACTCTGCCTTACCGGGAAGTAAAGTAATGCATTATAAAACACTACGTTGCGCATGGAATCCGCCCGGATGGTGCCCCGGTGTCACGCCATCGGGCTATTTGCGGCGCCAAGTGGTGCCGCTGGCGCTGTCTTCCAGAATAATATTATTCTGACCCAATAAGTTACGCAGGCGGTCGGATTCTGCCCAGTTGCTGTGCATACGCGCACTGTCACGCTCGGTAATAAGCCGTTCGACCTCGTCCTGCGACAACTCGCCGTGTTTCGGCGCACCGGCCTGAAGATACAGTTCCGCATCGGCCTGTAACAGACCGAGGATCGCGCCCAGATGGCGCAAGGTCATCGCCAGTCGCGCCGCTTGCGTCATGTCATGCGCGCGCGCCTTGTTGATATCGCGCACCAGATCAAACAGCACGGCAAACGCTACCGGGGTATTGAAATCATCCTCCATGGCGGCGCGGAAACGCACACCATACTCACCACTGTCGTCAGCCTCAGTCTCAGACAACCCACGCAATGCCGTATACAGCCGCGTAAGCGCAGCCCGTGCATTGTCCAGGTGCTCACTGGAATAATTCAGCGGGCCACGGTAGTGACTGGACAGGATAAAGTAACGTATCTCCTCGGGATGATAGTGCTTCAAAACCTCGCGCACGGTAAAGAAATTGCCGAGCGATTTCGACATCTTCTCATCATCTACACGCACAAAGCCGTTGTGCATCCACACATTGACGAATTTGTGGCCGCTGGCGCCTTCGGACTGGGCGATTTCATTTTCATGATGCGGAAACATCAGGTCCAGGCCGCCACCATGAATATCAAAGTGCTCACCCAGGCAGTGCATGGACATGGCGGAGCATTCGATGTGCCAGCCGGGGCGGCCGCGGCCCCAGGGTGAATCCCAGAATGGCTCATTCGGCTTGGCGGCCTTCCACAACACGAAATCCAGCGGATCGTGCTTGGCCTCCTCGATTCCTACCCGCGCGCCTGCGCGCAGGTCTTCCAGGTGTTTACCTGACAGTTTGCCGTACTGCTTGAACTTGCTCACCGCGTAATAGACATCGCCATTGTCTGCCTGATAGGCGTAGCCGTTCTTCACCAGTGCAGCAATCAATCCGACGATGTCAGCAATGTGCTGGGTGGCGCGCGGCTCTGCATCGGGGCGCTTCACGCCCAGCTTGTCCGCATCCTCATTCATTGCCTGGATAAAACGTTCTGTCAGGGTGTCGATGGCCTCGCCATTCTCCTGCGCTCGCCGGATGATCTTGTCGTCGATATCGGTGATATTGCGCACATACGTCACGTCATAACCCTGGCTGCGCAGGTAGCGCACCACGGTATCAAACACCACCAGCACCCGCGCATGCCCCAGATGACAGTAGTCATAGACCGTCATGCCGCAGACATAGAGGCGCACCTTGCCGGGCGTGATGGGGGCAAACGGCTCTTTGACCCTGGTGAGGCTGTTATGAATATGCAGCATAAAACGCAGTCACATGTCTTCGCATCGAGGCCATAATGCTTGATTAAAAACTTCAACGCAAAGTCGCCAAGACGCAAAGATTTTTATTAACATAAATTTGGTGTTCTCTGCGTCTTGGCGACTTTGCGTTGAGTATTTGCAGAAAACAGGCATTCCCACCCTACTTTTTAATAATCAGTGCCGCTTCAAGACGGTTACGGGCGCGCTCCGCGCCCATCAGCGGCAACAGTCGCACCATCTCAGGCCCGTCGAGTTCGCCGCTGAGTGCCGCGCGCAACGGCTGATAGAGCGCCTTTCCGTTCGCGCCCGTGGCGGCCTTCAACATCTGCGCGAGCGCCTTGAAGTCCTGCGGCTGCTGCTCCAGCGCACGCATCGCGTGCTCGAAGAAGCGTGTTCCGGCTTGCCCTATGACGGCACGTGCCGCCGGACTCAACTCCAGCGGGTCGTGGTACAGGATACGCGCCCACAGCAGGGCGTCCGGCGGCAGTTCGATATTGGGCCGCACGGCCTCGATGAAATCCTGCCTCTGCGACTCTGGCACCAGTGCCTGCACCTCAGCACCCATCCAGCACCCGAGGACATCTGCGTCGACATGTGCAACCGCCTGTTGTTGCCAGTGCCGCAGTTGCACGCTGTCGAAATGCACCGGCGCGCGCCCCAGTTTATCCACATGAAATCCTGCAGCCAGCGCATTCAGGTTCAGCAGGCCGTCTATTGTATAGTGATGTCCCAGTCGCGCGAGGTAGTTGGTCACCGCTGTCGCGAAATAGCCCGCATCCCGCAACTCGCGCACGCTACTGCTGCCATGGCGCTTGGACAGGGGCGTGCCGTCGGCGCCTACGATCAGAGACAAATGTCCGTACTGGGGTATCCGCAGACCCAGCGCACGCAGCAGCAGGATTTGACGCGGCGTATTGGTGAGATGGTCTTCGCCACGCAACACATGGGTCACCTGCATCAAGGCGTCATCCACTGCATTGCTGAAGAAAAACGCTGCCGTACCGTCGGCCCGGCGGACGATAAAGTCGCCGATGTCATCGCTTGCGAAACGCTGTGGGCCGCGCACCATGTCCTCAAATTCCACCTGTTCGCCGCGCGGCACACGAAAGCGTAATGTGGGTAATTCGCCTTTGGCGAGTTTCGCCCTGATCAGCTCTGGCGCAAGCTCCGCACAGGTGCCGGCATAGCGTGGTGGCTTGCCCACTTGCATCTGCGCCTTGCGCGACAGCGCAAGCTCCTGCGCACTGCAAAAGCAGGGGTACACCCGTGCGGCTATCTCCAGGCGCTCAAAATACTCCTGATAGATGGCCGTACGCTCAGACTGCATATAAGGGCCATTCGCACCCCCTGCGCACGGACCCTCCTGCCAATCAAGCCCGAGCCAGTGCAAATCCTCCTCAATCGCCTCGATATAGCGTGTTTCGCAGCGTTCGCGGTCAGTGTCTTCAATCCGCAACAGAAAAATACCGCCCGTGTGTCGCGCAAGCAACGCACAGAAGAGCGCAATACGGGTGTTACCGATATGCAGAAATCCACTCGGGCTGGGTGCGAAACGTGTTTTCATGCGTTTTGTCATTTTGGCCTGACATACTAACAAAAATGCAGGGTCTTTCCATCCGGGCTGAGACGGATTATGATTACCGGATACCATACCGGGAGTAAACCAAAGGAGTACCGTGCCATGAGACATTCGTTCACAGCCCTGGTTCTCGCTGCATTGCTTGCCTCCACCGGGGTCTACACCCAGGCTGGGGAAGCCACACCCTCTTATGTGCGTATCCAGACCAGCCAGGGTGACATCCTGATCGAACTCGACAGCGCCAGCGCGCCCAAATCCGTCGAGAATTTTCTGACCTATGTGCGCGAAGGCGGCTATAACGGCACCATCTTTCACCGCGTGATTGGCGACTTCGTGGTCCAGGGCGGCTGTTTCACGTCCGACTTCGAGCAACGCCCCACACACAGCCCCATCCCCACTGAGGCCACCAATGGTCTCCTGAACAAACGCGGCACGGTAGCCATGGCACGCAACAAAGATCATGATTCTGCGACCAACCAGTTTTTCATTAATCTCAGCGATAATATTCACCTCAACCATCATGCACCTACGCCGGGCTACTGGGGCTATGCCGTATTCGGCAAGGTCGTGCAGGGCATGGACGTGGTGGACCGCATCGGCCAGTCCGCTACCGGAAAGGGCGGCCCGTTTCCGGAGGATGTTCCCCAGTCGCCTATCCTGATCACTCAGGCGAGCCTTGTGCCGCCGTCAGCACTGATGACGGCACAGCTTGAAGCAGAAACCACCGCAGAACCTAACCGCGCCACAGGTGCAAAAACCAGTCAGAATAACAAATAACCGGCTGCCGCAGCACTTGCGCTGATCCCGCGCAAATGCGCGGGATCAGCGCAACCTCCCCATGACGCTATTCATCTCTGATCTGCACCTGTGCGAGCAGCGCCCCGTGCCTGCCCGGCGATTCATACGCTTTCTGGAGCAGGATGCCCGTAATGCAGGCCCTTTGTACATCCTTGGTGACCTGTTCGAGGCCTGGCTGGGTGATGACGACACGAGTGACTTTCACAGCGAAATTACCCAAGCGCTACACGCGTGCGTGAGCAAAGGCACACCGGTCTTCCTGTTGCACGGTAACCGAGACTTCCTGATCGGTACCGAGTTCGAGCGTCACACCGGATGCCGGCTGCTGCCTGACCCGAGCGTGATTGATCTCGACGGCATACCCGCCCTCATCATGCACGGCGACACGCTATGCACTGACGACCTCGAATATCAGGAGTTTCGCGTTACCGTGCGCGATCCACAATGGCAACAGAAGTTTCTTGCCCAGCCCCTGTCGCAACGGCGCGAGATTGCCCAGCACCTGCGCGATGAATCGCAGATGAGAACGCGCGAAAAACCAGAGCAGATCATGGATGTGAACCAACAGACGGTCGAACATGTCATGCGCGACCACCATGTCAATCTGATGATTCACGGTCACACACACCGCCCCGCCATGCATGATTTCACGCTGGATGGCGAGCCGGTGCGCCGCATCGTACTCGGCGACTGGTACGAGCAAGGCAGTGTACTCACACACGACGCACACGGTTTCATGCTCAGTCAGTTGCCGTTCCGCGCATGAGCAGCCCACAAGAAGCCGTCGAGGAACTGCACAGCCCGCGCGACTTCATCCGCTGGGGTGCCAGCCGCTTCAATGAGGCCGGCCTGCATTTCGGCCACGGCACGGATAATGCCGTGGATGAAGCCGCGAGCCTGGTGCTGCACGCGCTCCACCTGCCGTATGGGGCACCGCCTGACGCCCTGCTCGCCACCCTCACGCAGCGAGAGAAACAGACGGTCGTGGACTTGCTTATGCGGCGTATTGACGAGCGCCTGCCCGCCCCCTATCTTATACATGAGGCCTGGTTCGCGGGCCTGAACTTTTACATCGATGAGCGCGTGCTGGTGCCGCGCTCACCCATCGCCGAACTCGTTGAACACCAGTTTGCACCCTGGATCGACGCGTCAGCGGTACACCAAATCCTGGATCTCTGCACCGGCAGCGGCTGCATCGCCATTGCCTGCGCCTATGCATTTCCACACGCGGTTGTCGATGCCACCGACATCTCGACCGCCGCGCTTGAAGTCACTGCCATCAACATCGCACGCCATGGCGTCAGCGACCGTGTCCATGACGTGCTCTCTGATGTCTTCGACGCACTCGAGGATAGAACCTACGACATCATCATCAGCAACCCGCCTTATGTCGATGCTGCCGACATGGCGGCACTGCCGGCGGAATTCCATCACGAGCCGTCACTCGGCCTCACAGCGGGCAAGGATGGTCTCGACATCGTACGCCGCATCCTGCGCCAGGCACACCGCCACCTCAACCCGGGCGGCATTCTGGTGGTCGAAGTCGGTAACAGCGAGCAGGCGCTGCTGGAGTCCTTTCCGGATGTGCCGTTCGTGTGGCCCGAATTCGAACATGGTGGTGGTGGTGTGTTTCTGCTCACGCAGGAGCAGGTAACAGACTACCAGGAGGCACTCGGCGGCAGCTAGTTGCTGCGTTGTGGAGATGGACGCTTCTGCAGCTTGCGTTGCAACGTACGCCGGTGCATGCCCAGCGTGCGGGCGGCAGCTGAGATGTTGCCGTCGCACTCGGCAAGCACCTTCTGCAGATGCTCCCACTCCAGCCGCTCCACGGACATGGGTCGCATCGCAACCTCCGTATCTTTGGTGCCGGGCTGGTGACCAAACGCCGCGACAATTTCATCCGCATCGGCGGGTTTGGCCAGATACTGGGTCGCGCCCAGTTTCACGGCCTCTACGGCGGTCGCAATACTCGCATAGCCGGTAAGCACCACTATCCGCGCAGCCGGAACCTGCTGTTTGAAATATGCGACCAGCGCCAGCCCGGACGGTCCGGGCATCTTGAGGTCGATCACTGCATAACCGGGCAGTACCTGCGCAAGCAGCAGTTTCGCCTCATCCACGTTATGCGCCACACTCACCACAAAGCCGCGCCTGCACAATGCCTGCTCCAGCACCTTGCAAAATGTAACGTCGTCATCAACCAGCAGCAACTTGCTGGGTGACATGTTTTCCGGCTCGGCACAGGCCATAGCTATGCGGTTGCGCGCAGCCGCGCCAGCGGCACGGTAACCTCGGCACAAGCGCCGCCACCGTCACGGTTCGACAGTGTAAGCGCGCCGCCAAAACGGCGTAAAACCGCCTTTACCAGAAACAGTCCGAGTCCCTGGCCACTTTCCCTGCTGGTAAAGAACAGTTCCCCTGCATGGGCCTGTACCATTGGCGTCAATCCGGCGCCACGATCCAGCACGTCAACCTTTAACTGCCCGTCATCACAGCTCGCCTCGACCTCGACGCTGTGCTCCGAGGCATCAGCGGCGTTGTTGAGGAGGTTGGTGATGATCTGTCCGAACGCCTGCTCAGCCACTATCTGCGGCGCGGGAGTCGGACTTCCCCAGTGATAACTCAACTGCGCCGCCGGGCGCACACAACGCCATTGCGCAAGCAGATCTTCCAGATAGGTGTCGATCGCCACACTGTAGCCACTTTCCGCCCGCGCCTGCTCGGTGGAAGAAAGCATGCTGGAGATTGTGCCCTTGCAGCGGGCGACCTGATCCCGCAGCAAACGAAGTTTGTCCGTCAGCTCAGGTTGCTGTGCATATTCATGTTCCAGCTCTTTCAGCACTATTGCCATAGTGCCCAGCGGCGTACCCAGCTCGTGCGCTGCCCCTACTGCCAACGCCCCGAGCGCTACCAGACGCTCGTCACGCAGCGCATTTTCGCGCACCTCCGCCAGCATACGCTCGCGTTCGCGCAGCGTGTTACCCATCTTCACCACAAAATACGCGACCAGCCCCACGCCCAGCACGAAACCGAACCACATGCCCCACGCGCTCGGGTCGAAGCGGGCATCGTAGGTGATATGAAAATGCGGCAGCGGGATGTAAACAAACATCAGCAGGGTGTAACAGCCCACGATCGCCACCGCCAACAGCAGCGTATAGACAGCCGACAGCGTAGCGGCGGTGATGGTAAGCGGCAACAGAAACAACAGCACAAAGGGATTGGTGGCGCCACCCGCGAGATACAGCAACCCGCTCAGCAGCAACACGTCGAGCAGCAGCTGGGCAAACACCTCGGCCTCGCGCACCGGCCAGGGGAACCTGAGCCGCAGCCAGGTGAACAGATTGAGCGCCAGCAGCACACTGCCAATCACCACATACGGCAGTGGCATGCCCAAACCTTGCGCCACCACCAGCACCGCCAGCGTCTGGCCGACCACGGCGATATTCTTGAGCACCAGCACCCGTCGCAGGTTCATTGGCGGCACTGCTGGAGAAACCGCGGTTGGCTTCATTTCAAACATCTCTCACTCATGGGCGCAGGCACCCGATCAAGGTGCCAAAGTATAGCAGCCGATCCCCCACCCTGCTCCTGCGGCAAATTGTCGCGCGGCATTATACCGCATTCTATATGGGCTTAATCTGTTTTAGGATTCAAGGCTTACATCTATTTCAAAGTTAAGGTATCCAAGGTTATCCATGCGCAAGATGAATACCCTGAGAAACCGGTTATTGCATGTAATTATAATACACACCTGCTTGATTTTACCCGGCTACAGCTATGCCGAATATGCGGCATCTGTCGCGGCGACTGATACTACCGATAGTTTGTCCGGTGCTACACAGTTGCCGGAGGTCGTCGTCACAGGATCCCGGTTGGGAAGCGAACCCACGCTCACCCTGCCCTCACTGCAAATCGCGCGTCAGCGCATTACCCTCACGCCCGGCGGGGCAAATATTGTTGATGCTGAGGATTATAAAACGGGGCGCGCTACGACTTTGCAGGATGCCTTGGGTTTTGCGCCCGGCGTCTTTGTGCAACCACGCTTTGGCGCCGAAGAAGCGCGCTTGTCGATACGCGGTTCCGGCATCCAGCGTACCTTCCATATGCGCGGGATCAAATTGCTCCAAGACGGTATACCCCTTAACCTGGCCGATGGCGGCGGCGATTTTCAGGCCGTGGAACCTCTCAGCGCGCGCTATATCGAGGTTTATCGTGGAGCCAATGCGTTGGCCTACGGCTCCACCACATTAGGCGGTGCGGTCAATTTTGTATCTCCTTCCGGTTACGATGCGTCGCCGGTACAAGCGCGCCTGGAGGCCGGGAGCTTCGGTTATCTGCGCGGACAAGCGAGTTTTTCCGGCGTGCGTGATGACTCCGATTACTACGTGTCCTTATCACATTTTTCTCAGGATGGTTTCCGCGATCACGCCCAGCAGAATAATCAGCGTTTGTTCGGGCATTACGGCAGCTGGCTGACGGATCAACTGGAGTCACGATTCTACGTTGCCTTGGTGAACACCGACTCAGAGCTTCCCGGCAATCTGACCAAGGCGGAAATGAACGCCAATCCGCGTCAATCCGCAACCGCTAATGTGACAAACAACTTCAAACGTGATTTCACGCTGATGCGTGTTTCAAACAAAACGACTTATCAATGGCAGGCTCAACGCCTTGAGGCAACCTTTTTTTACTCATGGAAGGATTTATTCCATCCCATCTTCCAGGTGCTGGACATTGTGTCGCAGGATTACGGTGCGGAACTGCGTTATATCTCCGAGGCTCCGCTCATGAGTCGGAAAAATATTCTGACCGTGGGGTTCAGCCCGACGCGCGGCACCGCTGAAGACGATCGCTTCCAGAACGTGGGTGGTCAACGCGGAGCACGCACCAATGAAAGCCTACAGACATCGAGCAATCTCGATCTATACGCCGAGAATCAGCACTATGTGCAGCCCAGACTGGCGCTCATTGCCGGAGCGCAATGGTCGCATGCATCGCGCAAGCTGCAAGACAAATTTCTCTCAGACGGCACGGATAACAGTGTTGACAAGGATTACACCGGCTTCAGCCCGAAGCTGGGCGCGCGTTATGAAATTACTCCCGCCGCGCAACTGTTTGCCAATGTCAGCCGCAGCTTCGAACCCCCGAGCTTCGGTGAGTTAAGCGGCGGCCCGACAGTAACGGCGGTGCGCGAGCAAACGGCGACTACTTGGGAGATTGGCACACGCGGACACGATGACGGCATGGACTGGGAAGCCGCCTACTACCGGGCTTCGGTCAAGGATGAACTGTTCAGCTTGAACGACAGTCTCGGCAACTCCCTCGGCACGATTAATGCCGCATCCACCCGTCACCAAGGTGTGGAAATCGGTCTCAATGTGCAGCTTCTGCACAAGCTCAATCTGCGCCAGACCTACTTGTGGAACGATTTTCGCTTTCACAACGACCCGGTGTACAGGGACAATGATTTGGCCGGCATCCCCAGGCATTTTTACCGTGCAGACCTGATCTATAACACACCTGATGGCCATTATTTTGGCCCCAACGTGGAATGGTCGCCACAGAAGTATGCGGTAGACCATGCCAACACACTCTTTGCCGATGCTTATGCACTGCTGGGTTTCAAACTCGGTTATCGCACCAAGCAGGGATTTTCATGGTTTGTCGAGGGCAAGAACCTCACGGATGAAATCTCTGCGGCGACCACTGGCGTCATTGCCAATGCGGCCGGGGCTGACTCACGCCAGTTCCTGCCGGGTGATGGCAGATCGGTGTTCGCAGGCATTGAGTGGCGGATGTAAGCCAGTGAACAGTCTCGCATCCAGCGGTCGTAAACCTGCTGCTGGCGTATTATTTCGCTGGCACCGCCGGTTGGGCGTCATCGCCTGCCTCGGGATACTGATGTGGGGCGTGAGCGGTGTGCTCCACCCGTTCATGTCGCGCCTCAAGCCCGAACAGGCCACGCATACACCGCCCGACCAGCATGTTGAACTGACGCAGGCCATACCGCTAGACCAGTTATTGGCGCAGCACTCGCTTACCGGGATCAATGGATTCCGTACACTGCTGTGGGCCGGCAAGAGCTACTACCAAATTAACCACGCAGGCCGCGTGCTCTATTTTGAGACTGCAACCGGCGCTGCTGTTCCCGATGGCGATCAGCGCTACGCGGAGTTTCTCGCGCGCCATTATCTTGGTGACCAGCAGGCGCGCATCCTCCGCATCGAGCCAGTCACGCAGTTTGGCGGCGACTATACCTTTGTGAACCGTTTCCTGCCTGTGTACCGTGTCGAGTTCGAGCGCCCTGACGGCATGCTCGCGTATATAGACACGCAAGCATCACGACTGGGCACGCTGGTAGATGACCGTCAGGCCATTTTCCAGAACTTGTTTCGCGCGTTGCATAACTGGGAATTTCTCGCCTTCAACGAACCCCTGCGCGTCACCGTTGCAGCGAGCATTGTCGGCATGGCGTTTATCAGCGCATGCAGCGGGCTGTGGCTGTATGGTTTTCTCTGGCGCAGAGGGGCAACTACATCCAGCATGCAAACAAACCCGCACGGGCTACGCCGTCACCATCGCACGGTCGGCCTCACGGTGGCCGTCGCTGCGCTGATGTTCAGTATGAGCGGCCTGCTGCATCTCCTCACCGACGCACAACGCCGGCAGGCGCAAGCCCCCGCCATTCCCGTCCATTTCCCCGCCACAGCGTTGACACCAGCAGGCTTCAGCGCCATGCAGAACCACGCCATCGCCGCCGATCATGTCACGCTCGTGCGGCTGCCTCAGGGTATCTATTACCGGATCGCGCCAGCCCTGCAACATCACAGCGCGGATGCGCACCATACAAACAGTACCGAGTCACCCACACCGCACACCCCTGTGGTTTATATTGACGCCCGCAACGGAACCACCCTCGCGCAGGGTGAGGCACTACACGCCCGCTACCTGTCAGATGTCTTCAGCGAACTGCCAGACAGCCTCATTGAGTCCGTAGCCCCCGTCATGCGCTATACGGGCGAGTATGGCGCCTTTTACAAGCGGCTACCCGTCTACCGCGTGAATTACGCTACACCAGCCCGCGATCGATACTATGTTGAGATCGCTACCGGGCAACTGGCCGGGCACTTTCAGGACAGCACCTTTGTCGCCGTCGAAGACTGGACCTTCGACAACCTGCACAAGTGGCATTTCCTGGATAAGCTCGGCCCCGACAAATGGGTACGCGATATTGTTATGGCACTGCTCGCCCTCGGCCTCGTTACCGTCGCCCTGTTAGGCCTGACGCTATTCCTGCGCCGCGCGCCGCGCACGCCTTAGTTTTTTACATCTTTGGCATATATCCCTTGACAGCAAGTAATAAATAGGAAAATATGAACCACCTTGGTAAGGTTGATAATGATGATCTGGAAAATTTTACGCCGGTAACGGATTTAGAGCTAGATTCTGGGATCAGACGGGCGGTATTAATTCTCCGCCGTGGCGGGATCGAAACCTTTGAGTCTTGTGAGGGAGGTAATGGGCATGCTTTTACAGAGCCTACTATAAGATTCCACGGTGATACGGCGGCAGGATTTAAAGCATACGCGGTTGCCAAAGATTACGGCTTGCCCGTATATGGCGTTCAGCTTGCTTACAGGGTTATGGACGGGATGTTGACCGGCCCTTGGTGGGAAATGGTGCTGTCCACCAAAGACCGGTCAACGGTACCTTAAGCCCCTTGTTGAGCTAATCGATTGCAGGTGTTACAACGCGGGCGGCCAGCAGTACCCGGTCGTAAATTTTGCTTTTCGATGTTGTTCCCTTCCGTGCACCGATTGTTATCATGATGCACATTACTGGTATTAGGTTTTACTGAATGAAACGGAGCTACTTTGCTCATGAGATGTATCCTCTTGGCTTGACAATTGCTTCACTTAAGCCTCAATATGGCAAGCGTAGTTAGTAAAAGTGGAGTGCCGGGGAGTTGAACCCCGCGCCGGTACCCTAGGAAGGCTGGACGGCTCCTGCGCACCCCACAAAGTTGTAAGTGCCACTCCGGCTCATATCAGTTTGTCCGTGGAAAGATTGGGCTGATATGAGCCTTGTCCATTTGGGCTAAGCGTCGGCGGCGATGACTAACCTAGCCTCTGCATTAGGGCCTCATGGCAAGTCCTCCGCGCCCTTGTCGATACGTGGTTTATAGTTGAGTATTTCTTCCATTTCATTGTCGCTGAGCACTCGCGTCGAGTAGACACCCTTTTTACCGCTCACGCTGAATAATTCGCCGCGTTGAACCATCCGATAAAGACGGTTATTTAGAAGCGTTCGTTTATGGATGTCGCCCGTTTTTTTGTACAGACCGACGAGTATTTTATCTAGCGATAAAAGACCCCCCGCCTCATCAATCAACTCTATGATTGTGAACTCGGTGCGATCAGTGTCTATGCTGAGTTCTTGTATAAGTTCATCAGGCAACCCCTTAAGCTCCGCGTAATTAAGGGATAGCTGGTTGCCGATTTTGATAGGCTTGGGGCAATTTGTGGCCTCGGCTAGGTCAGATTGCAGTTTAATAATGTGGTCAGAGACGGAGCGGAGTTTTTCTGCTGTTTGTAAATGCAGTTTCTGTCTCCAGTCATTAGACTTGGTTGACGCGGCACGCTTCTCGTGGAAGGTAATTTGCTCATTTATTACAGCTAGGTCTTGCGCAATCAATTCATTTGTTGATAGAATATCCATTCGAATCCCTCATTGTTTATAGAGGTAAAGTAGCGGCGGGAAAGGGATTCGAACCCTTGGGGGTGTGCTACTAACACACCCCGTCCGATTAGAAGTCGGATGCTATAAGCCAGCTCTGCCATCCCGCCCTTGAACTATTACACGGCACTATAGCCGTGGCACCAATTTGGAGTTTGCAATAGGAAGTGTACCATACAGAAGGGCTGGGCGCAAGCTTGGCCCTTTTGTTTTGCAGAGCAAGGAAAGAGAGGAAAGAGAGGGCTGAGAAAGTGTCTATATTTACATAACTAATTGAAAATTATGACAAAACATAATTTAGGGTCTGCGACAGACAAGAAAAAAAAGAGTTGTGAGCGAAGTAAAAGAGAGGCTTCAAAAAGGGCGGCAGTTGTGAATAGCCCCCAAAATCACCAGCAGAGGTTCGAATCCCTGCTAGACGATGCTGTGTTGGGGGTTAAGAAGAAATAGGCTTGCTGATCTGCGCCAACATCCGTTGAAACATATCAGCCGGAGCATGGCGATTGTTATAACGGAAAGCGAACTCTCCCACATACCTTTGCAAGTGCTTTGGTGATACAGAGGCATGAGTGCTTTTGATGCCGCGCTTCAAGTGTGACCAGAAGCCTTCAATCGTATTTGTATGGCAGTCACCACGCACCCACTCCTCAATCTGATGGTTTACGGATTCGTGATCGAAGCCGAGCTTGCCAAGTGAGCGATAGCTTCTGTGTGTGTCAGTTGATACCGTAGTACCAGGCGAAACATGCTCCTGTATGATTGGCAGCAGTGTTTGCTTTTGTTCATCTGGTACAACACCGCTACGTAAAACTCCGCCGCGCTGAACCATACCGAATACAGTAGTCTTATTTAGCATGTATGCGCCTTTGCCGCGCCCTTTGCCTTTGATCTTACCGCCGACAAATGTTTCATCAATCTCTACATGACCTGACAGCTTGCCGGGATTGTTTGCTTTATCCCTAGCGGACATGAGCGCACGGATTTGATGACCGATGCGCCACGCACACTTGTAGGTCACGCCAAGCTGGCGCTGTAGCTCCTTGGCTGACACGCCATTACGTGTAGCGGTCATCAGGTACATGGCATGGAACCACAGCGTAAGCTGGGTACTCGATTTTTCGAACACGGTGCCAGCGCAGGGGTATATATGGCAACCCTCTTTGCATGCAAAAGCGCGTCGGCCCTCTATGCGCGTAAGTTTACCGACTATGCCGCAGTGTGGGCAGGCATCCTCTACCGGGTAGCGCCTTTTCATAATGGCGGCTAAGCAAGCATCGTCATCCAGGTACTGTGATTGAAATTGTTTAAAGGTGTATTTCATGGCGTTAGCCCATACTTGGTTGTGTAGGCTAAGTGTGGACTAAGCGTTACTTGCTGTCAAGGGATATATGCCACATCTTTAATAAGCGGAGCACGATTTATGACATTCACCACACGACGCGTTCTCTGGGCCACATCCGCCGTGGGCGGCAGCCTGATCTACCTGAGCCTGTATCTCTCGGACTCGCTGCCCCTTGTGCAGTCATCGGTACTGCACTTCTTCGAACACATGCAGATGCTATGGGCCGACCTGCCCGCATTCCATAAAACCTTCCTGACCGCAGGCGTGGCCCTTATCACCGGCAGTCTTGCCTTGCTGATAGTGCAATCCTGCAAAGGGCGGCGCTCACAAGTCGGCAGCGGCTAACACATCCGCCAGCCACCGGTTAATGATCATGATGCAACACGCCACAGGTAATACAGCGTTGCAGGCCAACGATCCGCACCGCCGCGCATGGCTGCTAGCGCTGGCGCTGGTAATGCTGGCGCATTCCGCCGTAGCGTATTGGTTGATTGCGCCTGCCACCTCCACGCCGGCATCCACCACGCGCACAGTCGACGTCATGCTCATGGCCGCACCGCCGCCGGTACTGTCTGGTGAGCTACGGCAAGCTCGCACAAGTTATGGCACTGGCGCAGCAGACCGGTATCACCAAGCTGGCGTTCGTCACCACCCCGGAATAACCCCTGGCCTGCCGTAGCGTCGAGAATCACGAATGACCCGAGTCAGCCGCCGCAGGCGGTGAGAGTCCGTGCACCAGACCTTACGCGATTACAGATTGGCTCCCCGGGACGGACTCGAACCGCCGACCCAGTGATTAACAGTCACTTGCTCTACCGACTGAGCTACCGGGGAATGTGAGGGGCTGTAATGGTAAGGGTGCGGGAGTGTCAGGTCAAGAAAAAGCGCGTCACAGCATGGTTGCAAAGTCAGCGTGACGCGTGCCTTACTCATGCTCCCGGCACACCGTTTACCCCTGCTATACTGCGCGCATGGAACAAAAATCGCCAGCGCACACCACTGAAAAACAGGCTTTACTCGCCGCTCTGCGCTCTATCCTCCCCGATGCCAGTCTGCTGGTGCATGAAGAAGACTTGCGACCTTATGAAAGCGACGGCCTGACGGCCTACCGCGCCCTGCCGGGCGTCGTCTGCCTGCCCGACACACTGGAACAGGTGCAGCAGATCCTGCGCCTGTGCCATCAGCTACACTACCCGGTGGTGGCACGCGGTGCAGGCACAGGCCTGTCTGGCGGCGCGTTGCCGCTGGAGAACGGTGTGCTGCTGTCGCTGGCAAAGTTCACCCGCATCATCGAGATGGACACCGTCAATCGCACCGCACGCGTACAGTGCGGCGTGCGCAATCTCGCCATCTCCGAAGCCGCCGCAGTACATGGCCTGTACTACGCGCCTGACCCCTCGTCACAGATCGCCTGCACCATCGGTGGCAATGTTGCGGAAAATGCCGGCGGCATACATTGCCTCAAATACGGCCTCACCGTACACAACGTACTCGGCCTCAAGCTGGTCACTATGGACGGCGAGCTGCTGGAACTGGGCGGCAAGACGCTGGATGCGCCGGGTTATGATCTGCTTGCCGTATTGCACGGCTCTGAAGGCCTGCTGGGCGTGATTGTCGAGGTCAGTGTGAAACTGCTGCCCCGCCCGGAGCGCACACAGGTCGCGCTGGCGGCATTTGATGATGTCGCCAAGGCAGCGGGAGCCGTTGCAGCCATCATCGGCGCTGGCATCATCCCTGCCGGCCTGGAGATGATGGACAATCTCGCCCTCTGCGCCGCCGAGGACTATGTCCACGCCGGTTATCCTGTCGACGCCGCCGCCATCCTGTTGTGTGAGCTCGACGGCGCTGACGAAGAAGTCTCCGACCTCATCATGCAGGTGCGCAGGCTGTTGCTCGCCAACGGCGCCACCGAAGTACGCACCGCGCTTGACGACGCCGAGCGGCGCAAGATGTGGGCCGGGCGCAAGGCCGCCTTCCCTGCCGTCGGCCGCCTCGCCCCTGACTATTACTGCATGGACGGCACCATTCCACGCCGGCGCCTGTCCGAGGCGCTGACAGGCATTGCCGCACTTTCACAGCACTACAATCTGCGCGTCGCCAATGTGTTTCATGCCGGTGATGGCAACCTGCATCCCTTGATACTTTACGATGCCAACATCGCTGGCGAGCTGCAGCGCGCCGAGGAGATGGGCGGGAAAATACTCGAGCTCTGCATCGCCGTCGGTGGCACCATCACGGGCGAACACGGTGTGGGCGTGGAAAAGCTCGACCAGATGTGTGTCCAGTTCGGTGCGGCAGAGCTTGACCAGTTCCACGATCTCAAGCACAGCTTCGACCCCAAGGAGTTACTCAACCCTGGCAAGGCCGTGCCCACCTTGCAGCGCTGCGCCGAGTTCGGCGCCATGCACGTGCACCACGGCAAGCTCGCGTTCCCGGAACTGGAGCGATTCTGATGCAGACCGACCACAGCACCGAGCTGCAAGCTGCGGTACGCGCGGCCATTACGGATAAAACCCCGCTCCGCATCGTCGGCGGCAACAGCAAACGATTCTATGGGCGCATGACTGCCGGCACACCATGCGCGGTGGCAGAACACCGTGGCATCGTGCACTACGAACCCGGCGAACTCATCCTCACCGCGCGCGCGGGCACGCCACTGGCAGAGATCGAGGCGACCCTGGCCGCGCACAATCAGATGCTGCCGTTTGAGCCACCACACTTTGGTCCGACGGCCACCCTCGGAGGCACCATTGCCTGTGGTATAGCTGGCCCACGCCGCCCGTATACCGGTGCAGTGCGGGATTTTGTGCTGGGTGTAAAACTTATCAATGGCCGTGGCGAACTGGTGCGATTCGGCGGCGAGGTCATGAAAAACGTAGCAGGCTTTGATGTGCAACGTCTAATGGTGGGTGCTCTTGGCACCCTTGGCCTGCTGCTCGAGATTTCACTCAAGGTGTTGCCCAGGCCCCAGCATGAAATCACACTCAGCTTCACTTGCACGGCTCGGCAGGCACTCACCCGAATCACGGAGTGGAGCGCCCAACCCATGCCCATTTCGGGCACCTGTCATGATGGTACCCGTCTGTATGCACGTCTTTCCGGCAGCACCAGCGGTGTCACCGCCTGCCAGCGTAAAATCGGTGGCGATATCCTGCCCGATGACAAGCAGTTCTGGTACAAATTACGCGAACATCAGCACGAGTTTTTCAAGGACGATGGGCTGCTCTGGCGTCTTTCGGTGCCACCCGCAGCACCGCTGCTTAACCTTCCCGGCCAGTCATTCCTTGACTGGGGCGGAGCGTTACGCTGGCTGAAAAACCCGTTGCCCGCAGATGTGATACGCGCCAGCGCGACCAAGCTCGGCGGGCACGCCACCCTGTTTCGCGGCGGCGAGCGTACTGGCTCAGTGTTTCATCCGTTGCCACCTGCGCTGCTGGCCCTGCATAAGCGCATTAAAAATTCGTTTGATCCCCACGGCATTTTCAACCCTGGCCAACTTTATTCGGAATTCTGAGCGTGCAGACACAACTCAACCCGGGGTTTCTTGAAACCCCACAGGGCGGCGAAGCAAATGCCATACTACGTTCCTGCGTACACTGTGGATTTTGCAACGCGACCTGCCCGACCTATCAGTTGCTGGGAGACGAACTGGATGGCCCACGCGGGCGCATCTACCTGCTCAAGTCGCTGTTCGAAGGCGCACCGGTCACACACAAGACCCAGAATCACATTGACCGTTGCCTCACCTGTCGTGCCTGCGAGACCACCTGCCCCTCCGGCGTTCAATATGGGCGTTTGGCAGATATCGGCCGCGCTGCTCTCGAACACCATGTACAGCGGCCCTGGCGTGAGCGCTTGCAGCGCCGCCTGCTGCGCCTGATCCTGACGCATACTGCACGCACGGCCCTGCTGCTGTATTTCGCACGCTGGCTCAAACCTTTGCTGCCCGCGACTGTACGCCGAACAATTCCAGCACACCAAAAGCCAGGGCCATGGCCCGTCATGCAACATCAGCGACGCATGCTGGTATTGGACGGCTGCGTACAACCTGCCCTTTCCCCTAACATCAACGTCGCCGCTGCACGCGTGCTGGACAGGCTCGGCATCAGCTTGCTGCGGCTGCAGAATGCAGGCTGTTGCGGCGCCATCAGTCACCACCTCGGCGCCGACAATGAAGGATTGAATTTCATGCGCCGCAACATCACGGCCTGGTGGCCGCACATTGAAAGCGGCGCCGAGGCCATTGTGATTACCGCCAGCGGCTGCGGCAGTCTGATAAAAGAATATGGCCATTTACTGCGCAACGACCCGGACTATGCGCACAAGGCTGCGCGCATCTCATCGCTGACCAGAGACATCAGCGAAATACTGATGCAGGAAGATACCAGTACCCTCACACTCGCCACAGCCAAAAAGATTGCCTGTCACACGCCCTGCACCTTGCAGCACGCGCAGAAACTGCCCGATGCAGTGGCAAATATCCTCGGCAAGCTGGGCTTCACGCCGACAGACGTCCCCGATGCACATCTGTGCTGCGGCTCGGCGGGCACCTATTCCCTGCTACAACCGGAGTTGTCGCAACAGTTGTTGACGAACAAACTTGCTGCCTTGCAGTCCGGCGAACCCGACTGCATCGCTACCGCCAACATCGGCTGCCTCACGCACATGCAGGGCAGCGCACGGGTGCCGGTGAAGCACTGGATTGAGCTGATCGATGCCGGCTGAGGTAGCTATCCCAGACTTTTCCTATATCATGCACGTCTTGCCAATAACCGCCAATTCAGCCCAGAGATTGCACACATGACTGCACCCATTAAATCCTTTCATCCGCCCAAACGTACCCTGATGGGACCCGGCCCCTCCGATGTGAATCCGCGCATACTGGAGGCGATGTCGCGCCCCACCATCGGCCACCTCGATCCTGTGTTCGTGTCGATGATGGATGAGATGAAGGCGCTGTTGCAGTACACCTTCCAGACCAAAAATCCGTTGACTCTGCCGGTGTCGGCACCCGGTTCGGCCGGCATGGAGATGTGCTTCGTCAATCTGGTCGAGCCCGGCGACAAGGTCGTGATCTGCCAGAACGGCGTGTTCGGCGGCCGCATGAAGGAAAATGTGGAGCGCTGCGGCGCCACGCCGGTGATGGTCGAAGACGCCTGGGGCAGCGCGGTGGACGCCAACAAGCTGGAACACGCCCTCAAGAACAACCCCGACACCCAGGTCGTCGCCTTCGTGCATGCGGAAACCTCCACCGGCGCACTGTCGGACGTCAAAACCCTGGTCGAGATCGCCCACCGCGCGGGCTGCCTCACCATCGTCGATGCCGTGACCTCGCTCGGCGGCTCCATGCTGAAGGTTGATGACTGGGGCATAGACGCCATCTACTCCGGCTCGCAGAAGTGCTTGTCGTGCACTCCGGGTCTGTCACCGGTGAGCTTCAGCGAGCGCGCCGTGGAAAAGGTCAAGGCGCGTAAAACCAAGGTACAGAGCTGGTTTCTGGATTTGACGCTGGTCATGGGCTACTGGGGCAGCGGCAAACGCGCCTACCATCACACCGCGCCCATCAATGCGCTGTACGGCCTGCACGAGGCGCTGGTCATCTTGCAGGACGAAGGGCTGGAAGCCGCCTGGGCGCGCCACACACGTAATCATCTGGCGCTGAAGGCGGGTGCTGAAGCCATGGGCCTGAAATTTGTGGTGAAAGAAGGCGAACGCCTGCCACAACTCAACTCCATTTATATACCGGAGGGCGTGGACGATGCCGCCGTGCGGACGGCGCTGCTGAAGGATTACAACCTTGAGATCGGCGCCGGTCTCGGCGTGATGGCCGGCAAAATCTGGCGCATCGGCCTCATGGGCTATGCCAGCAACGCCACCAATGTACTGTTTTGCCTCGGCGCGCTGGAAGAAACACTGGGGCGGCTGAAGGCGCCCATCACCCGTGGTGTCGCCGTTACCACGGCACAACAGGCACTGGCTTAAGCGGTTACACGGTGCCCAGCAGTTTTTGCATGCGATCCAGGGCGTCGTGCAGATTTTTCATGCTGGTGGCAAACGACAGACGCATGTAGCCGGGCGCGCCGAAGGCTGATCCCGGCACCAGCGCCACACCGATGTCATTCAACAGCAGCTCGGCCAGCGCAATATCGTCTTTCAGCTGCAAGTTGTCGATCACACCCTGCATGCTGGGAAATGAGTAAAACGCGCCTGTCGAAGGCAGGCACTGCACACCCTTGATGGCATTCAATGCCTGCAGCACGAATGCGTGACGCTCCCTGAACTGCCGCACCCAATCCTGCATGAATGACTGGTCGCCCTCCAGCGCCGCCTGCGCCGCCACCTGTGAAATAGAAGCGGGGTTGGAGGTGCTTTGCGACTGGATATTCTTCATCATCGCGATGAGTGGTTTCGGTCCGGCGGCATAGCCGATACGCCAACCGGTCATGGAATAACTCTTGGACACGCCATTGATGACAATGGTGCGCTCAGCCAGCTCCGGACAGGCATTGAGGATATTGCAGAACGGCACGTCGTTCAGCAGGATATGCTCATAGATGTCATCGCTTGCCACCATCACCTGAGGATGGCGGCGCAGCACGGCGCCCAACGCTTCCAGTTCAGCGCGGGTATAGGTGGCGCCGGTCGGGTTGGACGGGCTGTTCATTACAAACAGCCGCGTACGCGGCGTGATGGCGGCTTCGAGTTGTTGCGGCGTGATCTTGAACTGCTGCTCGATGCCCGCATAGACAATCACCGGCACGCCCTCGGCCAGCAGCACCATGTCGGGGTAGGAGACCCAGTACGGCGCCGGGATGATCACCTCGTCGCCGGCGTTGAGCAGGGCCTGCGCGAGGTTGTAGAAGCTCTGCTTGCCACCCACTGACGCCAGCACCTGGTCGAGGCCGTAGTCAAAACCGTTCTCGCGCCGGAATTTGGCAACGATGGCCTGCTTCAGGCCGGGCGTGCCGTCTACCGCCGTGTATTTGGTGAACCCGGCCTCAATCGCCTTGATTGCCGCCTGCTTGACAGGTTCCGGCGTGTCGAAGTCGGGCTCACCCGCACCCAGGCCGATGATGTCCTTGCCCTGGGCTTTGAGCGCGGCAGCGCGCTCAGTCACAGCAAGCGTCGGTGACGGCTTGATCAGCCCCGCCCGCTTCGAAAGTTGCACGTCCAAACCAGAATTCCTCACTCTTATATTTAAGGTTACAAAATCTGCGCATACACCCATCAGCAACCCGCACTTCCGGCCACATTCCCGCCGCCTGTGCAGGGGGCGGAGCAGGCCCTCAGGCGCCCACAAAGTCATGCCGAAAGCATTACTTTGTGGGCGCCTGAGTACTATACTGGATTGCCGTCGCCCCCTGAAAGCCCCATGAGCGAATCCACTCAACGTTTTATTCTCCATGCACAGTTCGCGCCTGCAGGCGACCAACCCGCAGCGATTGCACAACTGACAGCCGGGCTTGAGCAGGGGCTGCTCGGGCAAACCCTGCTGGGCGTCACGGGCTCTGGCAAGACGTTTACTATTGCCAATGTGATCCAGAACGTACAGCGGCCAACCCTGATCATAGCGCCCAACAAAACACTGGCGGCCCAGCTCTACGGCGAGATGCGCGAGTTCTTCCCCGAAAATGCAGTAGAGTATTTTGTATCGTATTACGACTACTACCAACCCGAGGCCTACGTCCCCTCCACCGATACCTTTATCGAGAAGGACGCCTCCATCAACGAGCACATCGAGCAGATGCGCCTGTCTGCCACGCGCGCACTGCTCGAGCGCGAAGACACCATCATCGTCGCCACCGTATCGGCGATTTACGGTCTGGGTGATCCGCAGTCCTACCTTGGCATGGTGCTGCACCTGAAGCGTGGCGACAAACTCGACCAGCGTCACCTCCTGCGCCGCCTCACCGAGCTGCAATACACGCGCAATGAAATCGACCTTACCCGCACTACTTACCGCGTACGTGGCGATGTGATTGATGTCTTCCCGGCTGAATCCGACCGTGAGGCTGTGCGGATCGAATTGTTTGATGACGAGATAGATGGGCTGGCCTATTTCGATCCACTCACCGGTGAAGTGCTGCGGCGAGTGCCGCGCCTCACCATTTACCCCAAATCGCACTACGTCACGCCGCGCGCAATCATGCTGGGCGCGGTCGAGCAGATGAAGGTTGACCTGCGCATCCGGCTCGAGGAATTTTACGCCACCAACAAACTGGTTGAGGCACAACGCCTGGAACAGCGCACACGCTTTGACATCGAGATGATCAACGAGATCGGTTACTGCTCCGGCATCGAGAATTACTCGCGCTACCTGTCAGGACGCGCGCCGGGTGAACCGCCGCCTACCCTGCTGAACTATCTGCCACAGCACGCGCTGCTGATCGCTGACGAAAGCCATGTCACCCTGCCGCAACTGGGCGGCATGTACAAGGGTGACCGCTCCCGCAAGGAAACATTGGTGAACTACGGTTTCCGCCTGCCGGTGGCGCTCGACAACCGGCCCCTGCGTTTTGAAGAATTCGAGCAGCAAGCGCCACAACGGATTTTTGTCTCTGCCACCCCGGGGCTTTATGAGTATGAGCACTCGGGCGCCGTCGTGGAGCAACTCGTACGCCCCACCGGTTTGATTGACCCGGCCACCGAAGTGCGCCCAGCCACCCGGCAGGTGGACGATTTACTGTCTGAGATTAATATACGCGTACAGGTGCACGAGCGCGTGCTGGTGACCACGCTCACCAAGCGCATGGCCGAAGACCTCACCGAATATCTCGACGAACACGGCGTGAAGGTACGCTATCTGCATTCGGACATCGAAACCGTAGAGCGGGTTGAGATCATTCGCGACCTGCGCCTCGGCGTGTTCGACGTGCTGGTCGGTATCAACTTGTTGCGCGAGGGATTGGACATGCCGGAAGTATCGCTGGTCGCGATACTGGACGCCGACAAGGAGGGCTTTCTGCGTTCCGAACGCTCACTGATCCAGACCATGGGGCGCGCCGCACGACATATCAATGGCAAGGCCATCCTGTATGGCGACAAGGTAACGGGCTCGATGCAGCGTGCACTGGACGAAACAGATCGCCGCCGCACAAAGCAGATCGCCTATAATAAGCAACATGGCATCACGCCACGCGGCATCGTAAAGGCCGTGCAGGACATCATGGAAGGGGCCTACACTGGCGCGCCCCTGCCTGCGCGCGAATATGCGCGTGTCGCAGAGTCCATCATCGAGTACGCCGCGCTCTCGCCTGAAAAGGTGCTACGCAAGATCAAACAACTGGAACAGCAGATGCACAAACACGCGCGTGACCTTGAGTTTGAAGAGGCAGCAAAGCTGCGTGACGAAATTCACGCCCTGCAGGAACACCAGCTGGGTCTAATAGACAAAAAGGTGAGTTAACCATGACGCTACCCCTGAGCCTACACAACACGTTGCGCACACTGGCCTGTGTGCTTGCGCTTGCCATGTCCGTCACTGCTGTCGCTGACGATGCGCCACTCCACGAAGAGGAAAGCGCAGCCGTCACCGAAATGATCACAGAGACCACAGCCGAGCCTGCCGCCGAAAGCACGCCGGGTTTTCACGAGGCCTATGTCCCCGGCACCATCATGCAGTTCACGCCGGACTATAGCGTCATCGTGCGCAAGAAGGTCGCCCGACTGGACACCCCGGTGACAGGTGGCGCCAGTGAAGCCGTCAGCGTGCTGGAGTTTCTCGACGACGAAGGCAAGCCACTGTATGAGCAGCGCTTCCCGCTACGCCTGGATGTGAGCGGCTTTATCAATCCCTGCGTGCTCGACCTCAGCCAGCGCACGCTTGGCGGGCGGCCTTTCCTGTTGCTCGAATATGGCTGCGACCCGACCACCCCCGGCTTCCACAACTACCGATTCTTCGCTCTCGACAGCCAGCGCCAATTGCGCCAGGTCACCTCACCGCTTGACGGCATCAACGGCGAGATCATCACACCTGTGACAGGCACATCACACAACAAGCGCCTCAATGTGCGCTTGTGGACCGGCTATCACGATCTGGTGCTGCCGTTTGTATTCGACGCCACACAACACGCGCTGACTATCGACTACGGCAAACAGCGTTATCTTGCCGTCGAGCAATACCAGCCCGCACACCTGCGTGCCCAGCCTGAAGGCAACAGCATCGCGTTGTACAACAAGCCCGCAGGTGCTGTCACCGAGACGGTGCAGGCCTCCGCCGAGAGCCGGGTCACCTATCTGCGCGCCTACGCCAATGCCGACCTCGTCACTGACGGCGAACTGCCGTGGGTAGGCGATATCGACGCAGTGAAGTGGCTGGAGATAGACATCGACGGTAAGCGCGGCTGGATCAATCTGGAGAACGCGGCACAGCTTGGCCTGCCCGGCTCAGGTTGAACCCATACCGGTGCACGTGGTATTTTACGCCCTCTTTGCAGGCGCGTAGCTCAGTGGTAGAGCACTACCTTGACATGGTAGTGGTCGGTGGTTCGATCCCACTCGCGCCTACCAACATTAACACCCGGAACCTTCTAAACCCGTAGCGGGAACAGAAGCCAGCAGCTTGATCATGCGGCCTTTGGTAGTGGTCGCCACTGAAAAAAGGATGTGCTATGCCTATCGTTACTCTGCCCGACGGCAGCCAGCGTGAATTCCCCCAACCGGTCAGCGTTAAAGACCTCGCCGCCTCCATCGGCGCGGGCCTGGCCAAGGCCGCCCTTGCCGCACGGGTGGACGGCACCTTGGTCGATCTCTCCTATCTGATTGAGCGCGATGCCAGCGTGGCCATCGTCACCGACAAGGGTCCGGAGGCGCTCGACGTGGTGCGCCACTCCACCGCGCACCTGCTGGCCCAGGCGGTGAAGGAGCTGTTTCCCAAGGCACAGGTAACCATCGGCCCGGTGATTGAAGACGGCTTTTATTACGACTTCGCCTTTGAGCACCGATTTACACCGGAGGATCTCGCCGCCATCGAGGCCAGAATGGCGGAGATTGCCGCCCGCGACCTGTCGGTCTCGCGCTCGGTGCTGTCACGCGAGGAAGCGATTGCCTTTTTCCGTGGACTGGGCGAGGAATACAAGGCGCAGATCATCGAGGGCATTCCGGCGCAGGAACAACTGTCACTCTACCAGCAGGGCGACTTTATCGACCTGTGCCGTGGCCCGCATGTGCCCAGCACCGGCAAGCTCAAGGCCTTCAAGCTCATGAAGCTGGCTGGCGCCTACTGGCGCGGCGACTCCAAAAACGAAATGTTGCAACGCATCTACGGCACCGCCTGGCTCAACGAAAAGGAGCTCAAGGCCTATCTGCACCGGCTGGAAGAAGCCGAAAAGCGCGATCACCGCAAGCTGGCCAAACAGCTCGGCCTGTTCCACTTTCAGGAGGAAGCGCCGGGTATGGTGTTCTGGCACGACAACGGCTGGCGCATTTATCAAGAGGTGGAAAACTACATCCGCACCCTGCTGCGCGGGCACGGCTATCAGGAAATCCGCACCCCGCAGGTAGTCGACCGCAGTCTGTGGGAGAAGTCCGGCCACTGGGACAAATTCAAGGAGCTGATGTTCACCACCGAGTCGGAGAAGCGCGACTACGCGGTGAAGCCCATGAACTGCCCGTGCCATGTGCAGATCTACAATCAGGGCCTGAAAAGCTACCGCGACCTGCCCCTGCGGCTGGCCGAGTTCGGCTCCTGCCATCGCAACGAACCCTCCGGCACCCTGCACGGCCTCATGCGCCTGCGCAACTTCGTACAGGACGACGCCCACATCTTCTGCACCGAGGCCCAAGTGCAGGACGAGGTATCGGCCTTCATCGACCTGCTGTTTCAGGTGTATGCCGACTTTGGTTTCAAGGACATCCTCATCAAGCTCTCCACCCGGCCAGCCAGCCGGGTGGGCGCGGACGAGGTGTGGGACAAGGCCGAGCATGCGCTGGAGCAGGCCCTCAACGCCAAGCAGCTGCCCTGGGACCTGCAACCCGGCGAAGGCGCGTTCTACGGCCCCAAGATCGAGTTTTCGCTCAAGGACAGCATCGGCCGGGTGTGGCAGTGCGGCACCATCCAGGTGGATTTCTCCATGCCGGGCCGCCTCGGGGCCCACTACATCGCCGAAGACGGCTCCAAACAGGTGCCGGTGATGCTGCACCGCGCCATTCTGGGCTCACTCGAGCGCTTTATCGGCATTCTGATCGAGGACAGCGCCGGCGGCCTGCCCCCCTGGCTTGCCCCGCAGCAGGCCGTGGTCATGAATATCACGGACAATCAAGCAGCTTACGCAAAAAAATGCACGGAAATCCTGCAAAAACAGGGCCTAAGGGTAAAATCGGACTTGAGAAATGAGAAGATAGGCTTTAAAATCCGTGAGCACACACTTCAACGTATCCCCTACCTGCTGGTGGCGGGTGACCGTGAAGTGGAAAATAACACTGTGGCCGTGCGCACGCGAAGCGGTAAAGACCTCGGCGTAATGTCGCTTGAGATCTTTACGGATCGACTCCGATCCAACATCGCGCGCCGCGGTCTTGCAGTTTTGGAGGATTAAACTTATTGCTGCTGATAAACAGACCCGTCTGAATGAAAACATAAGCGCATCAGAAGTGCGCTTGATCGGGAAAGAGGGAGAACAGATTGGTGTCGTGCCGATTGACGAGGCGCAAAAACTAGCCCTCGAAGCCGAACTCGACTTGGTAGAGATCGTGCCCACCGCAGACCCTCCGGTGTGCCGCATCATGAATTACGGCAAATTTCTGTTCGAGGAGAACAAGAAGCGACACTCCGCGAAAAAGAAACAGAAGCAGATTCAGATCAAGGAAGTGAAGTTTCGCCCCGGTACGGAAGAAGGCGATTACCAGGTCAAGCTGCGTAATCTGACCCGCTTCCTGGGCGAGGGCGACAAGGCCAAAATCACGCTGCGCTATCGCGGCCGTGAAATGGCCCATCAGGAACTGGGCGTGAAATTGCTCAAGCGGATTGAGTCCGATCTGGCAGAAATAGGAGTCGTGGAGCAGTTCCCGCGCATGGAAGGGCGCCAGATGATCATGCTGGTCGGGCCCAAGCGTTAAATTTGAATGTTTAAGGAATAGCAGTCATGCCGAAGATGAAAACCAACAGCGGTGCAGCCAAGCGCTTCAAGCGCACGGCTTCGGGCGGCTTCAAGCACGGCCAGTCGCACCTGAATCATATTCTTACCAAGAAGAGCACCAAGCGCAAGCGTCACCTGCGTCACAGCAAGATGGTAGACAAGTCGGATGTACCCGGCCTGCGCCGTCTGCTGCCGTTCAGTTAATCAGGAGTTATAAAGTTAAGGCTAAATACTTTAATTATGGTGGGGCTCCTGATGAAAACCCTGTTTACTCTATCCCCACCCTGTCCCACCCCCTAAACAAGGGACGGGGACGTAACTGGAAATGTAATTTTGTTTATTGATGCATCGTAATTCATAGAGGTTATTCGTCATGCCAAGAGTAAAACGCGGCGTTACCGCCGGTCGCCGACACAAGAAAGTTCTTGATCAAGCCAAGGGCTATTACGGCGCACGCAGCAAAATCTACCGCGTTGCCAAGCAGGCCGTCATCAAGGCCGGCCAGTACGCCTACATCGGTCGCAAGCAGCGCAAGCGTCAGTTCCGCGCGCTCTGGATCACCCGTATCAACGCCGCTGCACGTGAGTGCGGTTTGTCCTACAGCCTGTTCATCAATGGCCTGACCAAGGCCATGATCAACCTCGACCGCAAGGTGCTGGCCGACATCGCCGTGCACGACAAGCCCGCGTTTGCTGCGCTGGCGGAGAAGGCCAAGGCCCACACCCTGTCGCACTGAGCGCCAAGCAGCTGTACCGTGTCAGATAGGGGAAAGGCCGTCCGGCCTTTCCCCTTTTTGTTTATACATAGCGCCAGAAATCGTAGCGAGCGGATTTCAGGCGGGGGTGGCGGAGCACAGGAACCGGAGTGTGCGTAACAGTCTGCCGCTGCGCGGCCCCGGATTCCGAGCACCGCGCGCACCCGTATCAAAGACGCGCAGTAGATTTATGGTGCTATGTAGGGAGCAGCAGGTGAACAAAGACCTAAACAACATCGTGCTTGAGGCACAGCAGGCGGTTGCCGCCGCCACCGGGCTGCCTGCCCTCGAGAACCTGCGCGTGCACTATCTGGGCAAGAAGGGCGTGCTCACCGAGTATCTCAAGCAACTCGGCACACTGGCGCCCGAGCAACGGCCACAGGCCGGGCAGGCCGTCAACCAGGCCAAGCAGGCCGTGCAGGCAGCCATCGAGTCACGCCGCGAAGCGCTGGAGATTGCTGCGCTGGATGCACGGCTGGCGGACGCCGCGCTCGACGTCACCCTGCCGGGGCGCGGCCAAACTGGCGGCGGGCTGCATCCCGTCACCCGCGCCCTGACCCGCATCAACACACTGTTCACGCGGCTCGGCTTCGATATCGTCGAAGGCCCCGAGATCGAAGACGACTACCACAACTTCGAGGCGCTCAACATTCCTGCCGAACACCCTGCGCGCGACATGCATGACACTTTTTATTTCGACGCCAGCACTCTGCGCTTCGGCTCAGGTCAAACCCTGTTGCGTACCCACACCTCGCCGGTGCAGGTCCATGCGATGAAACAGACACCGCCGCCGTTGCGCATGATTGCGCCGGGGCGCGTCTACCGCTGCGATTCCGACCTCACCCACACACCCATGTTCCACCAGGTTGAAGGCCTGATGGTGGACGAGGGCGTGAGCTTCGTCGATCTGAAAGGCCTGCTGGATGATTTCCTGCATCACTTTTTTGAGCGTGACGACCTGGCGGTGCGCTTTCGCCCTTCCTACTTCCCGTTCACCGAACCCTCGGCCGAAGTGGATATCCGGTGCGTGATGTGCAGCGGCGCGGGCTGTCGTGTCTGCGGCCACAGCGGCTGGCTGGAGGTGATGGGCTGCGGCATGGTGCACCCCAACGTCTTCTCGCATGTCGGCATCGACAACGAGCGTTACACCGGCTTCGCCTTCGGCATGGGCGTCGAGCGCCTGGCCATGCTGCGTTATGGCGTGAATGATCTCCGCCTGTTTTTCGAAAACGACCTGCGTTTCTTGCAGCAATTCCGATGAAATTCAGCGAACACTGGTTACGTGAATGGGTCAACCCGGCGCTGTCGAGCGCCGAGCTGGCCGAGCAGCTGACGCTCGCCGGGCTGGAAGTGGAATCAGTTACACCGGTCGCACCGATTTCTGCCGGCGTGGTGGTGGGCGAAGTACTCAGCGTGGTGGCGCACCCCAAAGCGACCAAGCTTCAGGTATGCGCGGTGGATATTGGTACCGGCACACCGCTCAGCATTGTGTGCGGTGCGGCCAATGTGCGGGCGGGTCTGCGCGTGCCGGTGGCGATGGTGGGGGCAGAGCTGCCCGGCGGCAAACTGATTCAACAGGCACAACTGCGCGGCGTCGACTCCTACGGCATGCTGTGTTCAGCCACTGAGCTGGGTCTGGCCGAGGCCTCCGAAGGCCTGCTGGTGTTGCCGCTGGACACGCGGCTGGGTGAGGACGTGTATCTCTATCTGCGGCTCGATGACATGAGCCTCGACGTCAGCATCACCCCCAACCGGGGCGACTGTCTGAGCGTGGCTGGCATCGCGCGCGAGGTTGCCGCACTGAACCAGCTTGCGCTCACCCCGCCGCCCACCGAGGCCGTTGCCGCCAGCATTACCGACCAGATCGAAGTCATTATCGAGGCGCCTGACGACTGCCCGCGCTACGCCGGGCGCGTGCTGCGCGGCATTGACCGCAGCGTCCCCACGCCGCTGTGGATGCAGGAGCGGCTGCGGCGCAGCGGTCTGCGCAGCATCAATGCCGTGGTCGATGTGACCAACTACGTGCTGCTGGAGCTTGGCCAGCCCATGCACGCCTTCGACCTCACCCGCCTGCGCGGCAGCATCCATGTGCGACGCGCACGCGCAGGCGAAGCCATTACCCTGCTGGACGGACAGCAGGTCACGCTGCATGACAATACCCTGGTCATCGCCGATGAGGCCCAGCCGCAGGCCATCGCAGGCATCATGGGCGGGTTGGACGCCGCCATTGATGGGGCCAGCGACAGCCTGTTTCTGGAAAGCGCCTACTTCACCCCGCAGGCCGTGGCCGGCCGCGCACGGGCCTATGGCCTGCGCACCGAGTCATCCCACCGCTTCGAGCGCGGGGTAGACCCCACCCTGCAACGCCGCGCCCTGGAGCGCGCCACCGCGCTGCTGCTGGAGATCGGCGGCGGCAAGGCGGGGCCGGTGATTGAAGCCGGTGTAGCCCGGCAGGCTGCCCCTGCCGCCATCCCCCTGCGGGCCAAGCGACTGCAGCAGGTACTCGGCCTCGCGCTGCCCGCAGAAGATGTTGCACGCCTGCTCACCCGGCTGGAGATGCAGGTCGACACCACCGCAGACGGCTGGCGCATCACACCACCTCCTTACCGCTTCGACATCGCGCTGGAAGTTGACCTTATTGAGGAGGTGGCACGCCTGCACGGCTACCAGCACCTGCCTGCACGTGCACATCAGGCCCCCCTGCACATGCACCCGGCACCGGAGGCCATGCTCTCGCTGTCCCGTCTGCGCCATGCGCTGGTCGACCGTGGCTACCAGGAGGTCGTGACTTACAGCTTTGTGGCGCCCGAGCTGCAACGCCAGCTCGACCCGGCCACCCCGCCCCTGCCGCTGGCCAACCCCATCTCCACCGAGATGTCGGTGATGCGCACCACGCTCTGGTGCGGCCTGCTCAACGTGTTACACCACAACCTGAACCGCCAGCACAGCCGACAACGGCTATTTGAGTCCGGTCTCAGATTTATCGCTCAAGACAATGACGTTAAACAAGAAAGGGTTATCGCTGGCATCCTCACCGGCAGCCTTGCCCCGGAGCAATGGGCGCAACCGCAACAGACCGTCGATTTCTATGATCTCAAGGGCGACGTTGAGGCCTTGCTGGCACTGGGTGGGGATACCGGCGCCTACCGCTTCGAGACCGCCGCCCACCCTGCCCTGCACCCAAGCCAGAGCGCACGCCTCTGGCGCCACGCGCAGGCGGTAGGCTGGCTCGGGGCGCTGCACCCTGCTGTGGCACGCGCGCTGGGGCTGGATCAGGCCGCCTATGTGTTTGAGCTGAGCCTTGACCTGCTGCAGCAGGCCCGCCTGCCCGCCTTCCGCGAGCTGTCGAAGTTCCCGGCCATACGGCGCGACATCGCCATCGTAGTGGACGAGGCCGTCTCGGCGGCCCAAGTGCAGGCCTGTGCCGCCGGAGCCGCGCCGGAACTGGTCAGGCACATCCAGTTGTTTGACGTCTATCGCGGTAAAGGTGTTGATTCAGGTAGAAAAAGTCTCGCTTTGGGCTTGACCTTGCAGGCGTCTTCGCGCACTCTAACGGACGAGGAAGTCACCGCCGCCCTGGACCAGGTGATGGGCACCCTACAACAACAACTAGGTGCAACACTAAGAGACTAACGACAGATGGCCCTGACCAAGGTCGAAATGACCAACAAACTGTTTGAAGAGCTTGGGCTTAACAAGCGCGAAGCCAAGGAAATCGTCGAGATGTTCTTTGAGGAAATCCGCAGCGCGCTGGAGCAAGGCGACATGGTCAAGCTGTCCGGTTTTGGCAACTTCGTGCTGCGCAACAAAAACAGTCGGCCGGGGCGCAACCCCAAGACCGGCAAGGAAATCCCCATCACTGCCCGGCGCGTGGTTACCTTCCGCTCGGGGCAGAAACTGAAGGCGCGGGTCGAGGCCTATGCTCGAAGCAAGCCATAACAACGAGCTGCCGGTCATCCCCGGCAAGCGCTATTTCACCATCGGTGAAGTCAGCGAATTGTGCGCGGTCAAACCGCACGTGCTGCGTTACTGGGAGCAGGAGTTCCCGCAACTCAAGCCCATCAAACGCCGCGGCAACCGCCGTTACTACCAGCGCCATGACGTATTGCTTATCCGGCAGATACGCAGCCTGCTGTACGAACACGGCTTTACCATCGGCGGCGCCCGCCTGCGCCTGACCGGCAACAGCAACGACGCCCTCGATCTGGACCTGGGCCCCGGCCTTGGGCAACAGAAAGCAGCAAAGCCTCAAAACAAGCAGCTCCTGCTCCAGTTACGCACCGAGCTGGAAGACATCATGAAGCTGCTCGACACCCTGAAATAGCGCGACCTCATTCCGGCACGGCGCATTCTGCGGTATCATGTGCACCCCGGCATTTATTCCCGCCACAACTGGGCATCTCTAAAAATGATGGATTTTGCTTCAAGACAAGGCACAGCGCAGGCGAGCAGCGCAGCATACACGTCAGTATGTGGGCAGCGGAGACAAGCTGCAACGCAGTATTGAAGCAAAAGACGCATTTTGAGAGGTACCCAGCAGCAGTAACCTGCCTTGCAGCAGATCAATACACACGGGGCGTAGCGCAGCCTGGTAGCGCACCTGAATGGGGTTCAGGTGGTCGGAGGTTCAAATCCTCTCGCCCCGACCAAACATCTTTTCCCAACACCCTTTCTCAAGCACTAGCAAGACAAAACCCGCCACCCGAGCGCACAGTGGATAAACTGGGCGGCATCAAATCGCCCTACTCGGACGCCCACTACGAGCCCGAGGAGCTCTGGCAAATATGCAACAGGCCGGCGGACACTCAGCCAAAGCACAAATATGACCCGCAGGGCGCTTTGAAGGATTCATATGAAAAATACGTGTTGCAGCAGTGAGAACGATAAACCCACACACTGCCAGTTACCGGAATAAGCTATGCCGCATAATCTCACTGGAGGGAATATGTCAAAACAGAAAAAGTTTTTCCAGAACACAATCGCCATCATTTACGATTTCGACGGCACCCTCTCTCCCCAGCCCATGCAGGAATACACTGTCCTACCAAAGATCAATATAAAACCGGATAAGTTTTGGCAAGAAGTAGATCTCAAGTCTAGCGATACAGTATCAGAATCAATGCTAGTTTATATGCGACTTTTGTTAGAGAAGGCGGAAGATGCTGACATACACATCGGCCTGAATGACCTCAAGAAAATGGGAAGTGACATTAAGTATTTCCCTGGTGTCGATGAGTGGTTCAGCCGTGTCAACGATTTTGTAGCTACAGAAGGTAAAGGTCGAATAAAAATAAAGCACTACATCGTATCCGCCGGGCTTAAAGAAATAATCGATGGGACATCTATCAGAAAACACTTCTCAAGAGTATACGCTTCAGAATATCACTTCGATCATCATGATCGGGCCACCTTCCCTAAAATATTAATTACAGATACGACCAAGACTCAATACTTGTTTCGCATCAATAAAGGCAAGGAAAGCCTCGGAGAGAGCATCAACGAACATATGCCTGAAGGACTACGGCCAATCCCGTTTTCCAACATCATCTATATTGGAGATGGGATTACAGATGTACCAAGTATGGCTGTCACAAGAAGTAGCGGAGGTAACACGATAGCTGTATATAAAAAGAACTCTAAGAAAGGCCTGGCTGTGTGCAAGAAGCTACTAAAGGCCGGGCGTGTACACTTTATTGCAACAGCCGATTATCTTCCGGGAAGCAACTTGGATAAACGAGTAAAGATCCTACTTCGATCAGTTATCACCAATATTGAATATCAGAACGAGCTTTTCAATTGCCGGCGATCCAATAAGATGCTTGGATAAAAATCACATGGGAAAACAAGCAGAGATGTAGCGGAGTGCAGTCTGGGAGGCGACTTTAATTCCCGGATTGCGTTTATATTTTTCTTGGCTACGCTGACGAATTCTTACGCCTTGCCTCAAAAAAGCGCGACAAGATAGCACCACACTCCTCCGCCAACAGCCCACCCGCATGTTCAACGCGGTGATTGAGCCGGGTGGAATCCAGAATATTGAAGACACTGACAATGGCCCCGGCCTTGGGGTCGTGCGCGCCGAACACCAGCCGCTGGATGCGGGCGTGCACCATAGCGCCCGCGCACATCACGCACGGCTCCAGCGTGACGTAGAGCGTGGTGTCGCTCAGGCGGTAGTTGCCGAGCCTGGCTGCACCTGCACGCAGCGCCATGATCTCGGCGTGGGCGGTGGGGTCGTGCGCGGCGATGGGGCGGTTCCAGCCTTCGGCGATGAGTTCACCCTTCAGCACCAGCACTGCACCCACCGGCACCTCGCCCTCCTGCTGGGCGCGGTCGGCAAGCAGGAGGGCGTGCTGCATCCAGTCGCTGTCAGAAGCCGCCGGATTGCCGGATTTTATTGTGCTCATGCAGATGAATACCGTCAGCAGGCCTGTATGGCAGGCCATTTTCGCACCTAACCGTCAGCGTGTCATCGTGCGCTTACACGGGGTGTACCCACTCCGGCATCAAGCCGCAGCGGGTGCACTGGTGTCGGCGATTTCCTGCCCTTGCGGTAGTTGCAGAATCAACGACACGCGGCGATTGCGTGAACGACCTTCTACTGTGATGTTATCCGTGCGCGGGCGTGTGTCCGCATAACCAATGGCGCGTAACCGGCCGGCAGTGATGCCATGATCGATCAAATAGCGCGTGACATTGGTTGCCCGCGTGCTGGACAGCTCCCAGTTTGATGCAAAGCGTATATTTTCGATGGGGACGTTATCGGTATGCCCTTCGACCGATACCGCATAGGGCTGGTTTACAAGCAGCACCGCCAGTTCATTCAGCAGTTGTTGGCCGAACGGCTTCAGCGCAGCACTGCCCGGCTCGAACAGGATGTTATCGCTGATTTCCAGATTAATGCTGTTTTGATGCGTAGTCACTTCAATGCGATCGCCGAGCGCACTGGCCTGAATAGTTTCGAGAAAGCTGTTGCGGAGGGTTACCGTATCCGAGGTATCTGCTGGCTGCTCGACGGGACTGGCCTCTGCCAGGAGCAAGGGAGAGGTCTCTTTCAGCACGGCGATCTGCGAGTCTTCGGTCTGTAGCAGGGGCGCCTCAGGCTCTGCCTGTAGCGGTACCACCACCGGTTGCGATGCAACGTTCTCCGGCAGGGCGATATAGGATCGCTGCGCCACACCGATGCCTGCCATGGGCAGTGAAATCTGCTCGATGGAGGTGAGCAGCGGTTGTGCAGCAGGCAGCGCAGCGGGGTAGGCGTTGTGTGTCGGAATCTGGGTCTGCTCGCTCACCGGGCCTGACACCGATTCCATATGGGCATAGGCAAGCAGCAGGACAAACAGGGTAAGCAGCAAGGTCATGATGTCCATGTAGCTGATCATCCATACCTCATCCTCACCTGTCTGGTTCAGGCTGCCTTCTACCGAGGCAAAGACATCGTGTGCCGATTGCGTATCGGCATAACGCATTGGTGCACGTGACGATGGCGTGACAGCCCTCTGCGGTATGGGGGCAAGCTGATGCATTATGGTCACCTGAGTCATCTCAGCGACCGGCTTCAGGCAGCATTCACCAGGGCCAGCTTGGTGAGTTGATATGACGCGTCCTCATGATGCGAGTGGTAGGCATCCAAAGCCTCACGAATCAGCACCGGATGTTGCCGGTCATACAACAGCAAGATGCCTTCTTGCAGCATGTGCATGGCGACCAGGCGCTGCTGGGTGCGTCGCTCCATTTTGATGGCCAATGGCTTCAGCACCAGATTGGCGGCAAGCAGACCGTACAATGTGGCTGCCATGGCGAACGCCATGGTGGCACCAATCTCCTCCAGACCACTGTGGCCGAGCCCGGACAGCATATGCACCAGACCGAACAGGGTACCCAGCATGCCGAAGGCCGGGGCCAGGGTGGCCATCGTGCGCAGAATCTGGGCATCCGCCTGTTCGCGCACACGCAACCCTGTGATGCGCCACTGTAATACCTTGGTCAGATTCTGCAGCGGGTCCCTGTCGATGACCAGTTGTATCCCGCTACGTAAAAACGGGTTGCTGATATAGGCCAGTTCTTTTTCGGCGGCCCGGATATTGCCGTGCCGGTATCTTTCAGCGACCCGCAGCAATTGCTCGATCTCGTCCTCAACATTTGGATGGTCATCGGTAGCCAGTTCTGGCAGGCTGCGCAGCACCCGGATTACATCCCGAATCGGCCGACTCACCATGGTCGCGGCCAGTGTGCCGCCAATCACTACCAGCAGGCCGGGGATGTTGAAGAATGCGCCTATATGCTCCGGGGACAACAGCATCATGCCCAGCACCAGTACACCGCCGCCGAAAAGCCCGATGACGGTGGATTTTTTGATCTCTTGCAGCTTGATTCGCATGACACCACCCAAATATTTATTGTGAAATCCCGTTGCTTTAGAGACTTACGCAATTTTCATTCCCGATACCATCGCAAGACGGGGGTTTCATCTATCTCGTTGTTTTTATTGTCTGGCATGAGAGTGTTATTGGCGAAAACCCGGAACACGGCGCCCCTTCCCGAGCGCCCTGCGGCAAGAAGTTTCCGCAAGGTACACCTGCGCGCACCGTACAGCGGAAATTTCTACGAACTGTGGAGCAAGGCAGGAAGTGCAGGACAGCATCCGATGACGCACACGCCCAGGTCATTGTGGGTACATCCATCCCAGAGCTGGGTGATCACTCCCACTCTATTGTTGCGGGCGGCTTGCCGGAAATGTCATAGACCACGCGGCTGACGCCGGGCACTTCGTTGATGATGCGGGTGGAGATGGTGTCGAGCACGTCATAGGGCAGGTGCGCCCAGTGGGCAGTCATAAAGTCCACGGTCTCCACGGCGCGCAGGGCAATCACGTGGTCATAGCGCCGCGCGTCGCCGCCAGCAGGGCAACGACGAGATTTGCCAGCAGGAATACGGCGATCGGCCCTTCGAGTCCGGTCATGCTGCCTCCCTGAACATGCGTGCAATCACATCTTCGCAGCGCCTGCACCTCGGTGGAGATGGGCAGGCGCTCATCGAGGACATGCAGATGCAGGGTATCGCCAGCAAGATCAACGCTCAGCGTGCCAGGCATCAATCCCAGCGTATTGACCAGCAGCACGCGCGGTCCGCCGGGGGCAATTTAACCGGTAGCGCCAGCATACCCGGCTGCAATGCCTTCCGGCCACGCAGCGCCACCTGGGCGCCACCGGACACCGAGTTCCCGATAAAAAAAGCGAGGAAACGCACCAGCGCAACGATACGAATACGATGTTTTACAGGTGGCAGCAGGACGGCGCTGGTCGACGTGGCCGCCGCGATGGCGACGCTGCCCAATGGCCAGATGGTCGCCTCGTCCTTCCGAGAACGCCCACCAAAGCAGGGCGAACAGGCCACCGCGCAGGGAGTAGCGTGCGCGTCATGCCCCCGTCCCCGACGATGGGGCCGATCCGTCTGTCGCCGTCCCGCCAGCGCCGACTTTTCCGGTCGGCGCTCCACTGTCCGCCTGATAGCGCACGTGGTCGGGTGCATTCGCGCCGCCGGTCATTACAAAACTCATCGCTTCCTCCATGCTCCAGTCGGTTTGTACGACATCCGCCAGCGGCACGATCTCGATGTAGCCCGAGGTCGGGTTCGGCGAGGTCGGCACATAGACGGCGGCGAGCTCGCGCCCCGTGTCGGTGTCGTGCATGATCTTGGTGACGAAGCCCATGGCCTTCATCCCCGGCGTCGGAAAGCTGATCAAGACCACACGCTGTCCCGAGACCGGAGGCTTGCGCAAAGTGTGCAGGAAGCGCTTGGTGCCGTTGTAAATGGTTTGCACCAGTGGCAGGCGCGCCAGGAGCGATTCCATGGCACCGATGAGCTTCCGCCCGAGCACCACCGATGCCAGCAGGCCGATGCCATACAGCGCGCCCAGCGTGAGCAGAACAGCGACGAGTTTCTGGAAATCCGAATCGAGCAGCCAGTTCGCCAGCGTCACGGAAAACGGCATGACCATGCCGGCGGCAGTGCGCAGCAGCGGCGCGCCAATACTGGCGAGGATGCCGAGCAGAAAGTCGAACACCAACCAGGTCACCCACAAGGGCGCGACTGTGAAGAAGCCGATCAGGGTGGTGCGGACGACATGGCGTCCCTGCCCGGCCATGACGGATTCCGGCTCAGATCGATCCATCGCTGTCCTCCGCATTCAGCAGCGTTGCACTCTTTGGTCCGGATGGGGGCGACTTGCGCCCGGACATATTCTGGCGAGGCCTGCAGATACGTTGCGGCAAGCGTGCATCGATGAGTTCGAGGCCCACCGTATCCGTCTTGACATCCGCCAGGTCGCCCAAGCGCTCCGCCATCCCCAGGACGAAGAGCACATTGGCGTAGTTACCCAGCGCCACGCCGGGATCGCCCTTTTCCACCTTGTTCAGGGTCGTGCGACTGATGGAGGCGCGCTCGGCCATGACGGTCGTAGGAATACGCCGCCTGAGCCGGGCATCACGGATATCCTGTCCAAGCTTATGCACCGCCCGTCTCACCGAAATTGGCATCATCAAGTCCAGCTGCATTTTTCTCATGTCTCGTCCATCTTTATGGTCACTATGCGACATAGTGTATATAATAATGAACATTAAAACAATGCTCCTGGAGCATCCCCGTCGGAACATTAACCTTTATGTTCATTGTTCTGTGCGTTAAGCGGTTTAACGCTTAGAATCGTTAACATTTTCAGGCTATTGTGGATTCTGTAGTTCGTCGTTATATTACCGTACGTGATATTTCACGCGACTTAACGCATGAGCAGCGGCGCCTGACGCTGGAGACAGTCTCCGGGCTCGGCAACCTGAGTACGCGCTTTTTGTCCGAGTTCGAGCGCGGCAAGGTCCTGAAGGCGCTGCGTACCCTGGGTTTGGAGGTCGTCATCCAGCCGCGCGGGCGCAAGGTATAGAGGCCGACCGTTCCGGCAAGACCGGTGAGGTGGCCTCGTGAGCGATCCCGACACCCTCAGTATCTGGCACGAACCAGGAAGATTCCGGAACCATGCTGGCGGTTCCCTGGCACACAGGATGCTTTAGGACTCGCGAAAGAATAACTTTCTGCATTGGATCGCCCCTGAGCCTACGCCTCCGGTGCTACGGAATTGCTCTTTCGCGGGCCTTTATCTTTAGCCCAGCTTCACCTCGACGAAGTGCTCCCGGCGGTCGTCGACCAGCGGAATACGTGTGTCGGGACGTTCGGTGCCGTCCACGGTCACGCGGGCGCCCTGCGCCGATGGTTCGCCAACACGCTTGACCGTGATGTGGTAGACGGTGTCGCGATAGCGGTAGTGGATTTTGTAGGAATCCCAATCCGCAGGGACGCACGGCGCGATGCGCAGATGGTCCACTTCCAGTTGCAATCCCAGCAGGGTTTCCACGGTCAGCCGGTACATCCAGCCCGCCGCACCGGTGTACCAGGTCCAGCCGCCGCGGCCGGTGTGCGGCGACACGCCATAGATGTCCGCGCACATGACGTAGGGCTCGACCTTGTAGCGTTCGATGGCCTCGGGCGTGCTGCCGTGATGGACGGGGTTGAGCATGGCAAAGAATTCCCACGCGCGTTGCGTGTCGCCCAGCATGGCAAACGCCATCGTGGTCCAGATCGCGGCATGGGTATATTGGCCGCCGTTCTCGCGCACGCCGGGGATGTAGCCCTTGATGTAGCCGGGCTCGAGGTCTGATTTGTCGAAGGGTGGATCGAGCAACTGGATGATCTGCTTGTCGCGTCGCACCAGACGCTGGTCGACCGCCATCATCGCCTGGCGCGCGCGCTCCGGGTCACCGCCGCTGGAGATGACCGCCCAACTCTGGCTGATCGAATCGATCTGGCATTCGTCGTTGCTGGACGAGCCCAGCGGGGTGCCATCGTCGAACCAGGCGCGCCGGTACCAGGCGCCGTCCCAGGCATTTTTCTCGATGTTGCTGCGCAGCTGCGCCGCCTGTGCGCTGCACAGCTCGGCAAAGGCCGTGTCGCCCCGGCTACCCGCGAGGCTGGCGAATGACTCAAGGTTCTCATACAGAAACCACGCCAGCCACACGCTCTCGCCCTTCCCGTCTCGACCGACGAGATTCATGCCGTCGTTCCAGTCGCCGCAGCCCATCAGCGGCAAATGATGGATGCCGAAACGCAAGCCGTGCTTGATGGCGCGCACGCAGTGCTCATACAGGCTGGCCGCTTCGGGCGAGCGTTGCGGCTGGTCGTAGTAGGCCTCCTCTTCCGCATACAGCTCGCGGCCTTCCAGGAAATGGATGGACTCGTCGAGCACGCCGGTGTCGCCGGTCGCCCGCACATAACGACAGGTGGCATACGGTAACCACAGATAGTCGTCGGAGAAATGGGTGCGCACACCCTGCCCATTGGGCGGATGCCACCAGTGCTGTACGTCGCCCTTGAGGAACTGGCGCCCGGCGCAGCGGATCAACTGCTCGCGGGCGAGCCACGGCGTCGCATGGACCAGCGCCAGGGTGTCCTGCAATTGGTCGCGGAAACCGTAGGCGCCGCCGGACTGGTAATAGCCGCTGCGCCCCCACAGCCTGCACGATATCGTTTGATAAACCAGCCAGCCGTTGGCCAGCACGTTGAGCGCAGGGTCGGGCGTGTCCACGTTCACCGTCCCCAGGGTGTGGTTCCAGTGTTCCCACACCGCTTCCAGCGCCTGCCGCGCGCCCGCGCGCGCGCCGAAACGCTGGATGAACTGCCGCGCCTCGCCGGCGTCGCGGGCCGCGCCAAAGACAAAGACAATCTCGCGTTCCTGCCCTGCGGCCAGTTCGATGCGAGCCTGAATCGCGGCGCACGGATCGAGGTCGGCCCCGGTCCTGCCCGACAGGCGCTTGCGGCGCATCGCTGCCGGGCTGGCCAGCGAGCCGTTGCGGCCGATGAACTCGGTGCGGTTTCCGCTTACCGACCGCTCGCGCTCGCTGACGTGGGCAAACACCACCCGATTGGCGCATTCGCGGCCGTAGGCATTGCGGGCAAACAGCGAGCCAGTGTGCGGATCCGTTTCGGTGACGATGTGCATCAGATTGGCGTGTCGCCACTCGCCGAGCACCAGTTCCCAATACCCGGTCAACGACAGACTGCGCGCACGCTGCGACGGGTTGCGCAGCTTGACCACCACGAACTTCACCGCTGCGTCCATGGCAACGTAGGTGAACAGTTCCGAGGCGATGCCGGCCTCGTAATGTTCGAACACGCTGTAGCCGAAGCCGTGCCGGCACACATAACCGGAGCGGCCGCGGGCGGGCAGCGGCGTCGGCGACCAGAATGCACCTGTTTGCTCGTCGCGGATATAGAGCGCCTCGCCGCTACTGTCGGAGAGCGGATCATTGTGCCAGGGGGTCAACCGGAACTCGTGCGCGTTTTCCGCCCAAGTGTACGCACTGCCACTTTCACTGACGACCGTGCCGATGTGCGGGCTGGCGATCACGTTGGCCCACGGCGCCGGCGTGTTCTGGCCAGGTTCGAGGGTGATGACGTATTCGTGGCCATCGGGGGTGAAGCCGCCGAGGCCGTTGTTGAATATACGTTCGCGCGCGGCCAGGGGGTAAACCGGTTCGTCGACGATCGGCTGCGTGGGCTCCAGACGGTCCGACGCACGTTCTGCCGACACGCGGCGATCCACCTGCTCGATCAGGGTCTCGGCGGTATCGCTGAAGACGATGCGGGCGGCCGTCTGCAGCAGCACCCGCTCGTCCTCCGAAAGCTCCTCGGCGCGGCGCACGAAGATCCCGCCCGGCTTGTCGATCACCTGCGCTTCGGGCCCCGCGTTGATCAGCCCCATGATCAGGTCCTGCAGCGTCGCCCGGTAGCCCGAGAAATCCTCGTTCACGATCACCAGGTCGGCGGCCAGGCCCTTCATGCGCCAGTAGGCATGCGCTTGCAGCACCTGTTTGACCAGGTCGATGCGGTTGAGGTTGCCGATGCGCAGCTTGACGATCGGCAGATCGCCCGAGATGCCGAAGCGCCACAGCCCGGACTGCCCCAGCTGGTTGCGGGCAATGACGCTGGGCGCGGCGCGGCGCAGGGCATTGCCGTAGATCACGGAGTTGGCCAGGCGGCCATAGAGCTGCGCATCGGCTTCGGTGGCGTTGAGGTGGCGCAGCACCTCCTGGCTCTGGAACCAGGCCATCTCGAACGCGCGCTCGACGAAGTGGCGGTCGCAGTATTTCTCCAGCAGGGCCAGTGCGGCCTCGCGCGTGTCCGCGACCCCGGAGATGATCTGCACGCTCGCCGATTCGTCGGGCGACAGGGTCAGGGTGCGGCGGATCGCAACGATGGGATCGAGCACCGACCCCGCAGTGTTCGACAATGCCGACGGGCTGTCGCCGCTGTCGAGCACCAGCGGGTTGGCTGCGGTGCGGCCGCGTCCGATGAAGCGGGCGCGGTCGGTCTCGAAGGACGGTTCGTCCGTCGTGGCGCCCGGGGCGGCCAGCAGGTGGAACATCCACGGCACCTGCTCGCCCGGCGTGCGTGGACGCCGGGTGCAGAGGATCGCCTGCTGCCCGGGCAGGATTTCGGTCTGCACGAACAGATTGCTGAACGAGCGGTGCGCCAGGTCGGCATTCAACGGCGCCAGCACGACTTCCGCATAGCTCGTCACCTCGATGTGACGGGTGCGGGACGACTGGTTGGTGAGCGTGACCCGGCGGATCTCGACGTCGTCCTCGGGGGACACGCTGATCTCGGTGTGCGCTTCGATCGCGTGATCGCGCCGCCGGTATTCCGCGCGCGCCTGCACGAAGATCGCTTCGTAGTGATCGGCACGGCGCAGGGTCGGTAAATGCGCAGCCGACCAATACTTTCCGTTGGCGCGGTCGCGCAGATAAATGAAGGTGCCCCAGCCATCGGCGGTGGCATCCTCGCGCCAGCGGGTGACGGCGAGGTCGCGCCAGCGGCTGTAACTGCCGCCGGCATGGGTCGCCATGACATGGTAGCGGCCGTTCGACAGCAGGTGAACTTCAGGGATCGGCGTGTTCGGGTCGGTAAACACGCGCATGATCGAACCGATGTCCGCGCTGGGGGGGCGGGCGGCGGCGCTGACTTCGGCCGCGTGTGGATGCAGGGTGGCGCCCTTCTTCGGCACTCGCTCCTGCAGCAGCAATTCGGTCGCCCGCGCGAACGGGTCGGACATGAAGCGGCGCTGCATCGGCTGGTCGAGCAGGACATGCGCAAAGGCCAGGAGGCTCATGCCCTGATGGTGCGCCATGAACGTGCGCACGATGGCGTATGGCTTGCCGCGTGGCACCCGCGTGGGCGTGTAATCGACTGCTTCGTAGAAGCCGTAGGCGCCGAGGAATCCTTGATCGGCCAGCGTCTGCAGGTTGCGGCACGCTTCCCGCGGCATCACCGTCAGGGCCAGTGCACTGGCGTAGGGCGCGATGACCAGGTCGTCGCCCAGACCGCGCTTGAAGCCGAGCCCAGGCACCCCGAAGGCCCGGTATTGATAGACCTGGTTGACGTCGGTGGCGTTGTAGCAGGACTCGGAAATCCCCCACGGCACTTCGCGCTGCCGGCCGTATTCGATCTGGCGCGACACCGCGGCCTTGCAAGTCTGCTCCAGCAGGGTGTTCGCGTAGCTCGGCATGATCAGCTGCGGCATCAGGTACTCGAACATCGAGCCACTCCACGAAATCAGACTCACGTCGCCGCCATGACTGGTCAGCAAGCGGCCGAGCGAGAACCAGTGCTTCTGCGGCACCTGTCCCTGCGCGATGAGCAGAAAACTGGCCAGACGCGCTTCCGATGCCAGCAGGTCGTAGCAGGTTGGATCACGGCGCCGTTCGCCCACGTCGTAGCCGATGGCCAGCAGGCCGCACGCGGTGTCATAGAGAAATTCAAAATCCATCATGGCCAGTGCGCGGCAACGAGTGATCAGATCATCGATGAGGTCGAGTTGCGTCCGCGCACCCGTGCCGACTGCACCTGTGCCAGCCAGTTCCATCCGTGTCGGGATGGCGCTGCCCTGCCACGGCGCGGCCACCAGAAATCCAAGTTCATCGCGAAGCGCACGGAATTGCCGGTCGAATGCCCGCGCCCAGTAAACCAGTTCGCCATCGATATCCGCCGGCAGCCATGCAGCCAGCTCTCCGCCGGTGCGGTGAATCTCGTTCAGCGCGCTGGCGGCGGCCAGCGTCTGCGGCGGGCCCTCCAGCGTGAGTGCACGCAGGGTGTCCTGCAGCAGGACGATTTTTTTCGCCAGTTCGGGGGCGGATGAGGCAGGCAACTGTTCGGCCAGCACCTGCAGGGTATCCTGCAGTCCCTGGAGCGCGTTGGCTGACAACACCGGCTGATGCTTCATTTCGGCCAGTCCCGCCTGCAGGGTGAGGAGACAGCCAGCCAGGTTGCCGCTGTCCACCGACGAGACGTATTGCGGATGCAGCGGTTGCAGCGTGCGGGTGTCGTACCAGTTGTAAAGGTGGCCGCGGTAGCATTCCAGCTTTTCCATCGAGGCCAGTGTGTTGTCGAGGCGCTGCAGGCATTCCCCAACCGTGAGATAGCCGAAATCGACGGCGGCCAGGTCGGCCAGCAGAGACATGCCGATGTTGGTGGGCGAGGTGCGTGAGGCGATAGCCGGCGCCGGATATTCCTGGAAGTTGTCGGGCGGCAGCCAGTTGTCATCCGCGCTGACGAAATCCGCGAAGTAGCGCCAGGTGCGTCGGGCCGATGTCCGCAGGAACGCCCGTTGATCGGCGCTCAGGTCCGGGGCGGGGGGCACCAGCGGCCGGCTGATCCACCAGCCGATGACGGGCGACACCAGCCACAGCAACAGGATGGGCGCAGCGGCAAGCCACGCTGCCGGTTGGCCCCCCCCCATTGCCAGCGCCACGCCCAGCACCAACGCAAGAACCGGCGCGATCCACATCTCGCGGAGAAAACCGGCCAGCGACCGGCGTGCGTTACGGCGTGCGTAGGACGGTAACTGCCACAGCAACAAGCCGCGTCGCGTGAACAGCATCCGCACCCCCGAGCGCAGGATCGCCCCCAGGCAGATCAGCGTGTCGTAGGGCAAGAAAGCGAGGGTCAGCAAGGCGAGCATGAGCGGGCGGCCCGCGGCTTTACCGGTCAGGCTCAGGTGCACCAGCCAGTCGCGTCCTTCAGGCTTGCGAATAAGTTCGATCATACTGGACAGCAGGGGAGGCAGGCATGCCACCGCCACCAGCAGCAGAGTCCACAACCACCCGGGTCCCGGGCCCAGCAGCCATCCGCCTGCGAGCAAGGCAAGCAGCGCCGGCGCCACCAGGCTGCGCCGCAGGTTGTCGAAAAGCTTCCACCGCGCCAATGCCGAGAGCGGGTTGGCCTGCCGCTTTCCCTTCGATCCATTCGGGCCGGGCGGCCCCGGCACCCGCGGCAGCAGCCACCCGGCCAACTGCCAGTCGCCGCGTATCCAGCGGTGGCGCCGGCTGGACTCGATGGCGATACTGGCCGGGTGCTCTTCGATGAGATCGACATCGGTCACCAGCGCCGAACGCGCATAGCCGCTTTCGAGCAAATCGTGGCTGAGGATGAGATTCTCCGGAAAGCGTCCGTCGACGGCCTGACGAAACGCATCGACGTCGTAGATGCCCTTGCCAATGAACGAGCCTTCCCCGAACACATCCTGGTAGACATCCGACACTTCTCGCGTGTAGGGATCGATACCCGCGTCGCCCGCGAACAGTTTGGTAAAGCGCGACTGGCCTGCACTGGTCAGGCTGATCGAGGCACGCGGTTGCAGGATCGCGTAGCCTTCGACAATGCGGCCCTTTGCGGCATCGTAGACCGGCCGGTTGAGCGGATGCGCCAGGTTGCCGACCAGGGTGCGTGCCGCGTCGCGCGGCAGTTGGGTGTCGGTATCGAGGGTGATGGCGTAGCGGATCGAAGCAAGGATGGATGGATCGCCGACGATATCCGAGAAGGCCGTGTGCGCCTCGCCCCGGAGCCGGGCATTGAACTGCTCAAGCTTGCCGCGCTTGCGTTCGTAGCCCATCCATACCCGCTCGAAGGGATTCCAAAGCCGTGGCCGGTGAAACAGATAGAAGACGCACGGGCGGTCGTCGCGGTAGCTTTCGTTGAGCACCTGCACCGCGGCGCGTGCGTGGGCGAGCAAGGCCGTGTCGTCCGGCAGCGTTTGCGCGGGCGCGTCGCGGAAATCCGTCAGCAGGGCAAAGAACAGATTGGGATCGCGATTGCCGAGATAACGGATCTCCATCGCTTCGAGCAGATCATCGACGTCCTGTAGTTTTGTCAGCAGGGTGGGAACGATCACCATGGTGCGATGGCTGTCCGGAATCCCTTTGGAAAAATCCATGCGCGGCAGGGCGCGCGGCGGCATGACGAGCGTGACCAGCAGGTTCACCAGCGGCATGGCCAGCGCCGAGGCGGCGATCAGGAGCGGCAGCGCCAAAAGCCACAGCCGTTCGTCATGCACGTCGAATCCGCCCAGCGCGGACAGCACAATTGCAACGGCAAGCGCCGTGAGCAGCAGGATGGGGCCGAGGTAGAGGAACAGGCGGAGGTGCCGCCCCGCGCGACTTATGCGGGATTTGCACGGTAGCCGGCAGCCGACCGCGCGCTCCAGCTGCGGGCGGCCCCGATCGATCAGGTAGTAGCCGACATGCGCGCTGCGGTCATGGATGCCCTGTTGCGCGGCAGCCGCCTGCGCGAGAACAATGGCTTCGCGCGCCACCGCCATTTCGCCGCATGTGCTGCGTCGCGCCACGTCTTCGATGACATGCCGGTAGCGGTCGCGGGTGGCGAAATCCTGGCTGGCGTAGCGTTCCATCGGGTCTTCGCGCAAGGTCTGTTCGACGACGCTGAGCGACTCGACATACTGCTTCCAGTCCATGGCGCCGATGAAGCGCAGACTGCCGATGCTGTTGGCGATGGAGATCTGGTTGGCCGCGGCCGTGCGGCCAGCCGCCTCCGACAACTCGGTTGCGGTCACCCCCTGCTCGAGCAGCTTGTGCTCGACCCAGGTTTGCACGAAGGCCATGGCGGGCCCCTGCGCCTGCAGCCGGTCGTAAAACTCCTCCACAAACGGCGCGGTCAGCGGCACGTCGGCATTGGCAAACTCGGCCAGCAGCTGGATCAACTGTTTCGGTTCGCTTTCGGCCGCGGCGAGCATGCGGTCCGCCCAGGTGATGGCGGCGTCGCGCTCTTCGCGCCGCTGGGCGATGCGCACGCCGACGCGGCGCAGGTTTTCCAGCAGCGCCAGCTGCAGCATGATGGGGAAGGCCCACAATTCGCCCAGCTTCAGGGGCTCGACGGTCTGGTAGGCGGCGATGAACTGGGTGGCATTGTCGCTGTCGACGCGGCCGTCCATGTGGGAAATCAGCTCCAGCGCCAGGTCGTAGATGCGCGGGAAACCGGCCGACGGGCCATCGGCCAGTCGCGGCAACTGGCGGCTGTACCCGCGCGGCAGATGCCGACGCGCCAGACTGATCTGCTGCTCGATCAGGTAGAAGTTGTCGAGCAGCCAGGCTTCTGCCGGCACGATCCGTTGCCCCTGCGTGGCGGCGGCGGTGACAACGTCATACGCCGCCAGCAGAACCCGCGCATTGTCCGCCAGCCGTGGCAACAACCTGTCCGGCCCCGGACGCGGATCGACTCGATGCTGGTCCGCCAGCGTGACCGCGTGACGCTTCAGTTGCTCGATACTGAACAGCTCCGAGCGCAGCAACTCGGTATCCCGGTCGTGACGCAGCGCATTGCGTGTGTGCGCCGAAAATCCGAACTCTTTGATGGCTATGACATGCTCCTTGTTCGAACTTTGGATGGTCAACGCAGCCCCGGCCTTATGACCGGTATTTGCCGAAAACGCATCCCACGTGCTTGCGGACCCTCAGCCTTTATCGGCTGATTCTGTCACAATTTATTGTATGCTGTTTTGGCAGGAATTGCGGTCGTCAAGGTGGAAATGAACAGTGGCGTATCGTCCCCGGTGGCCAGACCTGTGCATTCAAAGACACCGAAATTGCGAGCGAGAGAAATAGACCGAACAGCCATCCACCGCCACGGCCAGAGGCCCCTCACTCCCACTCTATTGTTGCGGGCGGCTTGCCGGAAATGTCATAGACCACGCGGCTGACGCCGGGCACTTCGTTGATGATGCGGGTGGAGATGGTGTCGAGCACGTCATAGGGCAGGTGCGCCCAGTGGGCAGTCATGAAATCCACCGTTTCCACGGCGCGCAGGGCAATCACGTGGTCATAGCGCCGCGCGTCGCCCATCACGCCCACCGATTTCACCGGCAGGAACACCGCAAAGGCCTGACTCACCTTGTCGTACAGCGCGTGCCTGTGCAGTTCTTCCATGAGGATGGCGTCCGCCTTGCGCAGGGTGTCGGCATAGGTCTTTTGCACCTCGCCCAGAATGCGCACGCCGAGGCCGGGGCCGGGGAATGGGTGGCGGTAGACCATTTCATACGGCAGCCCCAGCTCCAGGCCGAGCCGACGTACTTCGTCCTTGAACAGTTCGCGCAACGGCTCGACCAGTTGCAACTTCATCTTTTCCGGCAGGCCGCCGACGTTGTGGTGTGACTTGATGACATGCGCCTTGCCCGATTTGGCGGCGGCCGATTCAATCACATCGGGGTAGATGGTGCCCTGCGCCAGCCATTGAATGTTGCGCAGCTTGGCGGCTTCTTCATCAAACACGTCGATAAACAGGCGGCCGATGTGTTTGCGCTTGTCTTCCGGGTCGGCCACCCCCTTCAGCGCAGCGAGAAAACGTTCCTCGGCATCTACCCGCAATACCTTGATGCCCATGTGTTTGGCAAAGGTCGCCATCACCTGATCGCCTTCATGCAGGCGCAGCAGACCGTTGTCCACGAATACACAGGTGAGCTGATCGCCGATGGCCTTATGCAACAGCGCGGCCACTACGGAGGAATCCACACCGCCGGACAACCCCAACAGCACTTCGCTATCACCTACCTGCTGGCGCACCTGCGCGATGCTGTCTTCGATGATGTTGTGCGCGGTCCACAGTGCGGCACAGCCACAGATGTCCAGCGCAAAGCGCTGGAGGATGCGCGCGCCCTGGCGTGTGTGGGTAACCTCGGGATGGAATTGCAGGCCGTAAAAATGACGCGCCTCGTCGGCCATGCCTGCGAGCGGCGCGGACGGCGTACTTGCCATGGCCTTGAAACCCTCCGGCAGCCGTGACACGCGGTCGCCGTGACTCATCCACACATCGAGCAGGCCGTGGCCTTCCGCATTGGTGCGGTCTTCGATATCGCGCAGCAGTTCGGTATGACCGCGTGCGCGTACCTCGGCGTAACCAAACTCGCGCTGCTCGGAACTCTCGACCTCGCCCCCCAGCTGTGCCGCCATGGTCTGCATACCGTAGCAGATGCCGAGCACCGGCACACCGAGGGTAAACACCGCCTGCGGGGCGCGCGGGGTACCGGCCAGCGTCACCGACTCCGGCCCGCCGGAGAGAATCACGCCTCTGGGGGCAAAGGCGCGCAGCGCGTCGTCGCTGATGTCCCACGGGTGTATCTCGCAATAGACGCCGAACTCACGCACGCGGCGGGCGATAAGTTGGGTGTATTGCGACCCGAAGTCGAGGATGAGGATGCGGTCGGCGTGAATGTTAATCATAAAAAAACAGTGGCGAGTAGCCTAGTGGCGAGTAGCGAGTAAAGACCTTTGTTTTTCATGGCTACTCGTCACTCGTTACTGTATTTAATCTATCCTGTAATTCGGCGCTTCCTTGGTGATGGTTACATCGTGCACATGGCTCTCGCGCATGCCCGCTGTGCTGACGCGCACGAAGTGCGGCTTGGTGCGCAGGGCATCGATGGTGCGGCAACCGGTATAGCCCATGCTGGCGCGCAACCCGCCCATGAGCTGGTGCACGATGGCGTGCATGCTGCCTTTGTAGGGCACACGGCCTTCGATGCCTTCCGGCACCAGTTTTTCGGCCTGCCCGATGTCGTCCTGAAAGTAACGCTCGCTGGCGCCGCGCCCCTGCGTCATGGCGCCGAGCGAACCCATGCCGCGGTAGGATTTATAGGAACGACCCTGATACAACTCGACCTCGCCCGGCGCCTCTTCGGTGCCCGCGAACAGGCTGCCAATCATGACCGAGTACGCGCCTGCGGCCAGCGCCTTGGCCAGATCGCCCGAGTAACGTATACCGCCATCGGAAATCAGCGGCACACCACTGGACGCCAGCGCCTTGGCGACATCCATGACCGCGCTCATCTGCGGCACACCCACACCGGTGACGATGCGCGTGGTGCAGATCGAGCCCGGGCCGATGCCGACCTTGATGCCGTCAGCACCCGCCTCGACCAGCGCCAGTGCCGCCGCGCCGGTGGCGACGTTGCCGCCGATGATTTGCAGGTCGCGGTAGGCCTTGCGCAACTGGCGCACGCGGTCGATGACAAACTGCGAGTGGCCGTGCGCAGTGTCCACCACGATCACGTCCACACCAGCCTCCACCAGCGCAGCGACGCGCTCATCGGTCTCCGCGCCGGTGCCGACGGCGGCACCGACCCGCAAGCGCCCCTGTGAGTCCTTGCAGGCGTAGGGATTTTCCTTGGCCTTCTGGATGTCCTTGAAGGTGATCAGGCCGCGCAACTGAAATTTGTCGTTCACCACCAGCACCTTCTCAATGCGGTGCTGGTGCAGCAGTTGCACCACTTCTTCACGCTCGGCGCCTTCGCGCACCGTGACCAGTCGTTCCTTGGGCGTCATGATGCTGGAGACGGGCGCGTCACTCTGTGGCTCGAAGCGCAAGTCGCGCCCGGTGACGATACCTACCAGCTTCGTGCCTTCCACGATTGGCACGCCGGAGATGTTGTTGGCGCGGGTGATGGCGAGCACCTCGCCGATGCTGGTATCAGGCGACACACAGACCGGGTCCTTGATGACGCCACTCTCAAATTTCTTGACCAGACGCACCTGTCGCGCCTGCTCTTCGATGCTCATGTTTTTGTGTACGATGCCGATGCCGCCTTCCTGTGCCATGCTGATGGCAAGTCGGGCCTCGGTAACGCTGTCCATGGCGGCAGACAGCAGGGGGATATGGAGCTTGATTTCGCGCGTGAGCCAGCTGCCGAGCTCGGCCTGCTTGGGCAAGAGATTAGAATGCGCCGGCACCAGCAGCACATCATCAAAGGTCAGACCTTGCTCGGCTACTACGCGCATGGCAGGGTTCCAGATAAAACCAAGCGGCTAATTATAGGGCAAATCGCATTGATTGAGCTATGATTCACGCTATATTATGAGCCTCCCGACCCCCGAAACCGTCCTGCAACGTGATGTCTACAGTGTTTCCCGCCTGAACCGGGAGGCCTGTGAGCTGCTGGAAGGCACTTTCCCGCTGATCTGGGTGGAGGGGGAGATTTCCAACCTCGCCCGCCCCAGCTCCGGGCACCTCTATTTCGCACTCAAGGACGCGGCGGCACAGGTGCGTTGCGCGCTGTTCCGCAACCGCACGCGGCTGCCGTTCACGCCCGAAAACGGCATGCAGGTACTGGCACGGGTGAACGTGAGCCTGTACGAGCAGCGGGGTGAATATCAGCTCATCGTCGAGCACCTGGAACAGGCCGGGGACGGCGCCCTGCTGCGCGCCTTCGAGCAGCTCAAACAACGCCTCGCGGCGGCAGGGCTGTTCGACCCGGCGCATAAACAATCGCTGCCTGCCCTGCCACAGCGCATCGGTGTCATCACCTCGCCCACCGGCGCCGCCGTGCGCGACATCCTCACCACGTTACGCCGCCGCTTCCCTGCCCTGCCGGTGCTGATTTATCCGGTGCCGGTGCAAGGCGCAGTTGCGGCAGAGAAAATCGCGGCCGCTATCCGCCTCGCCGACCAACGCCGCGACTGCGATGTACTGATTGTGGCACGCGGCGGCGGTTCACTCGAAGACTTGTGGGCCTTCAATGAAGAGGTGGTGGCGCACGCCATTCATGCCTGCGGTATCCCCGTCGTCACCGGCATCGGCCATGAGATTGACCTCACCATTGCCGACCTGGTTGCCGACCAGCGCGCACCTACCCCCACCGCAGCGGCGGAACTGGTCAGCCCCGAGACAGGGGTATGGCGGCAGACGCTCGCACGCTTGCAGGCGCGGCTGACGTTCCTGCTGCGCACCCAAATCACTCAGTCACAACAATCGCTGCGCTTTCTGCAGCAACGCCTGCAGCACCCCGGCCAGCGCCTGCGCGAACGCGCGCAACAGCTCGATGGCCTGGAGCAACGCCTGCACCGCGCCCGGTCAGCACTGCTACAGCAGCACAGGCGGCGCATCGCGGAGTTGCAACTGCGGCTCCAGCACCAGACCCCGCGCTACCGCCTACAGCGCTTGCGTGTCCTGCATGACACACTGACACTGCGGCTGGGCTCGGCCATGCGATATCAATTGGGGCAGCAGCGCGCGCGCCTTACCACCCTCACCCGTGCACTGGAGGGCGTCAGCCCACTCGCGACGCTGGCGCGTGGCTATGCCATTGTGCAGCGACTGCCGCAGCATGCACTGCTGCGCTCGGCGCATGACGTCAGTCCCGGAGACCGCATCGAGGCCCGGCTGGGTACGGGCCGCCTGCTCTGTCATGTTGAGAAAACCTTAGATGAATAGGCTGTTACGGGTCGTACTGCTCATCCTGCCGCTGCCTGCACTGGGATTGCCGCAGGCCGAGCCGGTGCCGGGTGGCATCGCCATTCTCCCGCTGGCAGCAGGCAGCAGTGATCGCGCACCGCAGGTGAGCTTCAATGGCGTGCGGGTGCTGGTCGTGCGCGAGGGCGGTCAGTGGCAGGCGGTGGTGGGTCTTCCGCTCGACACCCCGGCCGGTGAGTACAGCGTACGCGTGCAACAGGGCAGCAAGGCGCAAACACTCCCCTTCCAGGTGCGCGACAAGGCTTACGCCACCCAGCATCTCACACTCAAGGACAAACGCAAGGTAGAACCGACAGCGGAAGACTTGGTGCGCATCCAGCATGAAACAGCCGAGATCAAGGCCGCACTGGCCCACTGGAGCGAGGCCGCCTCCGTCGAGACCACCTTCACCCTGCCCGTCGATGGCCGCAGCAGCAGTTCCTTCGGCCTGCGTCGCTACTTCAACGGCCAGCCGCGCAAACCCCACAGCGGGCTCGACATCGCCGCCACGCAAGGCACGCCGGTGGCCGCCCCGGCAGCAGGCACGGTAATCAGTACCGGCGACTACTTCTTTAACGGCAATACGGTGTTTATTGACCACGGCCAGGGACTGGTGACCATGTACTGCCACCTCTTGCGCATCGATGTCCAACCCGGCCAGCAACTCGGCCATGGCGAAGCCCTGGGCACGGTAGGCATGTCCGGGCGCGCCACCGGCCCCCACCTGCACTGGGGGGTGAGCCTGAACCAGGCCATGGTCGACCCAGCCCTGTTTCTGGCCCCAACCACCCCTCACCCTTCGGCCCCGGCTGCCGATATTGAATAGCGGGCGATTTATGTCATAATCGTGCTGTGCTGGGGAGCGTTACCTTCCTGTGGCCATGAAAAAACATCAAATAATAGTTTAAAGATAAGGCACATGAATCCTATACACCTTGCCAAGCTGACACCCTGTCTGGGGCTTGCAGTCGCCTTCACGCTGCTCTCCGGTTGCGCCGTCAACCAGCACACGGATGACAAAAATGACCCGCTAGAGGGCTTCAACCGGGCGATGTACGGCTTTAACGAGACGGTCGACAAGGCCCTGATCAAGCCTCTCGCCGTGGGCTATGAGACTGCCATACCACAGCCAGCGCGTACCGGCGTGGGCAATTTCTTCAACAATCTTGCCTACCCCATCGTCATCATCAACTCATTCCTGCAAGGCAAGTTTGAGCAAGGCGCTGAAGATCTACAACGCTTTATCTATAACTCGACCTTCGGACTGGCTGGCCTGATCGACATCGCCACCCCCATGGGCCTCGAGGCAAATAACGAGGACTTTGGCCAGACGTTCGGCTATTGGGGTTTTGGCAGAGGCTACTACCTGGTGTTGCCATTCTTTGGCCCCAGCACGGTGCGTGACGGCATAGGGCTGTATGTGGATGCACAGTTCGATCTACTCCAGCACCACTCTGATGTCGCCGAGCGCAACCAGCTATGGGCGATCAAGATCATCGACCGACGTGCGCGCTTCCTGGGTGCAGAACGCGTGCTGGAAGCAGCCGCACTTGACCCCTATGTTTTCACGCGCGAGGCCTATTTGCAGCGACGTGACAGTCTGATTCGCGATGGCGTAGCAGCGCCCCGCGAGGAAGACGACGATGACGATGAGGAGGCCTTCGATCCCGGCGCCAAGCACCTGATCGCGCCGTAGTCAGCCGCGCGGCTTGCTCGCGTAGGGGTTGTCCCCGCTCCGGAACTCCACCCTCAGGGGCGTCCCCACCAGCTTGAGTGCACTGCGGAAGCTGTTCACCAGATAACGTTTGTATGATTCAGGAACCGATATAATACGGTTGCCGTGAATCACAATCACCGGCGGATTGTGCCCCCCCTGATGCGCATAACGCAGCTTGATACTGCGGCCCTGCACCAGTGGCGGCTGATGAGCGGCCAGCGCCTTTTCCAGCAGGCGTGTCAGCTCCCCGGTTTCCAGCTTGCGCATGGCCGAGGCATAGGCCTTGTCTACCGAAGTGAATAATTCCGCCACCCGTGTACCGCGCAGTGCCGAGATGAAATGCGTACGGGCAAAATCCACAAATGACAGTCTACGCTCAAACTCCTGCTTGATCCGCGCGCGCTGATCCGCATCCGCGCCATCCCACTTGTTTACGGCGATCACCAGCGCTCGCCCCGACTCCAGCACCAACCCCAGCAACGACGCATCCAGCTCCGTGACACCTTCCGTAGCATCAAGCATCAGGATAATCACATTGGCATCATCAATGGCACGCAGTGTCTTGATCACGCTCAGCTTCTCGATACCTTCGCCCACCCGGCTCTTTCTGCGCACACCCGCCGTGTCGATAAGCGTGTAGTGTGTGCCCTTGCGTTCAAAGGGAATATAGATGCTGTCGCGTGTAGTGCCGGGCGCATCAAACGCCAGCACACGCTCTTCACCCAACAGGCGATTGATCAGGGTCGATTTCCCTGCATTGGGACGACCCACCACCGCAAGCCGGATACTTTTGGGGGTCTCGGGGTCTGGTACCTGGTTCTCCTCCGGCGGAAAATCTGCCAGCACCCCCAGCATCAGCTCTTCCACGCCGCTACCGTGCGCGGCGGAAATAACATGCGGCTCACCCCAGCCCAGGGCATGGAAATCGGCTGCCACCACGGCGGGTTCGCGGCCCTCGCCCTTGTTCACCACCAGAACCACCGGCTTGCCTGCACGCCGCAGACGTTTAGCTATGCGTGCATCCTCGTCTGTCAGCCCCGCACGTCCATCCACAATCAGCAGCGTTACATCCGACTCCTCGACCGCAACCCAGGTCTGCTCTGCCGCCAGCGCCTCGATACCTGCCTGATCCGAGCCAAGGCCTCCGGTATCCACCACAAAAAACGGGCGACCGCCATCCACGCTGCCGTCGCCGTAAATACGATCACGCGTGAGGCCGGGCATGTCTGCCACCAGCGCGCTACGCGTGCGGGTCAGGCGATTAAACAATGTGGACTTGCCGACATTGGGCCGGCCTACGAGTGCGACGACAGGTTTCATGTTTAAGGCAGTGGTGAGTAGCGAGTGGCGAGGGTCAAGAAACCAGAGCCGATCAATTGTATTCTTCTACTGGCCACTCGCCACCCGCTACTTTCTGGAAATACGCAGTGCTGCAAGAACTCCGCCCCTGCCATTCACGTAGAGCAGGTCACCTGCCACCGTAGGCGACGTGATGATGCCAGCCTTATCGATGCGCACACGCGCCACAAACCCGCCGTCAGTCCGCGTCATCCAGTGCAGGTAACCTTCAAAATCACCCGTCACCACGTAGTCGTTGTATACAGCAGGCGCCGTAACTGCGCGGGCACGCAGTTTGTCCTGCTTCCAGAGCGCACGCCCGTCGCGCCGATCCAGGCTGAAAATCTGTCCCTTGTCATCGGTGACATACACGGCGTGCTCGTCCACCGACAACCCGGCATACGATGACATAGCACGCGTCCACATCAGTCTTCCGGATTCAATATCCAGCGCGGCAATGCGGCCTTGATAGCTCGACACATAGACTGTTTGATCAATCACACGCGGTTCGGCGCTGATATCCACCAGCCGCTCCAGCTCTGAACGGCCGCGCGGCTCCGCAATCACGGTCTCCCACAACACCCTGCCGTCACTGATCGACAGCGCAACCAGCCGACCGCTGGCAAACCCACCCAGCACCTTGTCGGCGACAATGACCGGCGCGCTGGTACTGCGCAATGTAAGCGCGGGTACAGTACTGTCATGTGCCCACAGGCGCTTACCCTCGCGCACATCGAGCCCCAGCAGCTTACCGTCTACCGTACGCACCACAACAACTCCGTGTGCTGCTGTTGGCGCAGAGAGGACTTCACTCGGTACACGCGCACGCCAGCGCAGCTCGCCATTGCCTTCCTCCAGCGCCAGCACTTCGCCGTCACTGGTGCCCACGAACACTGCCCCATCGCCACTGCCGGGGCCACCGGAAACCGGCGCCTTGCTCTCCATGCTCCACAGTGCGCGCCCGGTCAACGCATCATAAGCACTGATGCGCCCCTTGCGGTCTGCAACGAACACCTTGCCGTTGGCAACGTTAGGGGTCAGTTTGAAATACTCGTCGTCGCTGCCCGAGCCGACGCGTGCCGACCAGACCGTCTGCACCTGGACACTGTTCTGTAAAACCGTCAGGGGTGCGGCTGGCTCGGCATTGTCTTTGCCGCGCATGAAATCATTAACAGCGCCGCAGCCGCTGACAGCGATCGCGAAGAGGGCTATTGCAACAGTACGTATCATGGCTGAACTGGGGCCTGGCTATCCACCGCACCCAGATCATCCAGTTTCATCTGGATTAGAGCGGCTTGCTCGCTGTTTGCAGGCATTGCCTGCCGCGCCTTTTGGTAGGCGCTACGTGACTGCTCCATCTGCTTGAGAGCAAGGTAAATGTCCCCCAACACAGCATCATAGTCGGCGCGATAGCCCCCAGCATCGGCATTGTGTATAAGCTTGAGCGCAGCTTCGGCATCGTCCTGATCCAGCATCACACGCGCAAGGCGTAATCGCGCCAGCTGCTCCACTGCGGGTTCACTCGCATGCGCCAGCGCCCATTCCAATTGTTGGCGTGCTGCCGTATTGTCGCCATTATCGAGTGCAATCCTGGCGCTGACCAGCGCGGCAAACACGGCGTAAGGTGTGCCGCCATATTCGCGCATGATCCGTTCGCTACGCTCCAGGGCTTCTTGCGCTGCACCGCGCCTGACATCACCCATCAACTGTTCGTACTCCGCAGATGCCTGTATGGCCTGATTGTTGTGATAGTCACGCCAGGCCCAGACAGCAAATGCCACACCGAGCCCGAGAACTACCCCGCCGACAACGGCAACGGTATTCTCACGCCACCATTTTTTCAGCGCCTCAACCTGTTCTTGCTCACTTTGATACGTTTCCATGCAGAAAATCCTGTCTCGCTCAGGAGCACCAAGGTAAAACTACATAACTTACAACACAATATTCAAGTATATACCTTATTTCATTTCCTCACCTTCGGAGGGTGGCAAGGCATACACGCACACATACCCGTCGCCATTATTTATCCGATGCCGGCTTGGCTGCTGACGCACGGTCTTCGGCCTCGGCAATGTGCTGTCGCACAGTCTGCAGGCCTTCAACGTCCGCCGGCATTAGTGTCAACAAGCGCCGCCACGTACTCGCGGCCCTCGTATAATCCTGTTGCTGAAAGGCCGCCATGCCCGACAGCCATAGCGCCTTGGGGTGGTTGCCATCCAGCGCCAGGGCCTGGGTGAAAAGCTCACTGGGCTTGCCGGACAGATCCTGATTGGGACGGCTCAAGGCCATCATCTCGGCATAATCCGTCAGCAGATCTGGCTGCTCGCCAACTAGTGGCAATGCCTTGGCATAGGCCGCAGTCGCATCGGCATAACGCCCCTGCACACTGTATGAACGGGCCAGCATCAACCAGTCCGAGCCATCGCCCGGGTTATCCTTCAGGCGCTGCTCAAGACGTTGCACCATCATCTCCGGCGAAAACCCGCCCGAGCCGTCCGCTCTGGGCGGCGCAGTACGATTTTCACGCGTGTGGTCCAGTTGCAGGTACAACCCGATACTGAGCAAAGGCACGATCAGCGCTATCGCCAGCGCCGTACTGCGGCCTTCGAACAAACGTGGAGCATCTCCTGGCGCAGGTGGCGCATCGCTTGCGACATCCTCCAGCAGTTTACGCTGCAGGTCACGGTTCGCCTGCTCAAATTGCCCAGGACTGATAGTGCCTATTTTGAAGTCGTTCTCAAGCTCGCTCAGCTGATCCTGGTAAATTCTTATGTTGAGCGTATCACGCGCAACCGTAGCCTCACTCTCGCGCCGCAACAGTGGAGGCAACAGAAAGACCAACGCGATGATGAGCATCATCGCGGCCACTACCCAGAATACACTCATCCCTTGTTCTCTCCTCGTACGTCCTGTAGCAGGCTGTGCAGACGCTGCTGCTCGCCCCCTGTCAGCGGCACATCACCCGAGCGCCGGTGACGTCGAACCACATAATAGATCAACGTCAGCGCACCCAGCCCGGCCAGAATAAACGGCCCCAGCCAGAGGACTGCAGTCAGGCCCTTGAAGCGCGGCCGAAACAATACGAAATCACCGTAGCGCGCCACCAGATAATCGGTGATTTCCTTGTCGGTCTTGCCATCCTCCAGCATTGCGCGCACCTGGTTACGCAGATCCTTGGCCAGGTCGGCATGCGAATCCGCAATGCTTTCGTTCTGGCACACCAGGCAACGCAGCTCGGACGCCAGCACCCGGTAGCGTGCCTCCAGCGCTTCGGCCTGCGCTGCCGACGTTGCCGCCCACAAGCTGGCGCCGTACAGCATCAATACCAGTGCAATTACCCTTTTCATCCCTCAAGCTCCTTGATCAGCGGCAGCACCGTGGTTCTCAGGTTTTGTTCCGTCAGCGGTCCAATTACCTTGTAACGGATGATCCCCGCGCGATCGATGACGTAGGTTTCCGGCACACCATACACACCGTAATCGATGCCTACGTTGCCTTGCTCGTCGAACGCGCTCACCAGATAGGGGTTGCCCAGATCATTGAGCCAGCGTAGCGCATCCTGACGCGCATCCTTGTAATTGAGCCCATAGATATTGACCTGCCCGGTTCTGGCCAACGCCACCAGCAGCGGATGCTCCTCACGACAGGCCGCGCACCAGGATGCCCAGACATTAAGCAGGGTCACCTTGCCCAGCAAGTCCCTGCTGCCGATCTGCTGTGTGGGATCGTGCAGCTGCGGCAACATGAATTCCGGCGCGGGTTTGCCAATGAGCGGCGACGGCACTTCACGCGGATTCAGATACAAGCCCGCCCACAGCAACACGACCAGAGCCGCGAAAATCCCGAGCGGGACGAGAGAGCGTGCGCGCATGCGGCTAGCCCTGTGCCGTTGCCGCTGCGTCGGGCATCGTCACCCGGCGGGTAGCCAGACGATAACGGCGATCGGTCACAGCAAGGAAACCACCCAGCATCATGACCAGCGGGCCCATCCAGATCCATTGCACGAAGGGCTTGTAATACACCCGCAGACTCCACGCCTCGTTGCCCACCGGCTCACCCAGTGCAACGTAGAGATGACGGAACATCCCTGCGTCTATGCTCGCTTCCGTAGTGGGATCCTTCTGTACCAGATAGACGCGTTTCTGTGGCCGCATGGTAAACAACTCCTTGCCTGCCTTGCTCACCACGACCACACCCTCCTTGGCTGCGTAATTCGGTCCATTGACATCCTGCACGCCGTCAAATCTAAATGAATAGCCTGCCAGTTCCACACTCTCGCCCCGCTCCATACGCTGCTCTTTCTCCTGGCTGTAGCCGCCGGAGATGCAGACACCGAGCGCGAATATCGCCACACCAAGGTGCGCGAAAAACATGCCGTAGTAACCGCGCGGGATATTGAGCAAACCTCGCGCCAGACCACTCAGGCCATTGCGCCCGGCCACATCCCACAGATTTTTAAGGCTGGAGAGAATAATCCAGAAGGCCATGAAAAAACCGAGACTGATCATGACTGACCATGTACCCAGCAACACCGGCAGCAACAGCGCCGTCACCACACTGACCAGCAGCGCCCAGCGCAGGCGTGTTACCAGATCGGGGATACTGGCCTGCTTCCAGCGCGCCACCGGGCCTATGCCCATAAGAAAGATCAGCGGCGCCATCAGCGGGATAAACACCGCATTAAAGTACGGTGGGCCGACGGATATCTTGCCCAGACCCAGCGCGTCGACAATCAGCGGATACAGGGTGCCCAGCAGGACGCTGGCCGTCGCCACCAGCAACAGCACGTTGTTGCCCAGCAGCATGGACTCGCGCGACACCAGTTCGAAGTCGCCGCCCAGCCCCACGCGCTGTGTCCGCCACGCATACAGCGCGAGCGAGATACCCACCACCAGCCCCAGAAAAATCAATATGAACAGACCGCGCTCCGGATCGGTGGCAAAGGCGTGCACCGATGTCAGCACGCCCGAGCGCACCAGGAAGGTTCCCAGCAGTGACAGCGAAAAAGCCACGATCGCCAGCAACACGGTCCAACTCTTGAAACCACCCCGCTTTTCAGTCACCGCCAGCGAGTGGATAAGCGCGGTAGCCACCAGCCAGGGCATGAACGAGGCGTTCTCCACCGGATCCCAGAACCACCAGCCACCCCAGCCCAGTTCGTAATAGGCCCACCAGCTACCCAGCATAATACCGAAGGTCAGAAATATCCACGCCACCGTCGTCCATGGTCGTGACCAGCGCGCCCAGGCGGCGTCGAGCCTGCCCCCCAGCAGGGCGGCAATGGCAAAGCTGAAGGCAACAGAAAGACCCACATAGCCCATGTACAACATGGGCGGGTGAATAATCAGGCCGAGATCCTGCAGCAGCGGATTCAACTCACGCCCTTCAAGCGCTGCCGGAACCAGGCGATCAAACGGATTCGAGGTCAGCAGCATGAACAGCAGGAAGCCAACGCTGATGAAGCCCATCACACCCAGTACGCGGGCCACAAAATCCTGTGGCAGATTGCGACTGAAATACGACACCGCCAGCATCCAGCCACTCAAAACAAGTGCCCACAGCAACAACGAACCTTCATGCGCACCCCATACTGCCGTCACGCGGTAGTACCACGGCATGGCAGAGTTGGAATTGCTGGCCACGTACAAGACAGAGAAATCATTGGCGACGAAGGCATGCGTGAGGGCAATAAACGCAATCAGCAAAAACACAAACTGGGCGCGTGCCGCCGGCCGCGCCACCGCCATCCACGACAAATTACCGCGCGTCGCACCCACCAGCGGTAACACTGTTTGCACCAGCGCAACACCAAGCGCAATGATCAGCGCAAAATGGCCAAGTTCAGGTATCATTTGGTAGAGCCTCCCTGCATCATCAGTGTGCCTGTGAACTGCTGCGGGGCTTGCGCACCGGATTCACTGGCTTGTTTGAGCGCCTCGGCCACTTCCGAAGGCATGTAATTTTCATCATGTTTGGCGAGCACTTCGTCGGCCATGAACTGGCCGCCGACATTTAACTTGCCCTGGGTGACCACCCCCTGACCCTCGCGGAACAAGTCCGGCAATATACCTTTGTAGGTAACCGGGACACTGGTCACATTATCCGTCACATTAAAGTGTACGGTGAGTCCGTCGTCTTCGCGCCTGACGCTGCCCTGCTCCACCAGGCCTCCAAGACGCAAATTACGCTCATGCACCTTCTCTACGCCCGCGAGCTGGCTCGGCCCGTAGAAAAATACCAGGTTGCCGCGAAAGGCGTTCAGCGTCAGCGCTGCGGCCACACCTACCGCCAGCAGTATCAGCAACACAATCATTAAACGGCGGCGGCGCGGTGTCATGCCTGCCCCCGGTTGCGTTGTGCACCGCGCACCAGCATACGCACCACCTGCCGCTGCTGCTGACGCGCCAACAGCACATTCAGCGCCAGCACCACCAGGGTCACACCATACGAGCCCCAGACATACAGGGCGTAGCCGCCCATATTGAAAAATTCAGCGATATTCATTGCTACTCCTGGTTGTATCCGGAGAGGATTTATCCGTTGCCGCCAACTCCTGCGCCAATTCCTGCACCCATGCCGCGTTGCGCTCACGTTCGAGTACTTCGGTGCGCGTACGCATCAGGAGTATGACCACGTACAGCAGCTTGAAACCCAGCGCCATGAGCAACAGTGGCCACAGCATGCTGGAGTGAATCGCAGACACCCCGACTCCCAGACTCTGTGGCTGATGCAAGGTATTCCACCACTGCACCGAGTAATAAATAATAGGCACATTGACCGCACCGACGATGGCGAGTACGGCAGAGGCGCGCGCAGCAGTGCGACGATCCTCGAAGGCCGACTGCAGGGCGATGTAGCCCAGATACAGGAACAGCAGAATCAGTTCGGACGTAAGCCGCGCATCCCACTCCCACCAGGTGCCCCACATGGGCTTGCCCCACAGCGAGCCGGTCACCAGCGTGATGAAGGTAAACGATGCGCCGATAGGCGCCGAAACTGCGGCAACAATGTCCGCCAGTTTGATATTCCAGACCAGACCAATCGCCGCCGCCGTCGCCATCAGCAGGTAGATAAACATGGAGTTCCACGCACTCGGCACGTGGATGTACATGATGCGTACGCTGTCGCGTTGCTGATAATCGGCGGGCGAGGCGAACAGGCCCAGATACAAGCCGGCCAGAATCAGCAGCGCAGTTGCACCCGCCACCCACGGCAACCACTTGCCTGACACCGTGTAAAAATATTTCGGTGAACCGAATCTATGCAGCCATACCCACATAACCTACTCCACACTGATCCGTAACGCCGCGCCCGCTGCCCACGGCGCCAGACTCAAAGACAACAGCAGCAGCGCGCCCATAATGGACAAATGGGCATCCACCGCCAGACCACTGGCTGCACTGTCTACCGCCCCGGCGCCCATGATCAGTACCGGGATATACAGTGGCAAAACCAGCAACGACAACAACACGCCACCCCGGCGCAGGCCTACGGTGAGGGCCACGCCTATGGCGCCAATCAAACTCAACACCGGCGTACCCAGCGCCAGCGTAACCATCAAAACCACGATGGCATCACCCGGCAGATGCAGCCACAGCGCCAACATCGGCGCCAACAGCAGCAGTGGCAATCCGGACAACAGCCAGTGCGCCAGCACCTTGGCAAGCACGGTGGCAAACACCGGCTGGGGCGCCAACAGCAACTGCTCCAGCGAGCCATCCTCAAAATCCGAATGGAACATCGCCTCCAGTGACAGCATGGCAGACAATAGTGCCGCCACCCACAATACGCCTGGCGCAAGCTTCTGCAGCAGGTTCGGCTCCGGTCCTACACCGAGCGGAAACAATGTGACCACAATCACAAAAAAAACCAGTGGGTTCAGTATCTGCGCCCGCCGTCGCAACGCGAGCAAAAGATCGCGGCGAATTAACACGCCCAACGCCGACAACACCCCAGGTACTTCGCGCATTAACTCAACTCCAGACGCACGATGCCCACCTCGGCGACTGTCACCGGATGGTGCGTGCTCACCGCCGCCAATCCTCCTCGCGCCAGGTGCCGGGACAGCATCTGCTCCACCAACATGACACCGTGGGTATCGAGCGCGGTAAACGGCTCATCCAGTATCCACAGACTTGCATCCATTACCAGCAGACGGGCGAGTGCCACGCGCCGGCGCTGACCCGCCGACAGCGTACGCGCCGGTACATCCTCGAACCCGGCCAGCCCGACCTGTCCCAGCGCCTCATCCAGCGTAATGCCGTTGCGGCTGCAGGCAAGGCCACGAGTAACTCCCAGATTCTCATAGGGCGTGAGGTCACCTTTTACACCTGGATTATGCCCCAGATAAATCAACTCCGACCGGAACTGCTCCGGCGCCTTGTCGACCCCTACCCCACGCCAGCGTATCTCACCGCGGTTGGGCCGCGCCAGCCCGCACAAAATTCGCAGCAGACTGGTTTTACCACTTCCATTAGGCCCTTCGATCAACATTAGGTTCCCGGGCGCCAGCGCAAACGAAAGCTCGCTGAATAACACCCGCTCACCCCGCTCGCACTCGAGATTTACCGCCTCCAGTCCCGCTGGCGGCACGGCAGGTCCACTCATGGTAACGCTCGCCACAGCGCACGGGGTGGCCTGCTGCAGTTTCTGGGAATGGTGCCAGACCGGTTTTTGCCTGCGGCCTCAAAACCCATCTCCATGGGCATGCTGATCATCCTGTCTTTGTTGCAAGAATCGCGCCCTATTGTCACATAAAAACAGTGCGTTTAGCACTGTTTCCCACTGCCCCAGAGGCCTTAAGACAGGTTTTTGCTATCGTTAAAAGCGGTATTTCCAAACTTCAAAATCAAACGAAATTTTAACAACTACGAAACCGCACCAGCGACCGACACTTGGTGTCCTCAATAACCCTTTTTGCCTAACCCGCTCGCACGCCACAGTGCGAGGACTGATACTGGTCAGACGGCTGTCTTCGCCACTCCGCCTAGCAGCATTTCACTACCCCGCCAAGGTCATGAGCAGCGTCTTTGAAAAAGAACATTATCTGTGGCTTAGACCCCCCCGGCAGTGCCTTCCCCAGGCGGGCACCACCCGGTCAGGATATATGTCAAATCGCGCAGAAAACTGGGGGCGATGGTTTGATTAGCAGAAAATTTACACTTTAAAAGCTCAGGCAGGCACGATTTGGACTAGATCTTGTTCGAGAAAAAATCAACCAGTTGCGACTGCGCTATACTTATTTGCTCACCTGAAGTTGCGCGCAAGCCCTTGATGCTGACCTCACCCCGCGCCGCCTCTTCATCACCCAGTATCAGCGCATGGCGTGCGCCGCTTTTATCCGCACGTTTGAGCTGACTCTTGAAGCTGCCACCACCACAGTGCACGGTCAAGCGGAGTGCGGGCAAGGCGTCACGCAAGCGCTCTGCCAGCACCCAGCCGTGTGCCTGCGCTGCATCGCCCACCATCACCAGATAGGCATGCGGCGGTTGCAGCGGCACAGCAGCCGTCTCTGCCATCAGCGCGACCAGCCGCTCCATGCCAAGGGCGAAACCGATGGCGGGGGTGGGCTTGCCACCTATTTGCTCTACCAGCGTGTCGTAGCGGCCACCTGCACACACGGTACCCTGGGCGCCCAGACGGTCGGTCACCCACTCGAACACGGTGTAATCATAATAGTCCAGTCCACGTACCAGGCGCGGGTTGATTTCGTAGCGCAGCCCTGCGCTATCGAGCAGGGCGCACAACCCGGAGAAATGTACGCGTGACACCTCATCCAGATGATCCGCCAGCCGCGGGGCCGCCTCAATCACTGCCTGCAAGGCCGGATTCTTGCTGTCGAGTATGCGCAGTGGGTTGGTATGCAGCCGGCGTTGGCTGTCTTCATCCAGCACGTGACTGTGCCCGGTGAAATAACGTACCAGCTCGCTACGGTAGGCCACACGCGAGGCATGTGAGCCCAGCGAGTTGATCTGCAACACAAGGTCTTCCAGCCCCAGGCTGCGCCACAGCCGTGCACTGAGCAAGATCAACTCGGCATCAATGTCCGGCCCGGGAAAGCCGTAGGTCTCTACACCGACCTGGTGAAACTGGCGGTAGCGGCCCTTCTGCGGACGCTCGTGCCGGAACATCGGGCCCTGATACCACACGCGCTGGGTCTGGTTGTGCAGCAGTCCGTGCTCAATGGCGGCACGCACACAGCCGGCGGTACCTTCGGGGCGCAAGCTGAGACTGTCACCGTTACGATCGGTGAAGGTATACATCTCCTTCTCGACGATGTCGGTGACCTCACCTATGGAGCGTGTAAACAGTTCGGTCGCTTCGACCAGCGGCAGCCGTATTTCGCTGTAGCCATGGGCGACAAACAGGCTGCGTATGCGCGCTTCGATATGCGCCCAGTGCGGTGTCTGCTGCGGCAGGATATCGTTCATGCCGCGTATGGCCTGGATGGATTTCATATAAAGGCAGATTAAAGGGAAAAGATAAAAGGGGAAAGGGTGAACCGCTCTTTTTCCCTTGTATCTTTTACCTGGCTTTAGCAATAGGAATCACAGGGTGCGCAGACTCATGCTGACCGAGTTGTTGGCGTAATTTGATTTTGGCCCGGATGACTTTCTCCAGCTCATCCACCAGTTGTGCGTTGTTGACCTTGTGGTCCGGCTTGCCATCGCTATACAGCAGATTGGGTGCCCCGCCCGCAAGCCCGATCTCCGCCTCCCGGGCCTCGCCCGGCCCGTTCACCACACAGCCTATTACCGCAACATCCATCGGTTCAAGGATGTCCTCGAGCCGCGCCTCCAGCGCGTTCACGGTGCTAATGACATCGAACTCCTGGCGCGAGCACGAGGGGCAGGCAATGAGGTTGATGCCCTTGTTGCGGATATGCAGGCTCTTCAGAATATCAAACCCGACCTTGATCTCCTCCGCCGGATCGGCGGCCAGCGAAACCCGGATGGTGTCGCCGATGCCCTCCATCAGCAGCATACCCATGGCGACGGCGGACTTTACTGTGCCGGAACGCAGGCCACCGGCCTCGGTCACACCAAGATGTAATGGCTGTTCAATCTGTTTGGCCAACAGGCGGTAAGCGGCAATGGTCATGAACACCTCGGAGGCCTTGATGCTGACCTTGAACTGCTTGAAGTTGAGGCGCTCGAGAATTTCGACATGGCGCAGCGCGGACTCCACCATGGCTTCCGGGGTAGGCTCGCCGTATTTTTTTTGCAGATCCTTCTCCAGCGAGCCCGCGTTCACACCGATACGGATTGGAATATTATGATCGCGCGCCGATTCCACCACGGCCCGCACGCGGTCTTCCCGACCGATGTTGCCGGGGTTGATGCGCAAACAGTCCGCACCCAGTTCCGCCACCCGCAGCGCGATCCTGTAGTCAAAGTGGATATCGGCAACCAGTGGCACGGTGACCTGTTGCTTGATCAGGCCAAAGGCCTCGGCGGCCTCCATGGTCGGTGTGGACACACGTACGATATCGGCACCCACCTTTTCCAGGGCGCGAATCTGCGCCACGGTGGCCGCGACATCACAGGTATCGGTGTTGGTCATGCTCTGTACCGATACCGGTGCGTCACCGCCGATCGCAACATTGCCCACCATGATCTGGCGTGACGTGCGGCGTGGCAGGATAATCTGATGTCGCATGGTGTGTCCGTTGGCAGTAATTCAGATGCTCAGGGTGTGTCCGCTTCAGCCAGCGTAAAACGTGCAACGCGGCTATAACTGTAGCGCGACTGGTCAAACAATGTCCCATTATACTCGACCGTCACGGCGGGGGAATTGCCCAGTACTACCTGCAGCGGCGGCGTTGCGCCCTCCAGCACCCGGCTACTGCCGCCGGGCACCAGCTCATACATGATGGTCCTGCCGGTCGCATCGCTGATCATCACCCAACTGTCAGCGACGAAACGCAATACCACTTTAATCTGTGTCGCCACCACAGATCGGTGCTCCGCCCCTGCAGGCGAGGCCAGCGGTTGGCCCTCCACTGCGCTGATCGTGGGTGGCGTTACGACAATCTCCGGCTCTGGCACAACACCGACAGGCTCCTCCCCGGGCGCGATATAGGCGGGAGGAGGGGCAGGTGATGGGATGTCCACCTGTGCAGGCAGGCTTGCAACGGACGCAGGCGGGACATACCAGAGGTAGGCAATGACACCGGCAACACCGGCCACAATGGCGAGCACGATCAGCCAGCGCGATACACTCGGGGGGGTACTGGCCAGCCCCTGGAATTGCACCGGCCCGGCAAACACTGCCTGCTTGTCTGCATCAGACACTGTATAGCACTCGACGATGGCATCTGCAGGGAGTTGCAGTAACAGGGCATAACTGCGCAGATAGCCACGCACAAACACCGGGGCCGCGATCTCGGCATGCCGATCCTGCTCCAATGCCCGTATGTAACGGGCATCCAGATGCAGCTTGTCCGCCACCTGCTCCACCGACCAGCCCAGGCTTTCACGCCTGGCGCGCAACCGCCCACCCGGACCGGCTGCGTTCACATGTTCTGTGTGCGTGCCGCTATCCTGTGCGGCCATGGTGCAGGGTGGGCGAGACTGAACTGTGCTCCGATGCCTGCAACAGTTTCGCCTCGTCCGAATCCGGAAAGTTGCCCTTGAGATAAACCGAGTAGCTTGCTACCGCGTCTTTATCACCCAGCACCCGCTCTATACGGATGCCCAGCCAAAGACTCTGAGGGGTGTGGCTGGCAACCTCTGCATAACGCTGCAGATAGGCGCGCGCAGGCAGATGTCGACCGGTTTCAAAATTGATGAGCGCCATCTGGTACAGGGACACTGGCAGTGTTTGACGCAACTCCAGCGCCCTGCGGAAGTACTGCTCCGCCTTCACCAGATCAGGTTTGCGCTGGGCGCACAGGCCTGCATTTTCGTAGGCCAATTCAGGCGTGGCATACAGCGGGTTTTCCAGCGCCTTCAGAAACTCCTGTTCAGCCTCGTCCAGCCGGTTGCGCCTGCTACAGAGAAAGGTACCGTAATTGTTGTGGGCTGAGGAGTCCTGCGGTGCGAGCGCCAGCGCGCGCTTATAATGCTCCTCCGCAGTATCCACTCGGCCTAACTGATCATAAAGAATGGCAATGGCATTGTGGCCGCTGGCGAGATTGGGGTCGAGCTCGAGGGCACGTTGTAGTTTGCCCAGCGCAATATCCGGCTTGCCTTGCTGCATATAGCCCATGCCCAGCTTTACGTGGGTCTCAGCCAGCGTGTCTGGACGATCCTCGGTAGCCTTGAGCGCATCTGACTGTCTGCCGGTAGAGCTGCAAGCACCTGCTAACATGCCCACGGCCAGCATTGCCAGCAACACACTTGCAGGGTGACGCGTCATTGTGGGCCAGGCTCTGCTGCCAGTGCACGTCGCTGTTGACGTCGACTGCGATCCTGCACCTTGCCCGCCAGCTGGCCACAGGCGGCGTCGATGTCTTCGCCACGGGTCTTGCGCGTGATAGTAACCAGATCAGCCTCCATCAGGATGGTGCGGAAACGCTCAATCGCCCGTGCGCTGGAACGTTTGTAGCGGGTGTCGGGAAACGGATTGAAGGGAATCAGATTCACCTTGCTCGGCACCTCTCGCAACAAACGCACCAGTGCATGGGCCTGCTCCGGGCTGTCGTTTATGCCATCGAGCATAACATACTCAAAGGTGATGCGGCGGCGCGGCTCATCGGCCACATAACGCCTGCAGGCCGCCAGCAACTCGGCTATCGGGTACTTCTTGTTGAGGGGTACCAGGGTATCGCGCAAGCCATCATCCGGCGCGTGCAGTGAAACCGCAAGACTGACCGGGCTTACCGCATGCAACCGGTCTATGGCGGGTACTACACCGGCCGTGCTCAGCGTAACGCGACGCTTCGACAGACCGTAACCAACATCGTCGAGCATGATGTTGATGGCGCGCGTGACATTGTCGAAATTCAGCAGCGGCTCACCCATACCCATCAGCACCACATTGGTGATAATGCGCTCGCCCTTGGGATCACGCTTCAGCGCACGATTCGCCACCCAGACCTGGCCGATAATTTCTGCCACTGTAAGATTACGATTAAAACCCTGTTGCGCCGTAGAGCAAAACGAGCAATCCAGTGCACAACCTGCCTGCGATGAGATACACAAGGTACCGCGCCCTTCCTCGGGAATAAACACGGTTTCAATGCAGTTGCCGGAGTCGAGCCGCAGCAACCACTTGCGGGTGCCATCGACCGCACACTGGTCAAGCACCACCTCGGGCGCGCGGATTTCGGCAATCGTCTTCAGCTTCTCCCGCAACACCTTGCTGATGGTGGTCATCGCGTCAAACTCAGCCTCACCGTAGTGATGCACCCACTGCAACACCTGCTCGGCGCGAAACGGTTTCTCGCCGAGCAGGGTGAAGTATTCACGCAGTGCTGCGCGATCCATGTTCAGCAGATTGGTGGGGGCTGGGCTGTTCAAGGTCTTAGCGCGTGCGGGCGCAAATCTCGTCAGGCTTGAAAAAGAACCCGATTTCGATAGCGGCGTTTTCGAGTGAGTCGGAGCCATGCACGGCGTTTTCATCAACGGTGCTGGCAAAGTCGGCGCGGATGGTGCCCGGCGCGGCCTTTTTAGGATCCGTCGCACCCATCAGTTCGCGGTGCTTGAGCACGGCATTCTCGCCCTCCAGCGCCTGCAACATGACCGGCCCGGAAATCATGAAGCTCACCAGATCGCTGAAGAAGGGACGCTCCTTGTGCACCGCGTAAAAGCCCTCGGCCTGCGCCCGCGTCAGATGCTGCATTCTGGCGGCGATGACGCGCAAGCCGTTGGCCTCGAAGCGCTGATAAATCGCGCCAATCAGGTTTTTGGCCACTGCATCCGGCTTGATAATGGAAAAGGTACGTTCAACCGCCATGTAAAGCTCCTTGAATTGAGTTCAATCAACTTTACATTTTAGCCTGTATGAGGCAGCCGGACAAACCGGCGTGAAAACCCACCTGGCTCTAGGCCGCGATGACTTCCAGCTCCGGCTCTACCGTATGCAGCACATTCTCGATGGCGTTCAGGGTCACCATCGTGGAGCTGGGGCAGGTGCCGCAGGCCCCATGGTAGCGCACCGTCAGCCGGTTGCCCTCCAGCGCCAGCACCTCGATACCGCCGCCATCGGCCAGCAGGGCCGGGCGCACCTTTTCATCCAGCAGCAGGTTGATCTGCGCCAGACGCAGTGCGTCCTCCACGTTCAGCCCCGGCGGTGCGGCAGTTGCTACCCCCGGGCTCAGCGCCTGGGTGGAGGCGGCATCGGTCTCACGAATGGGTACGGCCACCTGCTTCAGCAGCTCATCCCAGTGGGTAACCCCATCCTGGGTCACGGTGAGCCAGCGGTCGACATAAAACACATTGGTCACGTGCGGGATCGCAAACAAGGCCGTGGCCAGCGGGTCACCCGCGGCCTGCTGTGCACTTTCATAGGAGCGCACCACGCCTTGCGTCAGCGGCTCGCGCAACACGAATTTCATCGCGTTGGGGTTAGGTGTGCGCTCGATGTCAGCAATCTTGGGCATATGCAGTCCGTGCGACTTAAAAGTCGCCGGTCTCGGTGGTGGCGCTCGGCTCTTCGTGTACCGCCGCATGCAGCGTGTGCCAGGGCAACACCGCGCACTTCACCCGCGTCGGCAATGCACGCACACCGGCAAAGACATTGAGCCGGCCCAGATTGTTGGTTTGTGCCGCGTCATCCAGTGTGCCGGTCACCATGGCGCGAAACTCCTGCACCAGGGTGTCGGCCTCGCGCACGCTTTTACCCTTGACGCTTGCGGTCATCATGGAGGCGGAGGCCTTGCAGATGGCACAGGTCTCACCCTCAAAGGCGATCTCGTGTATCAGGTCGCCATCGAGGCGCAATGCCAGACTGATGTGGTCACCGCATAACGGATTATGACCTTCCGCACGGCGGTTGGCGGTCGCCAGCGCACCGTAATTGCGGGGCTTTTTGTTGTGATCCATGATCACTTCCTGATACAGCTGGCGCGCGTCGCTCATGCGAACACCTGCTGCACCTTGCGCACACCTTTCACCAGCGCATCGACCTCGGCAAGAGTGTTATAAAAGGCAAACGAGGCGCGTGCCGTGGCGGGCACACCAAAGCGCTGCATCACCGGTTGCGCACAATGATGCCCGGCACGGATGGCGACCCCTTCCAGGTCGAGCAGGGTACCCGCATCATGCGGATGAATACCGTCCAGGGTGAATGACAACACCGCCGCCTTTTCCCGGGCCGTACCGATGAGCCGCACGCCCTTGAGCTGCCCCAACTGCTCCGTGGCATAGCGCAACAAGGCCTGTTCGTGGCGGGCGATCGCATCCATACCGATGGCGCTCAGATAATCCACCGCCGCGCCCAGGGCAATCGCGGCCGCGATGGGTGGCGTGCCGGCCTCGAATTTGTACGGGATGGCGTTGTAGGTGGTCTTTTCAAACGTCACGTTCAAAATCATGTCGCCACCGCCCTGATAGGGCTGCATCTTCTCCAGCAGTGCGGCTTTGCCGTACAACACGCCAATACCGGTCGGGCCACACATCTTGTGGCCGGAAAAGGCATAAAAATCACAGTCCAGCGCCCGCACATCCACTGCCATATGCGGTACGGCCTGTGCACCGTCCAACAGCACTGGCACCTCATGCCGGTGCGCAATCTGAATCATTTCATGCACCGGATTGACCGTGCCGAGCGCATTGGAGACATGTGCCAGCGCTACCAGCCGGGTACGGGTAGTGAACAGCTTGTCATATTCATCCAGTAGCAGCTCGCCGGCATCGTTCATGGGTATGATGCGCAACTGCGCGCCTTTTTCCTCGCACAGCATCTGCCACGGCACAATATTGGAGTGGTGCTCCAGCGCCGACAGGATGATTTCATCACCCTGCCGGATAAATGCGCGACCAAAACCCTGCATCACCAGGTTAATACCTTCGGTAGTGCCGCGGGTAAAGATGATCTCGCGCTCCTCGCGGGCGTTGATAAACTGCATCAGCTTGCGGCGCGCCGCCTCGTATTCGTGTGTGGCAATCTCGCTCAGGGCATGCACTGCACGGTGCACGTTGGCATGCTCGGCCTGCTGATACTGCACCCAGCGCCCTATGACCTGCCGCGGCATCTGACTGCTGGCTGCATTGTCCAGATACACCAGCGGATTGTCGTGCACCCGGCGGGCAAGTATGGGGAAATCTGCGCGTATGGCTTCCACGTCCAGCGCCGCGGAGGTTGGCTGTATTGCGGATGCCGGGGTCATTGCATCACCTCTGCCGCTGCATGCGCGTGGATACGCTCACGTATCAGCGCACTCAGACGTGAGCGCAGCGAAACCAGCGGTATCTTCTCGATGATCTCGCCGGCAAACGCATAGGTCAACAAGTTGCGCGCCGCACTGTCAGAGATACCACGACACTTCAGATAAAACACCTGCTCCTCGTCAAGCTGCCCTACGGTCGCCCCGTGGCTGCACTTCACATCATCTGCCAATATCAACAGCTCGGGTTTGGTGTTGATGCGCGCACGCGCCGACAACAACAGGTTGCGGCTTTGCTGCCGGGCATCGTTCATCTGCGCATCCCGACGCACGACAATCTTGCCATTAAACACGGCGTGCGCGCTTTCATCCACAATGCACTTGTTGAGCTGGGTGCTGCTGCCCTGTGATGCCGCATGATCAATCACACTGTGCGTATCGGCAAGCTGCTGGCCGCCTACCAGCGTCAGGCCTTTCACCACACATTCGGTACCGGGAGCTTGGTGCGCCACCGCCAGATTATAGCGCGACAGCCGCGCCCCCAGCGTGATGGCTATGGACTGGTAACAGGCATCGCGTGCCAGCGCTACAGCATGGTTCGTCATATGGAATGCCGTGCGGGGCTCATCCTGTAGCCGTACATGACGCACATGCGCGCCCTCCTCGACCACCATCTCACTCACCGCATTGGTAAACGTGACACCCTCACCCAGCCCCACATACTCCTCTACCAGGGTGCAGATACTGCCACGCTCGCCCACTACCAGACAGCGCGGTGAATTGAGTATCGGGCCCTGTTGTGCAGTGGCAATAAACAACAGGTGCAGGGGGCGCTCGCACACGACATCGCGCCCAATATGCAACAACGCTGCATCTGCAAACAAACGTGTATTGAGGGCGGCGAACACGTCATGCTGCATGTCTGCATACCGCGCCAGGTGCGCAGCAACGGACATGGCTTCCTCACACTGCCGTGCACTCAGAGGGGTCAGCGTGACGCCTCGCGGCACATCATGGGTATCGGAGAGTTCCGGCGCGTAGTGGCCGTTCACAAACACCAGCCGGGTGGCAGCAGCCTCGGGGAATATCAGCCGTTCAAAATCGGCAAAGGGGGCATGCAGTGTTTGCGCACACGCGGGCTCCAACGCAAGCTCGCTGAGCGCACTGAGATCGGTGAAACGCCAGGCCTCGTCACGCTTGCACGGGAAACCCAGCGCAGCGACACGTTCACCAGCGCGTACTCGCAACGCCTTGAGCCAGCCTGCATCATTAACACACGGCTCGGCCTTGTACTGAGCCAGCCTTTCCAGAAAGCTGTCACTCGTCATGGGCTGTACTGCGCTCATGCCAGTTGACTCGCCACCCGCTCCTCGCGCACCCAATCGTAACCGCGCTGCTCCAGTTCCAGCGCCAGTTCCTTGCCGCCGGTCTTGACGATACGCCCCGCCTGCATGACATGCACAAAGTGCGGCATAATATAATCAAGCAGGCGTTGATAGTGAGTCACCATGATCACTGCGTTGTCGGGCCGCAGCAGCTTGTTGACGCCACCAGCCACCTCACGCAGCGCGTCGATATCCAGGCCCGAATCGGTCTCGTCCAGCACCGCCAGCACGGGCTCCAGCAATGCCATTTGCAGTATCTCGTTGCGTTTCTTTTCGCCGCCGGAGAAGCCTTCGTTCACGCTGCGATCAAGGAAGCTTGCATCCATATCCACCAGCTTGAGTTTTTCGCGCACCAGATCATCAAACTCCAGCGGATCGAGTTCCTCGCCGCCGCGCTGCTTTTGCACGGTGTTATAGGCCAGACGCAAAAATGAGGCATTGGAGACACCGGGAATCTCCACCGGATACTGAAAGGCCAGAAACACGCCAGCCTGCGCGCGCTCCTCGGCCGCCAGCGCCAGCAGGTTCTCGCCCTTGTACAGAATCTCGCCGCCGGTCACAGTGTACGCCGGGTGCCCCGCCAGCACCTTGGAAAGGGTGCTCTTGCCGGAGCCATTCGGCCCCATGATGGCATGCACCTCGCCCGCCCGTATCGTCAGGTCAATCCCCTTCAGGATTTCCACGCCCGCGACGGCGGCATGCAGATCGTGCACATCCAACAACACATTCTTCGCCATTAACCCACCGCGCCTTCGAGCTTGAGCCCCAGCAATTGTGTTGCCTCCACTGCAAACTCCATCGGCAGCTGCATGAAAACATCCTTGCAGAAACCATTGATAATCATTGAAACCGCTTCTTCCGGGCCGATGCCGCGGCTGGCAAAATAAAACATCTGATCTTCTCCGATCTTGGAAGTGGTCGCCTCGTGCTCCACCTTGGCGCTGGGGTTGCGCACTTCGATATAGGGGAATGTATTGGCCGCACAGCGTGACCCGATTAGCAGTGAATCACACTGCGAATGATTGCGCGCACCCTGCGCCGTTGGGTTCATGCGTACCAGTCCGCGATAACTGTTGCTGGAGTAGCCCGCCGAAATGCCTTTGCTCACAATGCGGCTGCGGGTATTTTTGCCGATGTGGATCATCTTGGTGCCGGTGTCGGCCTGCTGCTTGTGATTGGTCAGCGCCACCGAGTAGAATTCCCCCACCGAGTTGTCGCCCAGCAGGACACAGCTCGGATACTTCCAGGTGATCGCCGAGCCGGTTTCCACCTGGGTCCAGGAGATCTTCGAGTTTACGCCCCGGCACATGCCGCGCTTGGTAACGAAGTTGTAAATACCGCCCACACCCTTTTCGTCACCCGCATACCAGTTCTGCACTGTGGAATATTTGATCTCGGCGTTGTCCAGCGCTACCAGCTCTACCACTGCAGCGTGCAACTGGTTGGTGTCAAAACGCGGCGCGGTGCAACCCTCCAGATAGCTCACGTGGCTGCCTTCCTCGGCAATGATCAGCGTGCGCTCAAACTGGCCCGACGCCTGGTTGTTGATACGAAAGTAGGTGGACAGTTCCATCGGGCAGCGGGTGTGCTTCGGGATGTAGCAGAATGAGCCGTCGGTGAACACCGCTGAATTGAGCGCGGCATAGTAATTGTCGCCCTGCGGCACCACGCTGCCCAGATATTTCCGCACCAGCTCCGGGTGCTCCTGCACGGCCTCAGAAAACGAGCAGAAGATGACACCGACCTCGGCCAGCTTTTTCTTGTAGGTCGTGGCCACCGACACCGAATCAAAGATCACATCGACCGCCACCCCGGCCAGCGCCTTGCGTTCATGCATGGGCACACCGAGCTTCTCAAAGGTGCGCAACAACTCCGGATCAACCTCATCCATGCTCGCGAGCGTCTTCTTCGGCTTGGGCGCGGAGTAGTAAACGATGTTTTGAAAGTCGATTTTGGGATAATGCACGTCCGCCCACACCGGCTCCTCCAGGGTCAGCCAGTGGCGGTAGGCCTTGAGGCGAAACTCCAGCAGCCAATCCGGCTCGTTCTTCTTGGCTGAAATCAACCGAATGGTGTCCTCGCTCAAGCCCTTGGGCGCGCTCTCCGACTCCACGGGCGTGACAAAACCCGCCGTGTAGGGCCGGTTGATCAGGCTTTCCAGTGTCGCGCCCATAGCTTTATCAAACCCTTAACTTTAAATTGCGGTTGTGCGAGGAATATACAGCACCACAAGATACTAAATCCTACTGATTTAGTCAAGATTAAGCAGGCATCACTCGACGCTGAAGCTCTCCCCGCAGCCACAGGCACCTGTCATCTGCGGATTAGAAAACTGGAAACCCTGCTTGAAGGTCTCCTTTTTAAAATCCAGCACGGAACCCTCCAGAAACGGCAGGCTTTTGGCGTCCACCAACAAAGTAGCGCCATATTGTTCAAATTTGCTGTCATCTGCATTGATTGTGTCGGCATAATCATAAGTGTAAGCCAGGCCAGCACAGCCTACGTGCTTGATTCCAACGCGCAATCCTACCCCACTGCCTCGCCTGGCCAATGCCGTTTGAATCTGCTGAGCTGCGCCTTCTGTCAATATCACTGCCATACCTTATACCCCTCCACTGCATTTTATGGGCGTGGGAATACACAATCCTGGACTCATGCAAAAAGCCCTTTGGCTTTCCGGATTAGGCCACACTCTGCACCTGCCACGCGCGTTGCGCCCCTATCAACTGCTGTATATTATCCACCAAGCTGTCGACATCCACCTCTGTCGTGTCAGCTCCGAGGCTCACGCGCAGCACATTACGCATAGCATCGCGCGCCACGCCCATCGCCGTCAGCACGTGACTGGGCGCTATCTGTCCGCTGGAGCAGGCCGAACCACTGGATAATCCGTAACCAGCCTGCTCCAACTTCTCCAGCAGTGTTTCGCCCGCAAAAGCCGGCACGCTGAACTGCACGGTATTCGGCAGGCGCTCGGCCGCCGCAGCGTAAACAACGATGTTCAGCGCCCGCAACCGTGCTTCCAACCTGTTGCGCGATGCACGTAATCGCGCCATGCGCTGCACCAACCCCACACGCGCAAGTTCGGCCGCCGCCCCAAAGCCGATAATGCCGGCAACATTTTCGGTACCTGCTCGCAGCCCTTTTTCCTGACCTCCTCCCTGCAACACCGGCTTAAGCAACCCGGGCTGCTCCACAATCAGCGCGCCCACACCCTTGGGGCCACCCATCTTGTGTCCCGCAATTGACATGAATTGTACTTTGCTCGCGGCAAAATCCACCGGCACCTTGCCGACGGCCTGTATGGCATCGGTATGCACCCAGGCACCCGCATCCTGGGCGCACCGGGCAATCGCGTAGACATCCTGGAGTGCGCCGGTTTCATTGTTGGCCCACATCACCGACACCAGCCTGGTTTCCGCATGATATGCGAAGTCGATCTGCACCCGGCACTCTGCATCCACCGGGATCACATCCACTCGCCAACCACTGTCTGCCAGTGACTGTGCCGGGGCGCGCACGGAAGCGTGCTCAATCGCACTGAGCACCAGCCGCGCCGGCGGTTGATGCTGCAAGGCCCCGAACAAGGCCAAATGGTTGGCCTCGGTACCTCCGCTGGTGAAGATCACCTGCTCAGGCCGGGCATTGACCAGGCTTGCCACCTGCGCCCGCGCTGACTCCAGTGCCTGACGCACGCCACGTCCGGCATGGTGGGTACTGGACGGATTAGCGTAGTGGCTGGTCAGATAGGGCAGCATGGCGTCCAGCACGCGCGCATCCATCGGCGTGGTGGCATTGTGATCCAGGTAAATCATGTGCAGGTTATGAGTGGCGCCGCCCACTGCACACGGTCACCGGAAACTGCGCTGCACCCTGTTGGCGCGCCGCCACCTCCTGTACACCGCGTTGCTCGACCAGTTGCGCCAGGGTAATCCCGCTCAGAAACTGGTATATCTTGCCGCTCAAGTCCTGCCACAAGTCATGCGTGAGGCAGCGCTCATTACCCTGACAGTTTTTCTTGCCCGCGCAACGTGTCGCATCCACTTTTTCGTCCACCGCGCTGACGACATCAGCGATCGAAATGACGCCTGCTGCTGCACCCAGACGGTAGCCGCCCCCCGGCCCGCGCACGCTGCTCACCAGACCCTGCCGGCGCAGCTTGGCGAACAACTGTTCCAGATAGGACAATGAAATACCCTGGCGACCGGCAATGTCCGTCAACGCCACCGGGCCACCCGTATCGTGCAGGGCGAGATCCAGCATCGCGGTAACGGCGTAGCGACCTTTGGTGGTAAGTTTCATAAGGCTTAGTCTACAATACCAAGTTAAATAGTCAACTATTCGACGGGCGGTGGCTGGGCCTGTGGCTTGTCGTCGTCCACGGCGTAGGACTCAAGCTGTGGCAGCTTGATGTCTTCCACCTTCCCGCCCAGATTTCTGATGGCCGCGCTCATCGCCTCCAGCTTGGTGTCCATCACGTGCACGTGATCCAGCAGGCCATTGATGGCATTCACCACCGGATCCGGCATATCTTGCGTGGTGCCATAGGCATCGAAGCCGATCTTCTCGGCAAACTGCTTGCGCCGCTGCAATTCGGAGTCTGCGCGTTTTTTTACCACCCGGCCCGGCACACCCACCACGGTCGCACCCGGCGGGATGTCTTTCACCACTACGGCATTCGAGCCCACACGCGCATCTTCGCCCAAGGTGATCGGTCCCAGCACCTTGGCGCCGGCGCCCACCACTACATTGTTCATCAGCGTGGGATGGCGCTTGCCTTTCTGCCAGCTGGTACCACCCAGTGTGACGCCTTGGTAGAGGGTGCAGTCGTCACCAATTTCGGCGGTCTCGCCAATGACTACACCCAACCCGTGATCAATGAAAAAACGCCGCCCAATGCGCGCACCGGGGTGGATCTCGATACCGGTCAGCCAGCGCATTACGATAGACAGCCAGCGCGCCAGCCATTTCAGCCCCATACGCCACAAGCCGTGATTGACGCGATGCATCAACACTGCGTGCAGCCCCGGATAAGTGGTCAGCACCTCAAACGTGTTGCGCGCGGCGGGGTCGCGCTCGAAGATGCAGGCGATGTCCTCCCGTAATCGATGCAGCCACATGGTCGATCTAAATACTCGTTAAATCAATTAGCTATAGTGTACTACCAAAGGCCATCCAAAATATAGGGCTAACCTGTCTGCTTGCGCGCTATCTCGGTCAGCATTCCCCGCAGGATGTTGATTTCATTCTGGTCGGGGCGCGCGCGGCCAAACAGCCGCCGCAGCCGGCGCATGAGTTTTTTGGGGTGGAGCGGATTGAGAAACCCGATCTGTACCAGTACCTGCTCAATATGGGTATAAAACAGCTCCATCTGCTCTACACCCACCGGCGTATGTGTGTCCTGCGCAGGCACGCTGTCCGTCTGCGCCAACAGGATTTCATAGGCGAATATCTGCACTGCAGCGGCAATATTGAGTGAAGCGAATGCGGGGTTGGCGGGTATACGCGTGAGATAGTGGCAACGGTCCAGTTCCTCGTTCGACAAACCGGAGTGCTCGCGCCCGAACACCAGCGCCACAGCGCCTTGCGCCGCCCCCTGCACCAATTGTGTGGCGCATGCGCGCGGCGTGAGTTCAGGCCACTCAATGGTACGCGTGCGCGCACTGGCGCCCACCACCAGTACACAACCACTCAAGGCCTGCTCGAGAGAGTCACAGACGCCGGCATTCAGCAGGATGTCGTCTGCACCCGCAGCGCGCGCAGTGGCCTCATCGCTGGGGAACAGCTTCGGCTGCACCAGATACAGCTTGGCCAGCCCCATGGTCTTCATGGCACGCGCGCAGGCCCCGATGTTGCCGGGGTGGCTGGTGTTCACCAAGACAATACGGATATTGGATAAGGACATTAAGTGACAAGTAACTAGTGGCGAGTGGCGAGTAAGAAGTATAATGCAGTCAGGCAGCATCTTCTGCACATACTCCGATACCCGCTATCCATCACTGACTCATGCACCCTCTGCTCAACATAGCGGTACGCGCCGCACGGGCCGCTGGCAACCTGATTGCTCGCTCCGTCGAACGCCTGGACAGCTTCGAGATCACGCAGAAGAGCAAAAATGACTTTGTCAGCGAGGTGGACCTGCAGGCCGAGCAGGCGATTATCAAGGTTATCCACAAGGCCTATCCCAGCCATGCCATTCTGGCCGAAGAGAGTGGCCTGCACGCAGGCGATGACTACCAGTGGATCATCGACCCGCTCGACGGCACCACCAATTTTCTGCATGGCTTCCCCCAGTTTGCCGTCTCTATCGCACTCGCCCACAAGAGTGTGCTGGAACATGCGGTGGTCTATGACCCGATGCGGCAGGAACTCTACACCGCCAGTAAGGGCGCGGGTGCGCAGCTAAACGGGCGGCGCCTGCGTGTCACCCGGCTCAAGGGTCTGGACGGCGCGCTGCTCGGCACCGGCTTTCCGTTTCGCAACACCGAGCATCTCGCCGCCTACCTGAAGATGTTCCATGAACTCACGCTGCTTACCGCCGGCCTGCGTCGCCCCGGCTCTGCCGCGCTGGATCTGGCCTATGTTGCGGCAGGGCGCATGGACGGCTTTTGGGAGATCGGCCTCAGCTCCTGGGACATGGCGGCAGGCGCCCTGCTGATACAAGAAGCCGGCGGCCGGGTCGGTGATTTCAGCGGTGGCGACCAGTTTCTGGAGACCGGCAACATCGTGGCAGGTGCCCCCAAAGTCTATGAGGCCCTGCTGAAAACCATCACCCCCCACCTCACCCCCGGCATCCGAAAATAGTCCTGCCGCAGGGCGGAATCTATGGGATACTTTGGTGTTGTGCCGTAATGGAGTAAAGCTATGGAAGACAACAAGAAAAAGGCCTTGAGCGCAGCGCTAGGGCAGATCGAAAAGCAGTATGGCAAGGGCGCCGTCATGCGCATGGGCGATGCTGGCGTGGTACGCGACGTGGAGACCATTTCCACCGGCTCGCTCGGACTCGATATAGCGCTTGGCATCGGTGGCCTGCCGCGCGGGCGCGTAGTTGAAATCTATGGCCCGGAGTCCTCCGGCAAGACCACCCTCACCCTGCAAGTCATCGCCGAGGCCCAGAAACTGGGCGGCACTGCGGCGTTTGTCGACGCCGAGCACGCGCTCGACCCGCAGTACGCGCAGAAGCTGGGCGTCAATGTGGACGACCTGCTGGTGTCGCAACCCGACACCGGCGAACAGGCACTGGAAATCACCGACATGCTGGTGCGCTCCGGCGCGGTGGACATCGTGGTGGTGGACTCGGTCGCCGCGCTCACGCCTAAGGCCGAGATCGAAGGCGAAATGGGTGACTCCCACATGGGCCTGCAGGCGCGCCTCATGTCGCAGGCGTTGCGCAAGCTCACTGGCAACATCAAGCGCTCCAATACCATGGTCATTTTCATCAACCAGATCCGCATGAAGATCGGCGTCATGTTCGGCAACCCCGAAACCACCACCGGCGGCAATGCCCTCAAGTTTTATGCCTCGGTGCGACTCGACATTCGCCGCATCGGCGCCATCAAGAAAGGCGATGAAGTCGTAGGCAGCGAGACCCGGGTAAAGGTGGTCAAAAACAAAGTGGCGCCGCCCTTCAAACAGGCGGAATTTGAAATCTACTACGGCGAAGGCATCTCGCGCGAAGGCGAACTGATCGAGCTTGGCAACCAGACCGGCATCGTCGACAAAGCCGGCACCTGGTACAGCTATGACGGTAATCGTATCGGCCAGGGCAAAGACAACGTGCGCAACTATCTCAAAGAGCACCCGGATACCGCGCGGGAAATTGAAGCCAAAATCCGCGCCAAACTGCTCGTGAAGGTGCCCGCCGTACAGGAAGCGGTCGAGGTTGAAGACTGAGACCCTCACCAAGGCCCTGGATCTCCTTGCCCGGCGCGAACACAGCACGCATGAGCTGCGCCGCAAACTACTGGACAAGGGGCACACTGCCGCAGATATCGACACCGCAATAAGCGCCCTTGTCCATGATAAACTGCTGAGCGACGGGCGCTTTACCGAGATGTATGTGCACGCACGCACGGCCAGAGGCTACGGCCCTTTGCATATCGCAGCGGCATTGCGTGAGCGTGGTATCGACAAGGGGTTGATTGCGCAGCACGTACACAGCAACGATCCGGTCTGGCGCGAGCGCGCAGCAGCAGCACGGCGTAAGCGCTTTGGGCGCCCACTGCCTGCCAGCCTGGCAGAGCGCGCACGGCAAACCCGTTTTCTCGCGGCGCGCGGGTTCACCCACGAACAGATAGGCAGGGTTTTGAAAGACGATGACAGTTGGGAAGTGAACTGACTGCGCACTGCAAAACGGACAGGTAGCCTCGGCAAGCGTGGCGCCCACCCCTTGACACCCCGTGCTTTCTTCACGGCAAGGTACGGGACATGAACTCACTACACACGGACAGTAACGTGAAAAACAGCAGCACCGAATTACGCCAGAGCTTCCTTGACTACTTCCATAATCTCGGCCACGAAGTCGTGGCGAGCAGCCCGCTGGTGCCCGCCAACGACCCCACCCTGCTGTTCACCAATGCCGGCATGGTGCAGTTCAAGGAGGTCTTTCTTGGCCTCGACCAGCGCGCCTGCAAGCGCGCGGTCAGCAGCCAGCGCTGCCTGCGCGCAGGCGGCAAACACAACGACCTCGAGCAAGTGGGTTACACCGCTCGCCACCATACTTGTTTCGAGATGCTCGGCAACTTCAGCTTCGGCGACTACTTCAAGCATGATGCGATTCGTTACGCATGGGAGTTTCTCACCGGCGTACTGAAGCTGGCGCCTGAAAGACTCTGGGTGACGGTATATGAGCAGGACAACGAAGCGGCCGACATCTGGCTCAAGGAAATGAAAATTGACCCGCAGCGCTTCTCGCGCTGCGGGGAAAAAGATAACTTCTGGTCCATGGGCGACACCGGCCCGTGTGGGCCGTGCTCGGAAATATTTTATGACCACGGAGCACACATTGCAGGCGGCCCACCGGGCAGTCCGGACGCGGACGGTGATCGCTACGTGGAGATCTGGAATCTGGTGTTCATGCAGTACGAGCGCAGCGCCGACGGCACACTCAACCCACTGCCCCACCCCTCGGTCGATACCGGCATGGGACTGGAACGGTTGGCCGCCGTCATGCAGGGCGTACACAGCAACTACGAGATCGACCTGTTTCAGAGCCTGATGCAGGCGGCGGCAAAGCTCGCGGGTGTAAGCGACCTCAACAACAGCTCATTGCGCGTCATCAGCGATCATATCCGCGCCTGCTCATTCTTGGTACTGGACGGTGTCACCCCCGCCAATGAGGGGCGCGGTTACGTGCTGCGCCGCATTATCCGTCGTGCATTGCGTCATGGCAGCAAGCTGGGGCTGAAAGAATCGTTTTTCCACAAACTCGTTGCGCCACTGGTCAAGGAAATGGGGGCCGCCTACCCCGACCTGCCCAAGAACCGCGAGCGTATCGAACGCGTGTTGCGCCAGGAAGAAGAGCGTTTTGCCGAAACCCTTGAACAAGGCTTGCACATTCTGGAGCAGGACATCGCCCGCATGAGCGGCAGCGTCATTGGCGGCGAGATCGTGTTCCGCCTCTATGATACCTACGGCTTCCCGGTTGACCTCACCGCTGATATCGCACGCGAGCGCGGGTTGACACTGGACATGGCAGGCTTCGAGCTGGCCATGGAGGAGCAGCGCACGCGGGCGCGCGCCGCGAGCCATTTTGAAGTCGACTATACCGATAAAATTGAGATAGACGCCGATACCGAATTCACCGGCTATGAAGCGCTGAATGGTGCGGGCCGCGTGCTCGCCATTTACCGCGAGGGCGCCACGGTGTCGGAACTGAACGCCGGCGAAACCGGCATGGTGATACTCGACCGTACACCGTTCTACGCCGAATCCGGTGGGCAGGTCGGTGATCGCGGCATTCTGCGCAACAAGGACATGTTGTTTGAGGTCAGTGACACGCGCAAGCAGGGGGCAGCGCACGGCCACTTCGGCAGCGTCAAATCCGGACGGGTATACAGCGGCGACACGGTCAGCGCCCACGTCAATGCCGAAACACGTCAGGCCACCATGCTCAACCACTCCGCCACTCACCTGATGCACGCCGCCCTGCGCCGCATACTCGGTGACCACGTGACGCAAAAAGGTTCGCTGGTGGGCCCGGAGCGGCTGCGTTTCGATTTCTCCCATTCTGAGCCCCTGACCCAGGCGCAGATTCATGACATCGAGCGCCTGGTGAATGCACACATCTGCGCCAATCACGAGGCCGAAACCCGCATTATGGCGCGGGACGATGCGATGAAAAGCGGTGCCATGGCCCTGTTTGGCGAAAAATACAGCGACCAGGTGCGCGTGCTGCGCTTTGCCGACTTCTCTACCGAACTGTGTGGCGGCACCCATGTGCGCCGCAGTGGCGACATCGGCCTGTTCAAAATCATCGCCGAAGGCGGAGTGGCCTCTGGCGTACGGCGCATCGAGGCGGTCACTGGAACCCGGGCGCTGGCCTGGATCAAGGAAACCGAGCGCCGCCTGTCCGAGATTGCCGGCCTGCTCAAGGCTGGCCATGACACGGCAGAGGACAAACTGCGGCAATTACTCGACAAGTCGCGCAGGCTGGAAAAGGAGCTGGAACACCTCAAGGCAAAATTTGCCAGCGTGCAGGGCTCAGATATCGCCGACCAGGCAGAACAGATCAACGGCATCAAGGTACTGGCAGCTCGACTCGATGGTGCGGACTCGAAGTCGCTGCGTGACACGGTCGATCAACTCAAGAACAAGCTGGGCTCTGCCGCAGTGGTACTGGCAGCCGTTGCTGACGGCAAAGTCAGTCTGGTCGCGGGCGTCACCGCCGATTACAGCCAGCGCATCAAGGCAGGCGAACTCGTCAACCTGGTTGCTAGCCAGGTGGGCGGCAAGGGTGGTGGCCGCGCCGACATGGCACAGGCAGGCGGCACCAATCCCGCCGCACTGGATAGCGCACTGAAATCCGTAAGTAGCTGGGTGCGCAAGCAACTCGGTTAAGCATAGCGCACACGCACATGGCATTAATCGTACAGAAATTTGGCGGTACCTCCGTCGGCAGTCCTGAGCGCATTGCGCATGTCGCCGAGAAGGTCATGGCATCCCGGGCGCAGGGCCACGAAGTAGTGGTCGTGGTATCCGCCATGAGCGGCGAAACCGATCGCCTCGTCAAACTTGCCAAGGAGCTGGATCCACGCCCCAATGAGCGCGAACTGGATGTGCTGCTTGCAACCGGCGAGCAGGTCACGATCGCACTGCTCAGCATCGCACTCGCCAAACGCGGTTGCCAGGCACGCTCCTATACCGGCGCCCAGGTCTGTATTCGCACCGACAGCGCGCACACCAAGGCGCGCATCATGAACATCGGCGCCGAGCGCATCCTGAGCGACCTGAAGACCGGTCGCGTGGTCGTGGTGGCAGGCTTTCAGGGTGTGGACGAGCATGACAACATCACCACCCTCGGACGTGGCGGCTCGGATACCACCGCCGTCGCGCTGGCTGCCGCGCTCAAGGCCGATGAGTGCCAGATTTACACCGATGTGGACGGCGTCTATACCACCGATCCGCGCATCGAACCCAAGGCGCGCCGCCTGGAGCGCATTACCTTCGAGGAAATGCTGGAGATGGCCAGCCTCGGCGCCAAGGTATTGCAGATCCGCTCGGTGGAGTTTGCTGGAAAATATAACGTGCCCTTGCGTGTATTGTCCTCGTTCGAGGAGGGCACTGGCACCTTGATCACCAATGAGGAAGCCAATATGGAACAAGCCCTGATTTCCGGTGTTACCGCCAACCGCGACGAGGCCAAGATTACCGTGGCCGGTGTACCCGACCAGCCGGGCATCGCCCACCGCATACTCGGCCCCATCGCCGCAGCCAATATTGAAGTGGACATGATCGTGCAAAATGTGGGGGATCATGGCCTCACCGACTTCACCTTTACCGTACACCGCAATGACTACGACAAGGCGCTTGATACCGTAAGGAAAACCGCAAAGGAAATGGGCGCACGCGAGGTACAGGGCGATAACCGCATCATCAAGGTATCGATCATCGGTGTCGGCATGCGCTCGCATGCCGGAATTGCCAGCCAGATGTTCCAGACCCTGGCCGTTGAAGGCATCAACATCCGCATGATCTCCACCTCCGAAATCAAGATTTCGGTGGTGATTGATGAAAAATATCTGGAACTTGCCGTGCGTGCACTGCACAAGGCCTTCAACCTCGAGCAGGGCACCCCAGCCTAACAGCAGAACAACAGCGTGCCGCCAGCACAAAAATACCGGCAGCACTCAGGCAGACGGACTTGACACAAGGAGTCAGACGATGCTTATTTTGACGCGGCGCGTAGGGGAAACCCTGATGATCGGGAGTCAAGTCACGGTGACGGTGCTGGGGCTCAAGGGCAATCAGGTACGTATCGGCGTCAATGCGCCCAAAGACATTACCGTGCACCGCCAGGAAATTTATGAGCGCATCCACAATGACACGCCACGCAAGGAGGCTGTTCTGCCCGATGGGGATCAGGGATAGGCGAATTTGCACGCGCAGACAGGTATAATACGCCAGCATCATGGAGAGATGGCCGAGTGGTCGAAGGCGCTCCCCTGCTAAGGGAGTATGGGGCTTAAAACTCCATCGAGGGTTCGAATCCCTCTCTCTCCGCCATCTTCGCATCCAAAGTTAGAGACGAAGCCCTGGAAAGTCGTTAAAATGGGCAGTTCAGTTTTACACTTACGCGCCCGTAGCTCAGTTGGATAGAGTACCTGGCTACGAACCAGGCGGTCGGGAGTTCGAATCTCTCCGGGCGCGCCATTTAATCAAGGGGTTACGAAAACGTAGTCCCTTTTTCGTAAGTGCGAACGTAGCTGGGTCGTATTCACTATCCACTCCTACCCGCAGCCCCAAGCTATCTCTTGTTTTCCCGTTTGCCGGAAGATTTTTCTGGCTTGGAAACCTTGCCTGCAAGCTGATGTACCAGACTAGACTGGCGCTGGTAAAATCCCTCTGTGTGCAGTGAATGTGCGAGCGCGGCCGATTGTGAGCATAGACGCGAGTGCAGTCCATCATGGACTTATTACGTATCGTGCAAGGACTCACGATGCAACGGCAAGTCCAATGTAGGGGGCCGCTTGCGCGGCCCCCTACATTTATAGCCGAACCCGGCTACGCGTGTTGCTTGCGGTACTTATTGACGCACTGGCACCAGGGTGATCTCGACGCGGCGGTTCTGCGCGCGGCCGGCCTCTGTGTTATTGCTGGCTATCGGGCGACTCTCACCGGCACCGACGACAATCATGCGCTGATGCATGACGCCGCGCGAACCGAGGAAGCCCGCCACTGCATTAGCGCGGCGCTCGGACAGGGACTGGTTGTAGGCATCCGAGCCAACGCTGTCTGTGTGGCCGGCGACCTCGACGATGGTCTGGTTGAATTCGGTAAGGGTGCGGGCAACGTTGTCGAGTACCGGCCGGAACTCCGGCTTGATGTCGGAGCGGTCGAAGTCGAAGGTGATGGCGCCCGGCATGTTCAGGGTGATGTTGTCGCCCTGGCGCACGACCTCGACGCCAGTGCCGGCCATGCGCTGGCGTAGCTCAGCTTCCTGGCGATCCTGATAGACGCCGATGGCGCCGCCAGCAAGTGCGCCGACACCCGCGCCGATGAGTGCGTGCTGACGGCGCTCGGTGGCATCGTCGCCGCTCAACAGGCCAGCGACCGCGCCGAGACCGGCGCCGATCAGCGCACCGGTGCGTGTCCGGTTAGGGTCGTCGGGTGCGGTGGTCTGGCCGGTGTAAGTGGCGCAACCGGCGAGCGACAGCACTCCCAGTAGCGCAACAGTGAGTGCGGTCTTCGGGAAGTTCGGATGCATAGTGTCTCTCCTGGGGTGGGGGAAATGCGACATCAGTTGAACGGCCACCACCAGCGTGGCCCCTGCTTGGCGGTGTCCTTGTCCTTGCGGTTATCATCATCCCTGCCTAAGAGGAAATCGTACCAGTGGTGTTCCTTTCCAGACCGCGCATGCTCGTCAGCCTTTTCAGCGTGGCGTTGTTCCGCACGTTCCAGGCCGCGGGTAGAGTCGGGGTCGGACTGCCGGTTGCTGTTTTCATTGTCCCAACTGCCGTTCTGGCCCCGGTGCTCGTTGCCGTCATTATCATGCATGCGGGGATTAGTCGCCCCCTGCTCGTGCCCGGCCTTGTTTGGGTGGTTATCCATATTGCCGGGTGCGGCAGTGGCGCCCAGCGCAAATGCCGCGAGCATGACACCTGCGGCTGCGACGGTAAGCCTCTTAGTATTCATCATTGCGATATCCTTCTGTTCGTTAACTGTATTGTATGTACTTGCCGCATTTGTACCTCTTCTGCCGAAGGTATTCTGTGCGCTGGCGTACATAAGGCGAAAGAGGTAATGGCCCCCGGCTGGCAGGGGGATTCAAAAGTTGACTGTGATGTTAGTCTCTTGAAGCACCGCACGCCGGATGCGCGGAGGCAGTTCGACAACTGAAAAGAAGCTGGGCGGGTGAAATTAATCTTCACCTGATTCATCAACGACGCGGGCTAACTCCACTCCAATGAAGAAAAGTTCAGGCAGCGGTGCCTCGAGGAACACCATCGGTGTCGGGGTGCATACTTTCGGTAACGTCCTTTCCGATCCCGCGGTAGCCGGTAAAGTTGCCAAGCGTGTCGTACATCGGTTCCCCGCTCACCATCAAATATTGCTGCGAGCCGTCGGAGCTGATTCGGCTGTAGACGAAATCCAGGAAGGGCCGTCTGGCGGCCAGGTTCGCTTCCAGTATTTTTCGCTCATCTTCATTCCAGCGTGCGCCTCGATCTTCCCTTGCGTTGCCCAGTGCGTCGTCGACGCGGATGCCGAGCATTTCAAGCACCGGGCCGAAAATCTTGGTGAAATGCCCGTTTTCGTCCTGCTCCCAATACCAGTCGGACGACAACTCGGTCAGGCGGCGAAAGCGCGCTTCGCTTTCCCGCAGTTCGGCGGTGCGTTCCAGCACTGCCTGTTCCAGCGCCTTGTTATGATTCTCGAGTTTCCTGTACAACAGCCGCACTTCCAGCATGTTATGGATACGCGTCTGTACTTCAACCAGATCAAACGGTTTGCTGACAAAATCCTTCGCACCGGCGGTGAGCGCCTGCAGCTTGTGGCCTGGTTGGGCGGTGATCACAAGCACCGGAAGGTAACCGTCCGTTTCGATTTCCTTCAGGCCTGCCAGCACCTGGAAACCATCCATGCCGGGCATCTGCAGATCGAGCAAAATCAGGTCGTAGCGGTTTTTGCGATGCAGCCCGCAAACCTCACGCGGATTCATTGTAGATGCAACGCAAGTATAGCCGGCGCCAGACAGCATTTGCTCAAGCAATCTGATATTAGCTTCCTGATCGTCCACAATCAGAATGCTGGCGTTAAGAATTTCCTGTTCGCTAATCATCGTATTTTTCCGGTTTCATGTGCGTTGACCAATCCCGTTTCCGCAAATTCCAGCGCCACGTCCAGTGCCTCCATGAACTCGTCGACCTTGATAGGCTTGGTGAGATAGCGGAAGAATCCTGCCTCCAGGCCTTTCTTGATATCGCGCGGCATGGCATTGGCACTGAGGGCCACGATGGGGATGTGCGCCGTGGCCGGGTCTGCGCGCAGGATTTTCAGCGCCTGGATACCGCTGATGCCGGGCAGATTGATGTCCATCAGAATCGCCTCCGGCTGATAGGTGCGCGCCAGCGCAATGCCACGCGTGCCATCCCCCGCAGCCAGCAAACGTATATCTGGACGGCGCGCGATGAGTTGCTCTACCAGAGTCAGGTTGGCCTGGTTGTCTTCTACATACAGCAGGGTACGCAGCGGCGCGCCATGGCGAACATGCGCTTGAATCGGTGCAAGCGGTTCGGCTGCGCCGGCGGCATGTTGTGGTTCAGCCGCCAGGTTCAGTTCGATCCAGAATACACTGCCTACCCCGACGGTGCTTTCCGCGCCGATTTCGCCCCCCATCAACTCGACCAGCCGCTTGCTCACCACCAGGCCGATGCCGGTGCCCTCCTCGGCGCTGGCCTCTTGTCCGAGACGATTGAACGGCTGGAACAGTTGTGCGCGTTTTTCGGGTGACAATCCTTCGCCGGTATCCTGCACACTGATGCGTATGCGTTCCGAGCTGCTCGCGCTGCACGTCACTTCGACCGCCCCGCCCGCGCGGTTGTATTTGATCGCGTTGGAGATCAGATTGATAAGCACCTGCTTCACCCGGGTTCGGTCGGCCTTAACAAAATAAGCGATTTCGAGCTTGGGGAAACTCATGCGGATGCCGCTTTTTTTCGCCTGCGGTTCGATCATGGCCTGACATTCGAGCATGACGTCGGCCAGCGACATGGGTTCCAGCGACAGTGACAGTTTGCCGGACTCGATCAGCGCGAGATCGAGGATCTCGTTAATCAGCTCCAGCAGATACCATCCCGCCTTGAGAATCTGGTCGATGCTGGCCTTTTGGGTGGGCGTTGGCGGCGGCGAGCCGGACTCCATCAATTGGGCGAAACCGAGAATCGCATTGAGCGGGGAACGCAGCTCATGACTCATGCTGGAAAGGAAATCCGATTTCGCGAGGTTGGCTTTTTCCGCTACGGCCATGGCGTTTTTCAGCTCTGCTTCCACCTGCTTGCGCACGGAATTATCGGCGCCAATCAACAGGTAGCCGATAATTTCATTATAATCATCGCGTAGCGCCGTGATCGACACGATCGCCGGAAAGCGGCTGCCATCCTTGCAGATATAGGTCAAATCATAGCTGTCTTCGATCCCGCGCGAAGCCTTGAAGGCCAATGCCTCGAAGCCCGGCGTAATCGTGGTGGCAAGCTCGTGGCTCAAGGCTTGAGCGCGCGCCTTGACCTCGTGCGGATCATGAATGTCGCTGGGGTTGATCTTGTTCACGACTTCGGCGGCCATATAGCCCAGCATGCGCTCGGCGCCGATATTGAATAATTGAATGATGCCTTTCTCGTCGGTGGCAATAATCGAGAAGTTGGCGCTGTTGAGAATCGCGTTCTGTAACGCCCCCGTTTTGAGCAGCGCCTGCTGACGTTGAACCTCCACTGTACCGGCGTCGCTGTCTGGCAGGGTTGAATCGCGGTTTTTTCCGAACATGGTCGACCCTCCTCCGTGAAAAGCGTGAACTGATCTGGAGGCGGATCACGCGGCCGGGGTCGGGGTCGCGGGAAAAGCACAGAAGAACTAGCTGCTGATGCAGCTTAACTTATACTCCAATTTTGACAGGCACATACGTATATTATCATTAAGGGGTTGCAGATCCTGCAGGAAGCATCCAGCCCGTGCTACCACTGCAAGATAGTGGTGATTGGTACGGATACGCCTTATGGCTATAGTCCCCTGCTGCTGAAGCCGCCCTCTGTGCGCTGGCGCACATTCAGCAAAGGTGTTTTAAATGTCCTGGCGGTTTTGTACATCGCAGAGCAAGCGATGGAATTCTCTCTTGACCACGCTGTAGCACTCGCAAACGTGGGTTTCAAGTCCCGAGCGGTCAAGTATTGTGATATGGCCGCGGCGATGACCAATAAAACCAGCGTGCTGTAATTTACCAACAGCCTCCGTGACGCCTTCACGGCGCACGCCGAGCATGCCGGCAATCAATTCCTGCGTGATGGTCAGCTCATTCGAGGGCAATCGATCGAGGGTTAACAACAGCCAGCGGCACAGTTGCTGCTCCACCGAATGGTGCCGGTTGCACACTGCAGTCTGTGCCATCTGTGTAATCAGCGCCTGGGTGTACCGCAACAACAAGCCCAGCATCAGCCCGGCGCGATTGAATTCCTGCATCATCAACTGCGCCTTCAGCCGGTAGCCGTAGCCCGCAGTCTGCACAACAGCCCGGCTGGGCGTGGTTTCGCCCCCCATGAAAAGCGAAATGCCGAGTATGCCCTCATTACCTACCCCTGCGATTTCGGCTGATGCCCCACTCTCCATGATGTACTGCAGAGACACGATGGCGGTCGCGGGAAAATAGACGTGCGACAACTTGCCTCCGGATTCGTAGAGGACCTCGCCGAGCGGCATCGCGACCAGTTCCAGATGGGGGGCCAGTCGCTCGAATTCGGCCGTGGGCAGCGCGGCGATAATATGATTTTGGTTGGGGCTCTGCGAGATGGTCGACATGGGCGATCTTCCGAGCTTCAGTAGGGTGCTGTTGCCAATATAGCCAAACCAAGGGCATACATGCAATACCCTTAAAGTCTATGAATTTTGCCATATGTGTGCGCCAGCGCACAGAGCACCCTGAAGTGGAGGGGGGACAATCACCGCTACGGTCAGAGGTGCAAGCGATTCACCCCAGGCTGCACGATCGTCCAACGGCGGGGAGGGATGGCGCGAGTTTTTAGAGTCATATTTACTTTACAGGGAGAACTTCACTATGAAACAACTTAAATACATGTCTGCTTTTATCCTTGCCCTTATGCTGGCCACTGCCGTGGGTTGTGTTTCCACTGCGAAACATGAGGGCACTGCAGAGTATATTGACGATACCGTCATTACCACCAAAGTGAAGGCAGCAGTTTTCAATGAACCTTCACTGAAGTCGGCCGAGATCAACGTTGAAACCTTCAAGGGTGTAGTTCAGTTAAGTGGCTTCGTCCATGACAGTGCCGACATTAGCAAGGCGGCCGAGGTTGCGCGCCAGGTCAAGGGTGTGGTATCTGTCAAAAATGACCTCCGACGCAAGTAAGTAAGGCCAAGGTGGGGCATGACAATTCGGTCATGCCCCATGCGGCGATGCCGTGAGGTCCATCATCATACGGCCTGTAGCAGCCACTTCCACCTTTGCCGTATTAAGGTAGCCGGAGGGGCTCTGCCTCCCCATAACGGGAATTTGTCTTCAGAACCGCTTGCAGGACAAGGCAAAGGTGCCACAGAAATCTAACGCCATGCCTGCTTTCCGAATTTTCACAGCACTATCATTCAGCTTTTCTACATGGACTCCCCCTGTGTCAAGCAACTGCGATCAAATCCAGTTCAGGCGTCAGACTGCGGCTCTACATTCGGCCTGTTAGTGAGCATGCGCCCTGGCCATGATGATGCTGCGCGAGGTGAATGCCTGATTCGTTAGACGGTCTTTGTGGACCCTTAAGCTAAACAGGCTCTTCCACCCGGGTCTTGCCCTTCTCTAGTCATCGATTGCCGTTGCAGTGACTCGGTTGGCTACCGCTTTGCTTACATCAACGCTGTAACTAGACCTCTTTCAGTTGATACGATTCACCGCGAACCATCAGCGCCCACAGAGGGTGCGGGCGTTCTTGGCCGCCAGCGCGACCGTCGCTCGTTTGTAACTGCGCTGTTCGATTAGTGCACGCAATCACATGCTGATTCGATCTGACTTGTCTTTCAGGTTGGCCAACACGGCACGGGTGCCGTGGATCAAGAGCGTGCGCAGATAGGCATCACCCTTTTGGTGATCCGGCCCAACCGGATTTTACCGCCGGTTGTGTATTGCCGGGGTGTCAACCCGAGCCAGGCAGCGAACTGCCGGCCATTCTTGAACTGCTGTGGATCGCCGACGCTAGCCAGCAACGCGGTGGCGATGATCGCGCCGATGAAAGCGAAGCAGATCGCATTGGTCTGGAGCTTACGGCACGTGCCGGCTACGACCTGCGGGCCGGAATTACCTTGTGGCGGAAAATGATCAATGCAAACAGCGGCGGGGGCCCTCCCATATTTCTGAGCAACCACCCGGCAGGCTCAACCCGTGTCCGGGAGATCGAGTCACTGTTGCCGACCGTTATGCCCCTCTATGAAGCCGCACGGCGGCGGGGCTGAGGCTGGAAGCAAACTGCGCAGGTGCGCGCGCACCAAACAGCCGCGTAAACGCGCGTGCTGCGCCTGCTTATCTCCGCCATTTCCAACTGCTTCCAATCATCGAGACAACCCACTCGCTACCCAGTACAAGCCGGTACTGACCAGGAGCAGTTGAGTTCCGCTGCCAACAATTCTCAATCAGCTGCAATGAGTTGAACTGGGGCAAGAAATCAAGGGCAACGTTAAGCAGCTATGGGGCATGCTTACCGACGACCAGTTCGACATCATGGAGGAAATCAAGATCGGCTCGTCGCAATATCCAGGAAACGTATGGGATATCAACAGACGAGGTCGAGAAGAAAGGCTCCGACTGGAAAAAACGCCAGCGCGAGCTTAATCTCCCCGATTAACCAGAGGGCACGGGAAAACACAGGATAATCGTGAATGCCCCAGAATTCCGCCGTAACAGCGAATTCCAGCTGTAGATGTTCAGTAATATAAGGGCATCTCCATAATCGGCGAAAACTAACTCTGACTTGCCTGGGCCCGCAAAGAAATGTTAACAGTCATTCCGGGCTCGGCGGCAAGCAGACGATTCCCGGAGGGATGCGTCTCGCGGATAGCGAGACTATCGTCGCCGCCCCACGCACTACTGCTACTCGGCCGGAGCCGGAACAATCAGGTAGGTGTCACCGCCAGTGTTTCCGGTTTCCCCCTGCAGGCCTTCATCACCTTGTGAGCCAGTGTCTCCTTTGCTCCCTTCATTGCCTTGCATGCCCGTTGCGCCTTGCGGTCCTGCGGGGCCCTCAACTGCCGCTCCCGGGACCACGACCACATCCGCCCTTTCACATGCGCTCAATCCAAGTACCGCTATACATGCTGCAAATAATATTGAATATTTCATGGTGATATCTCCTTAATGTGTATAGAAAAACTGCGCACGCTACCGTGAGCAGTCTGGCAAGCCTAATCAATCATTGGCAACTATGATTAGTGCATGCTGAGAAACGTCACGGATGGCTTTCTCAGAGCTTAGCTCAGGATACGCCGAATACTGGCCGACTCTGTACGCTGCCACACATAGCGTACACAACTGCAATTCTGCGTGGTCGGCAGTTCTGATCGTGAGATTACCCAGAAAATGAAGATTTGAAACAGATCAGGCTGCCCTCGCATCAGGGTGCAGGCCGTCGAGGCTGGGCAGCAAGCAGCGGCACAGTTCCTGATTCAGCGAATGATGCCGATTGCAGGCCACCTGACTTGCAGGATAACCGCTCTATGTGCGGCAGCGTACAGATACGGCAGAGGATTTGATGCAACCTTATTTTTCCACACAGCAGGCAGCAGGTAACGGCTAGGCAGTTCTCTCCCTTAGAGTGCGGTTCGCCGCACTTTTTTTACCCGCTTGCAGTTCTCATACGCTCACTGTGACGAGCCATAGACTTATGTGCGTCACCGTACCGACTGCGTTTGGTTTTGCGATTACGGTAACAGCTCTATTTCCAAGTATGAGGATTTTTTATGAAACTGACAAAAATGCCAATAGTCATTGCAACGTGTCTGGCCGCCGCCCTTGCGGGTGGCTGCGCCAATACTAATCCCCGGAGCGAGACATCCCAATCATACCCCACCAGCACCCAGTCCAGCGGTTATGGGGTAATTAAATCTATAGAGACAACTCGGAGCAGTGGTAACGAGATTGGCATGGGCACCGTCATCGGCGGCGTCGTCGGCGGCGTGCTTGGCAGCCAAGTGGGTGGTGGTAGCGGTAAAACTGCGGCGACGGTGGTCGGCGCGGTGGGTGGCGCTGTGGTCGGGCACGAGATTGAAAAGAGTAATCAGACCCGGGATGCATACCACATACGAGTCAGATTCGATAGCGGGAATTATCAAACTGTGACGCAGGACAGCATAAACGACTTGCAGGTCGGGGATCGCGTTCGTGTCGAGAACAACCGCGTGTCACGCTCTTACGGGAATGACTACGGCTACCGTTACGATGCGCACGGTAATCGCTACTAGTCCTTGACTGCGTAGCCGGCATCCGCTGGCATTGATTGAAAACATGTACAGAGCCGGGATGCCGGCAAGGCCAAAGTTCCTGGTCAGCATGCCCGTCCATTAGGTTACACATACAGGAGATGGAAATGAACTGGGATCAAATTGAAGGCAGCTGGAAGCAAATCAAGGGCAGCGTCAAGGAGCGCTGGGGCATGCTTACCGACGACCAGCTCGACGTGATCGCAGGAAACCGCGATCAGCTCGTCGGCAAGATACAGGAAACGTATGGTATCTCAAAAGACGAGGTCGAGAAGCAGATATCCGACTGGCAAAAACGCCAGCGCGACATCAATCGCCCCGCTTAACCAGCGGGCAGGGTAAAACATGGCCTGATCGTGAATGGCCTCCGCATTCCACCGTAACAGCGAATTCCAGCTGCGGATGTTCATAAATTAACATGAACGATAAGGTGCTTCTCATCGGGGACGATACCGCCGATGCCGACTTGATCAAGGAGGCGCTCGCTGACGCGCGAGATGGCTTCTTCGATTTTGAATGGGTTAGACAACTCTCCGATGGTCTTGATCGACTGAGCAAGGGAGGCATCGGGGTAATCTTGCTCGATCTGTTCCTGCCCGACAACCAGGGTATTGATACATTCGACAAGCTGTTCCTGGCCGCGCCCCACGTCCCAATCCTGATTCTCAGCGGACTGGATCATGAAGACATCGCCAGCCAAGCCGTAAGGCAGGGAGCACAAGATTATATTCTAAAGAACCACCTCGACAGCTACTGGTTGCCCCGGGCCTTACGTTACGTCATCGGGCGCAAGGCGGCGGAAGAGACGTTGTTCGCGGAAAGGGAGCGCGCCCAGGTCACACTCAACTCCATCGGTGACGCCGTACTCAGCACTGACATCGAGGGCAACGTCACCTACCTCAATCTGGTCGCGGAAAAAATGACCGGCTGGTCTCGCGAGGAAGCATCCGGTCGGCCCCTTGCTGAAGTGTTTCAAATCATCGACGCTGAGACACGCAAACCCGTGCAGGATCCCATGGAGCTGGCCATCCGGCAAAATAAAACCGTGAGCCTCAGCGCGAACTGCTTGCTGATCGCACGCAATGGATCTGAATCTGCCATCGAGGATTCCGCCGCCCCCATCCACGACCGGGGCGGGCGGGTTATCGGCGCCGTGATGGTTTTCCACGATGCGAGCCAGGCACGGGCGATGGTACTCAAGATGTCCCATTTGGCCCAACACGACTTGCTCACCGATTTGCCTAACCGGTTGCTGCTGAATGACCGGCTTATCCAGGCGATCGCGTTAGCCCAGCGTCATGGCACCCAGCTCGCGGTGTTGTTTCTGGATTTGGATCGCTTCAAACACATCAACGATTCCCTGGGTCATGCGATCGGCGACTACCTGCTGCAGTCGGTTGCAGAACGCCTGGCGGCGTGTGTACGCAGCTCGGACACCGTAAGCCGCCAGGGCGGGGATGAATTCGTGATACTGCTTTCAAAAGTCGAGCACGCCAAAGATGCGGCCCGCAGTGCGGAAAAGGTACTCGCTGCGCTAACAGCACCGTATGACATCGCTCAGCACGATCTCCATGTCACTGTGAGCATTGGTATCGGCATTTACCCCGATGACGGTCAGGATGCGGAAACCCTCCTCCAGAGCGCGGATACCGCCATGTACCACGCCAAGGAAAATGGGCGTGACAATTACCAGTTCTTCACGCAGGACATGAACACCCGCGCTGTCGAGCGGCAATCCCTGGAAGGCGGTCTGCGCCGAGCCCTGGAGCGGCAGGAGTTTGTGCTGCATTACCAATCGAAAGTAAATCTTGAAACAGGCGCGATTACCGGCGCCGAAGCGCTTATACGCTGGCATCATCCAGACCGGGGACTCGTCCCTCCTGCGCAGTTCGTGCCCATCGCCGAAGACTGTGGCCTTATTCTACCGATCGGCCGATGGGTTCTACGCGAAGTATGCAGGCAAGCCCGCGCCTGGCTGGATGCCGGCCTGCGACCGGTGCCCGTGGCGGTCAACATCTCCGCAGTAGAGTTCCGGGCCAGGGATTTTCTCGAAAGCGTGCGCGCGGCCCTGGAAGATACTCGCCTGGAGCCACGCTATCTCGAGCTCGAACTGACCGAAAGCGTCCTCATGCAGGATGCCGAGTCCACTAACGCCGTGCTCCAGGCCCTCAAGGCCATGGGAGTGCAGCTTACGGTCGATGACTTTGGCACCGGTTATTCCAGCTTAAGCTATCTGAGGCGGTTTCCAATCGACGCCCTGAAGATCGACCAGTCGTTCGTGCGCGACATCACCAGCGATCCAGACGATGCCACTATCGTCAGCGCAGTGATCAGTATGGGCAAGAGTCTCAAGCAACGGGTCATTGCGGAGGGCGTGGAAACACGAGAGCAGCTCGCATTCCTCCGGTCTCAGGGCTGTGACGAGGGACAAGGCTACTATTTCAGCCGTCCGGTGGTTGCCGAGGAGTTCACCAGGTTACTTGGAACCACTGTATCCGAAACGGCACTAAATCCCCCCCCCCCCCACCGCGCCTCGATCCGGAGGCTTCGCGCCAACCCGTAAATGGGCTGCAAGAATACCGGATGATACTTAAGAAGGTTGCCTGTGTACGCCAGCGCACATACTGCACCTGGCTTTTTAACTAGGCTGTCCTGGAAGGTTTCGAGCAGGAGATGGATATGAATTGGGACATTGTTGAGGGCAACTGGAAGCAGTTCCAGGGCAAGGTGCAAACACGATGGGGCAAACTTACCGACGATCACCTCGATGTAATTGCCGGAAAGCGTGTTCAGTTGGCTGGCAAGCTTCAGGAAGTCTATGGCATCACTCAGGATGAGGCCGAGAAACAGATCAAGAGATTCGAACAGTTCAACAAAGACCTCCATAACCCGATTGACCCCAGCCTGGCCTGAGCAGACTGTGTACTGTATACAACAATCCACCGTGCATGACGTCACCTTTCACCAACGCAGCAGCGCCTGCCTCACCACATAAAGGAATTACCATGAGAAAACTACACAGCACTGCAATCGCCGCCACAATCAGCCTCGCGTTCAGCGCCGGCGCGATAGCCCAAAGCATGTCTAAGGACGACTACCAGGTTAGCAAGAACCGTATCGTGGCTGAATACAAATCCGCCACGGCAAGCTGCGACACATTTTCTGGCAACGCAAAAGATATATGCATCGCCGAAGCCAAGGGTAAGGAAAAGATCGCGCTGGCCGATCTTGACGCCAGCTATAAACCTACAACGAGCTCCCATTACAAAGTACACGTCGCCAAAGCAGAAGCCGCTTATGCGGTAGCCAAGGAAAAATGCGATGACCAGGCTGGCAACCTGAAAGATGTTTGCCTGGAAGAGGCAGAGGCTGCTGCGATAACTGCCAAGGCCGATGCCAAGGCGCAAATGAAGGTCTCCGCGGCGAAAGAGTTAGCTAACGATAAATCCGCCCACGCGCAAGCGAAAGGCCATGAACAGGCAGGCGAAGCACATATGAAAGCCAACGAAGAGTCCTCTGAGGCGCATATGAAAGCAAATGAAAAAGCGACCGATGCTCGCAAAGACGCAGCGGCAGACAAGCGTGACGCTGAGTACTCGGTGGCAAAGGTTAAATGTGATGCCTTGGCCGGTGATGCCAAGGAGTTGTGCATGCATGAGGCGAAGGCGCGCTACGGTAAATCGTAAACCGCACTCGACCAGATATGGATTTCCCTATAACCCGATGTTTTACCAAGAGGTATCCCAATGAAAACAATACAAGGATTTACAATCAGTGCGGTGGCCGTGGCAGTGCTGCTCGGCTTGGGTGGTTGTAGCGGGATGTCGACGCAGGACAAGAACACTGCCATCGGTGCCGGTGTCGGCGCTGTCGGTGGTGCTGTCCTTACCGGTGGCAGCGCAGTCGGAACGGTTGGCGGTGCTGCGGTCGGTGGCGTCATAGGCAGCCAGGTCGGCGACTAATAACCAGCGGACGACGCGCCTCGCCAGACGCGAAGCGCGTCGACGTTTCTTGTTACGAGACTGTCCTCACATAGCAGTGCCTTGAACGTCGTTCAAGATGGTTCCGCACGAAAGGAAATCCACATGGAAACGCAAGTGAAGAAATCGCCCCACGCGCTGCTGTGGATCACAGGCATCGCGGTGATCCTGTTCAGCGCCACCGGAATTGCAGCCATCATGGGCTGGATCCCGGACTCGTTCGGCACTCCCGGCAGCAACGCTGCACCCGAAATTTCAATGAACACCACTAAACCCGCTGCCCCGCAGGTGCATGCCCATACCACTCCGGCACAGGTGGCAAACAATACATCCTCCATGAAGTGCGCCGAATGCGGCGTGGTCGAGTCGGTGCGCGAGATTGTGCGTAGCGGTGAAGCCAGCGGACTGGGCGCAGCTGGTGGCGCTATTGTGGGCGGTGCGCTAGGTAGTCAGGTGGGTGGCGGTAAAGGTAAAACCGCAGCGACTGTAGTTGGTGCGGTAGGTGGCGCAGTCGCCGGCAACATGATCGAGAGACAGGTGAAATCGACTGCGGGTTATGAAATCACAATCCTGCTGGAGAATGGATCGCGCCGCGTGATTACCGTAGCTGACGCGCCGACGTGGCGCCCCGGCGATCACGTCAAGGTCACCAACGACGTGATCCAGTCGAATTCCTGATACAGGATAATGACCGGTGGCGTGCCGCCGGGATGAGCAGCACTTTCACGACCGCGAGCAACGCGATTGCTGGCGTGATCGACAGTAGTTAATATTACAGCGGGAGGAGAAAAAAATGCTCGAGACACTGGTAGTAATCCTGGTTGTTCTGTGGTTAATTGGTTTGGTCTCCTCGTATACCCTGGGCGGACTCATTCACATTCTCTTGGTCATCGCGATCGTGGTGATTCTGGTGCGCGTCATTCAAGGTCGAAAGCCCCTGTAGCAGCCCTGGGAGAGTTTTATAGGGCGTGAATTCAGCAGTATCACTTCAGGAGAAGATAAGATGAATGCAGTCAAAATTGCAGCGCTCGCACTGATCATAGGCGGCACCCTGGGATTGGCGTATGGCAGTTTCAGTTACACCAAGGAGACTCACGACATCAAGCTGGGGCCGCTTGAGATGTCTGTTCAAGAAAAGGAAACAGTCAACGTCCCGGTCTGGGCGGGTGTTGGGGCCATCGTAGCGGGCGCGCTGCTACTGGTCGTGGGCGTCAAACAGCCCTAGAAACATATGCCATGAAAAATAAATTCCTTACAACGAATCAAGCCGTTCCTGTCACAGACAATCAGAGCTCACTGACTGTGGGTGAGCGCGGGCCCGTCCTGCTGCAAGGCGTACATCTGATTGAGAAGCTCGCGCACTTTGACCGTGAGCGCATCCCGGAGCGCGTGGTGCATGCCAGGGGCGCAGGTGCCCACGGCTACTTTCAGGTGTACAAAGCAATGGCGAGCCACACGCGCGCAAAAGTTTTTCAAGACCCGGCCAAGCAGACGCCTGTCTTTGTCCGCTTCTCCACGGTCGTGGGGGCGCGTTGGTCGGCAGAAACAGTGCGCGACCCCAGGGATTTTGCGGTGAAGTTCTACACCGAAGAAGGAAATTACGATCTGGTCGGCAACAATCTTCCCGCCTTCTTTATCCGCGACGCCGTCAAGTTCCCGGATATGGTACATGCGTTTAAACCCGCTCCCGACACGAACATCCCCACCAGCTCATCCGCGAACAGCCGTTTTTGGGATTTCATCTCACTGACTCCCGAATCCACCCACATGATCGTTTGGCTCTTTTCCGACCGAGGCACGGTCAAGAGTTTCAGGAAGATGGAGGGTTTCGGCGTCAACACCTGCAAGTGGGTAACCGCAGAAGGCAAGGCGATCTATGTCAAGTATCATTGGAAACCCGCCGCCGGGATTGAAACAATAGACCGCGGCGAATCGACCCGGCTTGCCGGGGAAGATCCGGATGTCGCCACCCGCGACCTGCATGACACGATTGCCTCCGGCGCAACGGTGGAGTTTGAGCTGAATATCCAGACGATGGAGATCGCCGACGAATTGAAACAGGGCTTCGATCCTCTGGATGCCACAAAAACCTGGCCTGAAGACAAATTTCCGCTGCTGCTGGTGGGTAAAATAGTGCTGAACCGCAATCCGGAAAATTATTTTTCCGATGTGGAGCAGGCCGCTTTCTCTCCAGCCGCTATCGTCCCCGGCATCGAGCTTTCAGCCGACAAGCTTCTGCAAGGCCGGGTGTTCTCGTACACCGATACTCAGCGCTATCGGGTGGGCACAAATAACCTGCAACTTCCCATCAATAGGCCTTTGGCGCCCGTCAACAATAACCAACGTGATGGGGCCATGCAGCATGAGTTCCATGGTGGCGGAACGGTAAACTACGATCCCAACACGCCGGCGGACGGGATGCCTTGTGAGGCGCTGCTGACAGGCACGCCAGCCGTTGATCACGTTGCGGATGACATCGTGCGCCAGAAGATCACCTTGGCCAATGACTACACCCAGGCAGGCGAACGCTATCGCTTATTCAGCAAGATGGAACAAGATCATTTGGTTGACAACATCTCCGACTCCTTAGGAAAGGCGATCAAGCCAATCCAGCAGCGCATGGTTGATCACTTTATCAAAGCCGACCCGGAGCTTGGCAAGCGCGTTGCCATGGGGTTGAAATCATAAGAAGAGAACACAGTGCTCACACCGCTGCCATGGCGGAAATACACTTAATGGATCAGGGCAGCTTCACATTTTCAACCGGCCAGGAGAAGTAATAATGGATCTAAATAAATATCTCGTAGATGTAAGTACTGTGGGTGATTGGGACAATCAGGAGCAGCTTATTGCCGACAACTTCAATCGTATTTATCAGGCACTCAACCTCCGCATCGGTCCGATACTCATCGTCGGGAGTGAGCAGCAATGGGATCCAAATCTCTACGATGAAATCATGAGTCATGTGCGAGGCGCCTGGGTGAGCAAAGACAAACTGCTCTCCCTCACCGACGCACAAATCGAGGAATATGTGGAATCCCAGGCGGCGATCTACCATATTCCGCCGGTACCACCACCGGTAGTAGACAATGTTGAGATTGTAAAAGAGCCGGAAGCGGCTAACTGACTTCGCTGCTCTAGCGGCCTAGTCATCAGAGTATCCAAGGAGAAATAAAATGTCATTAGGAACGATACTATTGGTAGTTTTGATTCTGATGTTGCTTGGTGCGATTCCAGCCTGGCCGCACAGCAGGGCATGGGGTTATGGCCCCAGTGGCGGTCTTGGATTGGTGTTATTGATAGTTTTGATTCTATTTCTGCTGGGCATGATATAGCCTGCTGATTAGATTTTTTCTTTCCGGCGGCGGCTATCCGTCGCAAAGCAATGTGCGAGGTGAGGTTCGGATTTTAGCATCGCGACAAGGGTGTGTCGTAGGAACCCTTTATGTTTTCAGCATTGAAGGGTATTTGGCTTAAGGAAGCTCTGAATAAGTCCATCCTGGACTTCTCAGAGCACGAAAAGCAAAAACGTGGTTTTTGCTTTTCTTCATTTTTCAAACACTTCCGTGTTTGAAAAATGGCGGTGCATCCCTGCACCGCAGGAACCTCTGACTTAATCAGAGGTTCCTTAATTATAATTTGGAGGGTTTCACCATGAATCAACTTAAATATGTTTCTACTTTCTTCCTCGTCATTCTGCTGGCTCCTATGCTCGGATGCACCTCGACGGCAAAACATGAAGGAGCCGGAGAGCATACGGTAAAACATGAAAGCACCGGAGAGTATATTGACGACACCATCATTACCACCAAAGTGAAGGCGGCAATTTTCAATGAACCTTCCCTGAAATCGGCCGAGATCAACGTCGAAACCTTCAAAGGCGTGGTTCAGTTAAGTGGCTTCGTCCATGACAAGGCCGACATTAACAAAGCGGTCGAAGTTGCGCGCCATGTCAAGGGTGTGAAATCCGTTAAGAATGACTTACTGCATAAACACTAAATCGGTCGGTCGCGACTCTTGCTGGACATAATGTCCAGCAAGAGTCGCTATTATTCGACCACTGGGCGGTTTCATACAGTAGTTTCTTGAAGGAGAAATGTCATGGGTAAATATCTGATTGCGTGGCTGCTCGGTGTTCCGGCGTTTGTGTTGGTGATTATTTATTTCTTTATGAACTAAACAAACGCTCAATGAACTTTGGCCTGTATAATCGCATGCTGAGGGTGAAGGCTTGACTCCAGCATCGGTGGGTTTACGCCTCGCTAATCCACGCTACTCTGTCCAAGACAAGACGCCATGAATATCACTGCTGTTTCATCTGTCGCACCCGTGAATCCTGAAACCCGGGACGGCGCAGAAAATCACGCTGAAGAACCCCTGGCTGGCCAGGGGACGGCCACGCCGGGCACTGCGGAGCAACCCACTACTGTCAGCATACCGGTTGACGTGCGCAGCCTGTCGCTGGTGCTGCTCACAGTGCTTGCGATTATCTTCACACTGCATTGGGCCAGTGCGGTTTTCATCCCGCTGATGTTTGGCGTGATGATCAGCTATGCTCTTTCTCCCCTCGTTGACTTGATGCAGAAACGGCGGATTCCTCGCGCCATCGGCGCCGCCGTATTGTTGATGGGTATCGTCGGTGGGATAAGCTCTCTGGCTTATTCTCTGAAAAATGAAGCCGCCGAAATGATAGCCAGCTTGCCTGAAGCGGCGCAGAAATTTCGCAAGACGCTGCGTATAAATCGGGGAACGTCCGAAAGTGCGATCGAAAAAGTGCAGAAAGCCACCACCGAGCTGCAGCAAGCAGCGAGCGATACACCAACCCCGCTGCCTGTCGCCCCGCGGGGGGTAGCCCGGGTACAAATCGAAAAGCCAAAATTTAATATCCAGGACTACCTTTGGGGCAGAACGATGAAGGCACTCGAGTTTGCTGCCAAAGCCACCATAGTGATGTTTCTCGCATATTTTCTGATGGTTTCAGGCGACAGTTTCAGGCGCAAACTGGTCAGAATCAGCGGCCCCACCTTTAGAAGAAAAAAAATCACCCTCCATGTGCTGGATGAGATCACCGGCCAGATTCAGCGTTATCTGCTGGTGCAGGTATTCACCAGTATTCTTGTGGGGGTGGCCACCTGGCTTGCGTTTATGTGGATCGGCCTGGAGCATGCCGCGATCTGGGGGATCGCCGCCGCGATATTAAATACTATCCCCTATCTCGGTGCACTGATCATTACCATCGGCACAGCACTGGCCGCTTTCCTCCAATTCGGAACAATAGGCATGGCGCTCTCGGTCTCCGGTATTGCACTGGTTATCACCAGTCTCGAAGGTTTTTGGCTGACGCCGTGGCTTACCAGCAAGGCCAGCCAGATGAATGCAGTAGTGGTTTTCGCAGGCGTACTGTTTTGGGGTTGGTTGTGGGGCGTGTGGGGTTTATTGCTGGGCATACCCATCCTCATGGCCATCAAGGCGGTATGCGACCATGTAGACGACTTGAAACCTGTCGGAGAGCTGCTGGGAAAGTGACCAGCGTACCTGGGTAACCCGGGCGGAGTGCGCGTGAACCTGCAGGGTGGATTTATAAGAATTTCTATGGATCAATGATTTTCAGGAACCATGGGGGTGGATCGGCTCGAGCGCCGGCCGGGACTTAGATTGAGAGTTGATGATGTTGTTATGTGAATGGCGACACAATCGCTGTTTTTATCAAACCTGAAAAAAAGACATAAAGGAGCAAGCGATGGCTACTAAAAAACAACCGATGGCTAATACAACACAACCTGCAAGGGATAGGCTGATCAAGGATTTCAAAGCGGTTATGCATGACGCTGAAGAACTGCTTAAGGTAACCGCCAACCAGGCCGGAGACAATATCGGCGCAGTGCGCGCACGGGCCGAGGAAAGCCTGCAAGCAGCGCGACGCAAGCTCGACGAAGTAGAGAACGACTTGGTTGACCGAGCCAAGGCGGCGGCTGAGACGGCCGATGAACTCGTCCATGAAAACCCCTGGCAGGCGGTTGCCATTGCCACCGCAGCGGGCTTTCTGCTCGGCATGCTGATCTCTCGGCGCTAGCCTCATGGTGCACGACGACGCCAGCCCAGAACCGGCACCCGGCAACACGACCGGGCTACTGGCCGCGTTGCAGCGGTTGCTGGCGACATTTACCGAGATACTGCATACCCGGGTAGAAATCCTTTCCACTGAACTGGAAGAAGAAGGAGAAAGGATCCGACAGCTATTCATGTACGGACTGGTGTCGGTATTTTTTCTCGGACTGGGCCTGCTGCTCTGTACCGCGTTCATCGTGGCGGCCTTCTGGGAAACTCACCGGCTGTATGTGCTGGCCGGCTTCACTGTCTTTTACCTGGGTATCGGCGCCATCGCCGCACTGGTGGTGCGTCACAAGATCAAGACCCGGCCACGGCTGTTTTCCGTCACCCTGTCGGAACTCAACAAGGACTGTGAACGATTGACATCCCGGCCATGAATACGCGTATGAAATTTCTGCGACGGCGGCGCGAGCTCCTGGTGTCGCAGGCGGCAGCCCAGCGCAGCGAAGTATCCTATGTCGCATCCAACCTGCAAAAATGCTTGTGGTGGCTGGACATGGGATTTGCCATCGTGCAGGCGGTGCGCATCCATCCGCTGCTGGCGGTAACAAGCGCCACACTGCTGTTGCGCGCACCCCGGAACAAGCTGCTGCTCTGGGCTGGCCGGCTGTTTACCACCTGGGAATTATTCGAAGCGGTGCGCAAGCAGTGGCCTCGGCGCCAGGCCTAGATCAAAATCAACCCCTGCCCAAAAAGATCGCGCCATTTCCCGCGTCGTAGCCTGGCAGGGTCGAACACTGCTGTGGCCGTTTAGCCGCAAAAAAGTACAGGCCTGACACCAAGCTCGCCGCAATCTTCACATTTCAAACGCCTTCAGCACTTCGTCTTTTGAGCGAGCGCTTCATGTGCTCCGGCAAGCTGGCGCACCAAGCTCGATTCACGCTTATAAAAACCCTCGGTGTGCAGTGAATCTGTGAGCTTGAGCCACTCGTAGTCCAGGTGGTGACAGAGCTCGTGGATCAGGGTTCGAAAGAAGGTGCGAAAGGCCACTACCTGGCGGCGTTCGACGGTACGCATCCACAGCTTGATGGTTGCCTTGGCGGTATCCGTACGCTCATAGATGCCGTGCAGCTCCCCGCCCTGCAGCTTGGGCCGCCGGGCAAGAACTTTTATCCGTAGCGACGTAACATTTAGCCGCTCGGCAATCCCGTCGGCAATACGTTGGCAGGTGGATTCTGCTGCAGCACGATCCTCCAGCTCCAGCGCTTGCGCCAGCGCTGCCGTTACGCTCTGCAACCCGGCACCCTCCGGCAACACGATGACGCTGATAGCGTCACTGCGCTGGTATACCTGCTGTTGACGCTTGCTTAAGCGATGATAATAGGAGAACACCATAGCCGGTACCGTATCTGAACCACCCTAGTCTTCGAGATAGGTATAACCGCTCAACCCCTCACGCAGTTCGTGCAAAAACAGTTGCCGCTCGTCCGGCGTCAGCTGCGCCGTCTCAATCTGCTTGCGAAACTTCTGTAACAGGTCTTCTGCATCGAAGTTAACATAGCGTAATACTGTCTCGGCCGTATCCCCCCGCAAGGGCTCCGCCAACCGATAGCCTCCATCAGCCGCCAGCTCGACATGTACTGAGTCAGTATCGCCAAACAGGTTGTGCATATCGCCCAGGATTTCCTGATAAGCACCCAGCAGAAAAATACCCAGCAGATAGGGCTGATCACTGTGCAAGGGGTGCAGCAACAGGCTGGTCTCCACCCCTTCGCCATCGACATACAAATCGATGCGCCCATCGGAATCACAGGTAATGTCCTGCAGCGCAGCGCGGCGCGTCGGGCGCTCATCCAGCCGGTGCAGCGGCATAATGGGGAATATCTGGTCTATTGCCCATGAATCGGGCATGGACTGGAACAGGGAAAAGTTGCAAAAGTATTTGTCGGCGAGCTTTTCGTTCAGCTCATCGAGCAGTTCGCGCTGCATGCGTGAACCGGCCTGGAAGAAATCACGTGCCCGCCAGCAGATGGCAGAGTATATCTGCTCAATACGCGCACGTTGCGCGAGGTCAAGCGTGCCCTGACTGAACATGACGTTGGCCTCGGACAGCCTGTGCACGGCGGCATGATACGCCTCAGCCGCACTGCGCGCGGATATCCGGTCCAGGACGCGCCACAACTCCTGAATCAGCGGATGCTCGTCGGCGGTGGCGGCCGCTATCTGCGCGGGTTGCGGCGCCTGCTCTACGTCAATGACATTGGTGATCAGCATGGCGTGGTGCGCCGTCATGGCGCGGCCAGATTCTGTAATAATGTTTGGCTGGGGAATATTCTGCTCGGCACATATCTCATGCAGCGCATGCACCACGTTGTCGGCATACTCCTGCACGCTATAGTTCATTGAACAGAAATTGCGCGAGCGGGTGCCATCGTAATCCACGCCCAGCCCACCCCCCACATCCACACAACGCAGATCCACACCTATATGCCGGAGTTCAGCGTAGTAACGTGCGCATTCGCGCATGCCGAGCTGGATGTCGCGGATGTTGGCGATCTGCGACCCGAGATGAAAATGCATGAGCTGGAAGGCGTCGAGCATACCTGCCTGCCGCAGCCGCTCAGTCACCCGCAGCACCTGGGTAGCGGAAAGTCCGAATTTTGACTTCTCACCCCCGGTGTTCTGCCACTTGCCCGCGCCGATGGAGGCCAGCCGCACACGCACGCCAATGAGCGGTGCAATATTCAGGGCACGCGACTCCGCTATCACCAGATCCAGTTCTGACAGCCGCTCGACCACGATATACACCCGGTGGCCCAGTTGTTTGCCGATCAGTGCCAGCCGGATATATTCACGGTCCTTGTAGCCGTTGCAGATTACGATACTGCCCTTGGCACTATTCATACCCGAGAGCGCAAGTACCGCCATCAGCTCGGGTTTACTGCCTGCCTCCAGCCCTACACGGCCGCCACCATGCCGGACAATCTCCTCTACCACGCGTCGCTGCTGGTTGACCTTGATGGGATAGACGGCTGTGTAGTCCGCCTTGTAGTTATCCGCCGCCATCGCGCGGGCAAAAGCCTCACATAGCGTGTCTACACGCTGGTGCAGAATGCCCGAAAACCGTACCAGTACCGGAAGAGAAAGTCCGGCCGCCCTGATTTCATCGCTCAGACGGTAAAGATCAACGCCCGCCCCTGTCCCAGGCTGTGGCAGAACCACCACATGGCCCTCATCATTGATATCAAAATAGCCACTGCCCCAGTAGGCGATGTTGTAAAACTCGCGCGCTTGAGCCACAGGCCAGGTCTCTTCCTTGCCCAAAAAATTTTCCGTGTGCGTAGTCATTTTGCTATTATCTCTGGTGTCCCCCACTATCCACAAAAGGACTTCACATTATGACGATGGACGGTCTCTGGTACACAGAAGTATGGGCGGGACAAGGATCGGCCATCTCGCTCAAGACCGCACGCAAACTGCATGACGAGCAATCCCCCTATCAACGCATCGAGATTTACGAAACCGAGGGATTTGGCCGGCTGATGACCCTCGATGGCCTGGTGATGGTAACTGACCGGGACAACTTTATCTACCACGAGATGATGTCGCACCCGGCGCTGTTTTCTCACGCCCAGCCCAAGACCGTGCTCATCATCGGCGGCGGCGACTGCGGCACGCTGCACGAGGTGCTGAAACATTCCGTAACCGAAGTCGTCCAGGTCGAACTCGACGAGCGCGTTACGCGCGTCGCCGAGCAATACTTCCCCGCGCTTACCGCCTCCAACCACGATGAGCGGGCCAAACTCCTGTTCGCCGATGGCATCGCGTGGGCAGCCGATGCCGAGGCTGGGCGGTTTGATGTGATTATCGTCGATGGTACGGATCCCATTGGTCCGGCCGCCGGCTTGTTTTCCGAGGACTTTTATAAAGACTGCTGGCGTGCGCTGCGACCCGGCGGCATCCTGGCGGCACAAAGCGAGTCGCCGCTGTTTCATGCCGACCTGATTTGCGCCATGCATGGCGCACTGCGGGCAGCGGGCTTCAGCGACGTGCGCACTCTGCCCTTTCCGCAGTGCACCTACCCATCCGGCTGGTGGAGCGCAACGCTGGCAGGCAAGGGTGCAGCACTCGACACCCTGCGCGAGCAGACCCTCCCCACGCGCTACTACAACCCTGCCATCCATCGGGCAGCCTGCGCCCTGCCGCAGTTCCTGCGCGAGCGACTGGATGCGCCGGCAGTCGCAGCATGAGGCCTGTCATTATTATTGGCACGGGCCTGGCCGGCTATACCCTGGCGCGCGAGCTGCGCAAACTGGATACTGATATCCCTCTGTACATCATTACCGCCGATGACGGGCGCTTCTATTCCAAGCCGATGCTCTCCAATGCGCTCAGCAAGGGCACACAGCCCGAACAACTGGCCACCGCAGACAACGCCAGGATGGCAGCAGACCTTCATGCCACCCTCTGGACCGAGACCCGCGTCACCGCCATTGACCCGGTCGCACACACCCTCCGGGCGCGCGATGAAACCCTGGCCTACAGCACGCTGGTGCTGGCACTGGGTGCCGACCCGGTGCGTCCACCCCTCGCGGGTGATGGCGCAGCGGACGTCTATGCCGTCAACGATCTCGCTGACTACACACGTTTCCGGCATGCGCTGACCGGCAAAAAACGGGTTGCCATCATCGGCGCCGGGCTGATCGGCTGCGAGTTTGCCAATGACCTGCAGGCTGCGGGCTTTCAGGTCGACGTCATCGGTTCCGGCAAGATGCCGCTGGATCGCCTGATACCGGAGCAGGCCGGACGCGCGCTGGAAAAGGCGCTCGCCGGGCTGGGCGTGAGCTGGCACCTTGGCAACACGGTGCAGGCCGTGGCCAAGCACGACACCGGATACCGTCTCACACTGGCAGACGCCTCCGTGCTCGAGGCCGATATCGTGCTTTCCGCTGTGGGCCTGCGCGCGCGCACCGATCTGGCCCAGGAGGCTGGGCTCGATGTGAACCGCGGTATCGTGGTGGATCGCCAGCTGCTCACCAGCCAATCCGATATCTACGCACTCGGGGACTGTGCGGAGGTAGCAGGGCTGGTATTGCCGTTCGTGATGCCGCTCATGTCCTGTGCGCGCGCACTCGCCAAGACGCTGGCCGGCGTGCCCACAGAGGTCAGTTACCCTGCCATGCCGGTACTGGTGAAGACACCGGTGCATCCGGTGGTGGTATCACCGCCACCGCACAGCGCGCAGGGACAGTGGGAGGTAGAGGAACTCGGCGATGGTGTGCGTGCGCTTTTTTATAGCGCCGATCATGCATTGCTCGGCATGGTGCTCACCGGCGCGGCCACAACGGAAAAAAATACCTGGCTCAAACAGCTCCCGGCGGTGCTGGCGTAGGGAGCTATTTTGTCGGTTCCGCCTTCGGCTTGAACCGATCTACTCACTAGTGGCGAGTAGCGAGTGGCGAGTAGCCAGGAACTACCATTAAGCAGGGTTATGAGTTGCTCGCCACTAGCAACTGATTCTAAATCAGCACCAGATTGTCGCGATGGATAAGCTCGGGTTCATCCACATACCCCAGCAGCTCCGCGATCTTGTCGCTGGGGTGACGCATGATTTTACGCACTTCGTCGGCGCCATAGTTCACCAACCCACGGGCGACCTCCTTGCCGTCAGGCGCCAGGCAGGCCACCGCCTCACCGCGGGCAAATACACCCTCCACAGCGACTACACCCACCGGCAGCAGACTCTTGCCCGCCTCGCGCAACACCTTGGCTGCACCTGCATCCAGCGTAAGCCGCCCGCGCAGTTGTAACTGCCCGGCCAGCCACTGCTTGCGCGCCGCCAGCGGATCCTCGCTGGAATAAAGCAACGTACCTCTTTCCTCACCCTGAACGATACGCAGCAGCACATTTGTCTCGCGTCCAGAGACTATCAGGGTAGAGGCCCCGGAACGCGCTGCCTGCGCTGCAGCCCGCACCTTGGTCAGCATGCCGCCACGCCCCAATGCCCCTGAGCCACCCCCCGCCATGGATTCCAGGCTGGCGTCCCCCGCCCGGGCCTCGTGGATGAGCTTGGCGTCCGGTTGAACACGTGGATCGGCCTCAAACATGCCAGGCTGATCGGTAAGAATCACCAGCAACTCCGCCTCAACCAGATTGGCTACCAGTGCCGCCAGGGTATCGTTATCGCCAAAGCGGATTTCCTCTGTCGCCACCGTATCGTTCTCATTCACCACCGGCACCACACCGAGTTTGAGCAAGGTTCGCAGTGTGCTGCGCGCGTTGAGATAACGCTTGCGGTTAGAAAGATCATCATGGGTCAGTAGTATCTGGGCGGTGTGCATGCCATGGCGCTGGAAGCAGGACTCGTAGGCCTGTACCAGCCCCATCTGTCCCACGGCAGCGGCGGCTTGCAGCTCATATAGCGCGCTCGGGCGCTGACGCCAACCCAGCCGCTTTACCCCTTCGGCCACTGCACCTGATGACACCAGCACCAGCTCGACATCTGCGCGCCTGAGTGCAACCATCTGCTCCACCCAGGCGCCGATGCCGGACAGGTCGAGTCCACGCCCCTCGTTGGTCAGCAGCGCACTGCCGATCTTGACCACCCAACGGCGTGACCGACCAAGTTGTTGCCTCTTTAACATAGGGACACGATACAAGGGAAAAGATACAAGATACAAGTCAAAGAGCAATGCAGGGCTGTGATTTTATCCCTGCACCTTGTCACTTGTATCTTGTATCCGCTTTTCCAGATACACCATCACTGCCTGTGCCAGTTCGCGGCAACCACCACCGTTAATGGCGGAAATCGGGTATGCTGGCCCCTGCCACCCGAGCTGCTTGACGACTGCGCGCACACGCCCAGCACGCTCATCCTCCGGCAGCATGTCGACCTTGTTCAATACCAGCCAGCGCTCGCGCGCGGCCAATTCGGGGCTGAATTTACTGAGTTCGGCCTCCACTGCGCGCACGGCCTGAACCGGGTCATCCGTGTCCGTCAACGGGGCAACATCCACCACGTGCAGCAACAGGTGCGTGCGCGACAGGTGGCGCAGGAACTGCAACCCCAGCCCGGCACCCTCGGCCGCACCCTCAATCACGCCGGGTATGTCGGCAACCACAAAACTCCGGTGCGCTTCTACACTGACCACCCCCAGGTTTGGGTGCAGGGTAGTAAACGGGTAGGCGGCCACCCTGGGCCGGGCCGCAGACACCGCACGGATCAATGTGGATTTGCCCGCGTTCGGCAGCCCCAACAAACCAACGTCCGCCAACAGCTTAAGCTCCAGGCGCAGCTTCCGCACCTCCCCCGGCGTACCCGGCGTGAACTGCCGTGGCGCCCGGTTGGTGCTGCTCTTGAAGCGGGCATTGCCCAGACCATGAAAGCCGCCGTGCGCCACGCACAGCCTCGTACCGGGCTCCGTCAGATCACCGATTTCCTCTCCGGTGTCGGCATCCATCACCAGGGTACCAGGCGGCACCTTGATCAACAGGTCGGCTCCACTCCTGCCGGTACAGTCGCTGCCCATCCCGGCCTGGCCACGCTCAGCGTGGAAGACACGCTTGTAACGGAAGTCGACCAAGGTGTTGATTTCCGGCGCAGCGACCAGATAGACGCTGCCGCCATCCCCTCCATCTCCGCCGTTGGGCCCGCCGAAGGGGATAAATTTCTCACGCCGGAAGCTCACACAGCCGCCGCCGCCGGCACCGCCCTCTACATGGATATAGGCTTCGTCAGTGAATTTCATGATCAGCAATGGTCTCGGCGCGCAGAATGCACGCCCACGCGACTCTCAAGCGGAGAATGGGTTAATACTGTGGGGGGAGATACGATCAAAAGCAAGGGGGTGGATCAGCCACCCCCTGACATGCAGGACAGCTGATACTGTTACTTCTTCGCGGCAGCCTTCTTCTTTGCGGCCGGCTTCTTCTTTGCAGCAGGCTTCTTCTTGACGGCAGCCTTCTTCTTCGCAGCTGGCTTTTTCTTTGCCACTGCCTTCTTCACGACCTTCTTCTTGGCTACCTTCTTGGCAGCAGGCTTCTTGGTTGCTTTCTTTGCAGCAGGCTTCTTGGTTGCTTTCTTCATTGATATCTCCTTTTTTGGTGTTGCCTTGATTGCAGTTGCTCTCTTGGGTACTGCCTTCTTCGGTACTACCTTCTTTGGAGCCGACTTCTTTCTCGCCACCGCTTTCGGTGTTATCGTCCTGGACGGATTTTTCTTTACTGCGCTCCGCGCACCAGACTTCTTAACACCTGCTTTCTTCGCCGCCACCTTCTTCGGTGCCGCCTTATCGCCCGCCTTCTTCTGCGCGAGCTTCACAGATACTTTTGCACCCGGCGAAATCGCTTGCGTCTTTCTTGATGCCGGCATTCTGCTCGCATCAACCTGTTTAGGCAAGAGTTTATTTTCGCTTGCTGGCACCTCTGCCATACCCTGCTTCAGCGTGCCGCTCTTCGCCCCCGCCTCAGCATCATCAAGAATCTTGCGCATGGCAGTGCAGATATCGTTGATCTCGCCTACGCCTTGCACCGTGCGCAGCTTGCCCTGATTGCGATAGTAGACAATCAATGGGGCAGTCTGAGCATCATAAACACGCAGTCGACTGCCAATAGTTTCCTCGTTATCGTCTGCACGATGCCGCAGATTCCCGCCGCACTTGTCGCACTTGTCGTCGAGTCTTGATGGCGAGGTATAGACATTGTAGGTCTCACCGCATAACTCACAGGTGCGCCGACCCGTCAGCCGCTGCATGAGGATGTCGAAGTCCACCTCAATAAGTAATGCAACCTGCAGGGGGTGCTCCAGTTGCGCGAGCATGGTATCGAGTGCCTCGGCCTGTGGAATATTGCGCGGGAAACCGTCCAGAATGAAGCCATTGCGGGCGTCCGGGCTACTCAGCCGTTCGGCGATCATGCCAAGCACGATATCGTCCGAGACCAGTTGTCCGGCATCCATAGCGGCACGCGCCTGCCTACCCAGTGGTGTACCCGCAGCAACTGCGGCCCGCAGCAGGTCGCCGGTCGAGATTTGGGGGATCTTGTATTTCTGCACCAGCAGCTTGGCTTGTGTCCCTTTGCCCGAGCCGGGTGCTCCTAACAGGACTATTCTCATGGCCTTCCTCGCTCTTGTTGTGGTGTCGTTATTGATCTTTTCCACCATGCTTATCCGCCATCCTTCAGTGACGATGAGTTTCGGCAAGCGTTAAGCTACCCTCAGCCTGCATCTAAGTCAACGTATCAGAAGAAAAAGTTAGCGCCCGCATCACGGCACCTCGGGCACTCAATGAGCGGCCTGCACATACCCGCCTCACACACAATTGCACCATCATGTTTTTAACAGCACCTCTTTGCCCAAGATGCATGATGCGTTACACTCTGGCGCGGTTTACTCAAAAAATATACGTGAGGGAGCATGCCAAAAAAAAATGCCTTTTACGCCCAGTCGGGCGGGGTCACTGCGGTAATCAACGCCTCTGCCTGCGGAGTGCTCGAAACCGCACGTCAGCACAAAGACAGGATGGGCAAGGTCTACGCGGGCCGTAACGGCATCATCGGCGCTCTCACAGAAGACCTGATCGACACCAGCAAGGAATCAGCCAAGGCCATCACGGCGCTGCGCCACACCCCCGCCGGGGCCTTCGGCTCCTGCCGTTTCAAGCTCAAGGGCCTGGAGCAAAGCCGTGCCGAGTACGAACGCCTGATCGAAGTGTTCAAGGCCCACAACATCGGTTATTTCTTCTATAACGGCGGCGGCGACTCCGCTGACACCTGTCTCAAGGTCTCGCAGCTCTCGGAAAAACTGGGCTATCCGCTACAGGCCATCCACGTGCCCAAGACCGTGGATAACGACCTGCCCATCACCGACACCTGCCCGGGCTTTGGCTCGGTGGCCAAGTACATCGCCATCTCTACCCGCGAGGCGAGCTTCGACGTGGCCTCGATGTGCAAGACCTCAACCAAGGTGTTCGTGATCGAGGTCATGGGCCGTCACGCGGGCTGGATCGCTGCAGCAGGCGGGCTCGCATCGAGCAAGGACTGCGATATTCCTATCGTCATCCTGTTCCCGGAGGTGGCCTTCGACCAGACCAAGTTCCTCGCCAAGGTGAATACCCTGGTAAAGAAGTTCGGCTACTGCTCGGTCGTGGTCTCGGAAGGCGTGAAGGGTCCGGACGGCAACTTTCTCTCTGACCAGGGGCTACGCGATGCCTTTGGCCATGCCCAACTCGGGGGGGTGGCACCGGTCGTGGCCAACATCATTAAAGAAGGTCTGGGGCTCAAGTATCACTGGGCAGTGGCAGACTATCTCCAGCGCGCTGCCCGCCATATCGCCTCCAAAACCGACGTGGCACAGGCCTACGCCATGGGCAAGGCGGCGGTGGAGTTCGCCCTCAAGGGCCACAACGCGGTAATGCCCACCGTGGAGCGCATCTCCAGCACACCCTATAAATGGAAGGTCGGCATGGCGCAACTGTCCAAGGTGGCGAACGTGGAAAAGATGATGCCCAAGAACTTCATCAGTCCGGACGGTTTTGGCATCACCGACAAATGCCGAGCCTATCTGGAACCGCTGATTTCCGGCGAGGACTATCCGCCATATAAAAATGGCCTGCCCCAGTATGTGCGCCTCAAGAATGCGGCCGTACCAAAGCGACTGAAAACCAGCTTCAATATTAAAAAGTAACCCTGCACCTTTAAAAAGCAGATGGTACGGGGAGTTTTACAGCTTTATATGCCAGATATACCAGGAGCTTCATTTCGTCCGACGGATCGGTAACTTTTGTTGACAACTATCCAAACCTTTAGGGAGAAAGTCTAATGTCAGCAGCACTTGTCATCAGTATTGTGTGCGCATTCGCCGCCATCGTTTACGGTGTGTGGTCGATGCAATGGGTACTCGCAAAATCCGACGGCAACGACCGCATGCGCGAGATCGCAGCCGCCATCCAGGAAGGCGCCATGGCCTACCTCAACCGTCAGTACAGCACCATCGCCCTCGTCGGGGCCGTATTATTCCTCGTTATCGGCTTTATACCGCTACTGGGATGGCAGACCGCCATCGGTTTTGCCGTCGGCGCCATCCTGTCCGGCCTCGCAGGCTATGCCGGCATGATCATCTCGGTGCGTGCCAACGTACGCACGGCCGAGGCGGCGCGCAGTGGTCTCAACGCCGCATTACAGGTCGCCTTCCGTGGCGGCGCGATCACCGGCATGTTGGTGGTCGGCTTCGGACTGCTCGGCGTGGCGGGTTATTACTCCATTCTGCAGTACATGACGCCCGCGGGTGAAGCGGTTAGTCTCGCACCGCTGGTGGGCCTTGCCTTCGGCGGCTCGCTGATCTCCATCTTCGCCCGTCTCGGCGGCGGTATCTTCACCAAGGGCGCGGACGTGGGCGCGGACCTGGTGGGCAAGGTCGAGGCCGGCATCCCCGAAGATGACCCCCGCAACCCGGCCGTGATCGCCGACAACGTGGGCGACAATGTAGGCGACTGCGCCGGCATGGCCGCCGATCTGTTCGAGACCTACGCCGTGACCATCATCGCCACCATGCTACTGGGCGGTCTGCTGTTCACTGGCGAGGCCGGCGTCAATGCCGTGCTGTATCCTCTGGTCATGGGCGCGGTGTCTATCATCGCCTCCATCATCGGCACCTTCTTTGTGAACGCACGCGAAGGTGGCAAGATCATGAACGCGCTCTACCGTGGCCTGATCGTCGCGGCCGTCCTGTCCGCAATCGCCTTTTACTTTGTCACCGACTGGCTGATGGCCGGTAACGGCAGCTACAGCGTACTCAACCTCTACGGCGCCGCCATCATCGGGCTGCTGGTGACTGCGGCACTGGTCGTGATCACCGAGTACTACACCGCGACCGAATATGGCCCGGTGAAGTACGTGGCCGAGGCCTCCACCACCGGGCACGCGACCAACATCATCGCGGGACTGGCGATCTCCATGAAGTCCACCGCACTGCCTGTGCTCTCGATCTGCCTGGGCATCTGGGGCGCCTATCAATTCGCCGAGCTGTACGGCATCGCGGTGGCTGTCACCTCCATGCTGTCGATGGCGGGCATCATCGTGGCGCTCGACGCCTACGGCCCCATCACCGACAACGCGGGCGGCATCGCGCAAATGGCGGGGCTACCGGAGGAGGTGCGCAACATCACCGATCCGCTGGACGCCGTGGGCAACACCACCAAGGCCGTGACCAAGGGTTACGCCATCGGCTCCGCCGGTCTGGCCGCGCTGGTGCTGTTCGCCGACTTCACACACGAACTGAGCAAGCACTCGGGCGGCATGCTTACCTTTGACCTCTCCAACCACATGGTCATCATCGGCCTGCTGATTGGCGGCCTGGTGCCTTATTTGTTCGGCGCGCTGGCGATGCAGGCCGTGGGGCGTGCGGCCGCGTCGGTGGTGGTTGAGGTGCGGCGTCAGTTCCGCGAGATCCCCGGCATCATGGCAGGCACCGCAAAACCGGACTACTCACGCGCGGTGGACCTGCTCACCAAGTCGGCGATCAAGGAAATGATCGTGCCCTCACTGCTGCCGGTGCTGGTACCGGTAGTGGTTGGTCTGGTTCTGGGCCCGCAGGCATTGGGTGGCTTGCTGCTCGGCACCATTATCACCGGACTGTTCGTAGCCATCTCCATGACCACCGGTGGCGGTGCATGGGATAATGCCAAGAAGTACATTGAGGAAGGCAACTGCGGTGGCAAGGGCTCTGAGGCGCACAAGGCAGCTATCACCGGTGACACCGTAGGCGACCCCTACAAAGACACCGCTGGCCCCGCCATCAACCCGATGATCAAGATCATCAACATCGTGGCGTTGTTGATTGTGCCACTGCTGTAATCCTACAGAGCTTTCTGCAGGCAAAAAAACGGGGGCTTTAAGCCCCCGTTTTCATTTGTGCCTTAAGTGACGTTACAGATTGTAGCCACGCTCCTCGTGCTGCGTGAGGTCGAGCCCTTCCGACTCTTCCTCTTCACTGACGCGCAGCCCCATCACCGCATCCAGCACCTTGAGGATGGCGAAGGTGACGATGGCGCACCAGACCACGGTCATCAGCACGCCTTGCGCCTGGATAAGCACCTGGCTACCAATGCTGAAGTCATCGCCCTGAGTACCACCCAGGCTCGCCGCCGCAAACACGCCGGTCAGCAAGGCGCCGACGATGCCCGCCACCGCATGCACGCCGAACACGTCCAGCGCGTCGTCATAGCCCAGCGCACGCTTCAGGCTGGTCGCCGCCCAGTAGGAGACCGCACCTGCGACAGCGCCGATGGCGATCGCACCCATGGGGCCCACGAAGCCAGAGGCCGGAGTGATGGCGACCAGGCCGGCCACCGCACCCGTGACAATACCGAGCACGGTGGGCTTGCCGCGCACCATCCACTCGGTAAACATCCAGCCCAGCGCCGCCGCCGCCGTCGCGATCTGTGTCACGGCCATGGCCATGCCGGCCGTACCGTTGGCAGCCACCGCACTACCGGCATTGAAGCCAAACCAGCCGACCCAGAGCAGACAGGCGCCGATCACCGTCAGTGACAGGTTATGCGGGGGCATGGCGACTGTACCGTAGCCCATGCGCTTGCCCAGCACCAGAGCCGCCACCAGGCCCGCAACGCCGGCATTGATGTGCACCACCGTACCACCGGCGAAATCGAGCACACCCCAGTCCCACATCAGGCCACCGTCACCGCCCCATACCATGTGTGCCATCGGTGCATACACCAGCGTCAACCACAGGGCTGTGAACCACAGCATGGCGGAGAACTTCATCCGCTCGGCGAACGCACCCACAATGAGTGCCGGGGTAATAATGGCAAAGGTCATCTGGAAGGTCATGAACACCGTCTCAGGCACAGTGCCGACCAGCGAGTCCACGCTCACACCGCTCAGAAAGGCCTTGCCCAGCGAGCCGAAGAAGGAGTTGAAGTTAGTCACCCCTTTTTCCATGCCGCCGGTATCAAATGCCAGACTGTAGACATACAGGGCCCACAGCACCGAGGCCAGGGCCGTGATGGCGAAACACTGCATCAGCACCGACAGGACGTTCTTGGAACGTACCATGCCCGCGTAAAACAGTGACAAGCCCGGAATGGTCATCAGCAACACCAGGGCGGTTGCAGTCAGCATCCAGGCGGTATCGCCTGAATCAAGGCTGGGCGTTTCTGCCGCCTCAGTGACAGCCTCGACTACCTCGCCAGCCAGCGCACCTATCTCCTCAGCCGCCACCAGCGGTGAGAACCCTACGCACGCCCCGAGCAGCAGCGCGCCCAACATCTTTCTGTATTTAAAAATCGTCATGGTGATAGTCCCCTTGATCACAGCGCATCCGGACCGGTTTCGCCGGTACGGATACGAATGACCTGTTCCAGGTTATAGACAAAGATCTTGCCGTCGCCGATCTTGCCGGTATTGGCCGACTTTTCGATGGCCTCGATCACGCGCTCCAGCACGGCGTCATCGACAGCGGTTTCGATCTTCACCTTGGGCAGAAAATCCACCACGTACTCCGCACCCCGGTACAGCTCGGTGTGCCCCTTTTGCCTGCCAAACCCTTTCACCTCGGTAACAGTGACGCCCTGCACCCCAATCTCGGACAGGGCCTCTCGCACGTCGTCGAGCTTGAAGGGCTTGATAATTGCGGTTATCAATTTCATGTCATCTCCTTACATTATAAATAAGTGCGGCGATGCAGTGATCGCATGAGTCATGCCTCTGTTAAAAGGTCTTACCGACAGACAGGAAGAATTTCTCGTCAGATGCGTCCGAGTCATAGTCCGTGTCGGTGTAGGCCAGACTAAAATCAAACCCGCCGAGCTCCTTGGACAGGCTCACTTTATAATCGGTATAGTCCGCATCACTCGAGTTCTTCACCTTCTGGTGACCGACGTGCAGTCCCAGACCGAAATCCTGCGGGAGATCAAAGTTGGCGTTGGCCTCCAAATAGCCCGAACCTTTCGAGTCATCGACTCCGAAGTAATCGGTAAGGGTGTGAGAGTATTTCACGTTCAAAAACTTGAATGTCGCTCCCGCATAGGCTTCCGAGGTATTGAACTCAGAACCGCCTGGGTAGTAGTACTGCAGCAACCCAACGTTGTAACTGAGATCATCATTGATCGTGCCGTTGTACCCGGCGTAGACATCCCATTCCATATTGGCACCCGTGTAGACGTCGCCCGATACATTCGACGCCCAAGTACCTAGGTAAACTCCGCTCTCGTGTGCATAATCAAACCCACCCTGGATGGCGGGATCATCTGTGGTCTGCGAGAAGCCGCGGAAGACATAATTGCTGGTAAAGCTGAGGTTACCGGTAACGCTATGTGGCGAGGCCGGCTCATCGGCCAATGCCAGCATCGGGCTGATCGCAAGCACGCCTGTCATCAGAGTCGTTGTTAGGCCTTTCATTAGCAAGTCTCCCTATATAAAGTATATAAATGAATGCGCCACAATAGCCTTGACCGAATTTTGAGCCAGATTATTGAGCCACACGATATAATGCAGTTCCCGTGCCATGCTATTATTTGCTTTTATTATCATATAGTTATATTGATGAATTAGTAAAAATGCAGTGCAAAGCGCACTATAATCAGGCTGATTTTGAATTTACGCACCATCATGGTGCCATTTAAAGGAAGGAACTCAGATGAGCGGGGCAACGACACTGGACGAGCTGGTGCGACGATTGACGGGCATTATCCCACCCGGCCTACACGAGACGCAGCGTGACGTGGAAAGAAGTCTGCGCGCCGCACTGAACAGCACCTTCGCCAAACTGAATCTGGTCACGCGCGAGGAATTCGACGTACAGACTGAAGTGCTGTCACGTACGCGTGCCAAGCTCAAGGCGCTGGATGATAAAGTGGCGGCGCTTGAGTCCGAATTGCTAAAACTACGTACGACAGAATAACGCCCCCGCATGTCGCTCGCTGTGGCCTACAGCCGTGCACAATCCGGCATTGATGCCCCACTGGTCACGGTGGAGGTACATCTCTCCAACGGCTTACCCAGCCTTTCTATCGTTGGCCTGCCGGAGGCGGCGGTCAAGGAAAGTAAAGACCGTGTGCGTAGCGCCTTACTGAACGCGCATTTCGACTTCCCCACACGCCGCATCACCATCAACCTCGCGCCCGCTGACCTGCCTAAGGAAGGCGGACGCTTTGATCTTGCGATTGCGCTTGGAATATTGGCCGCTTCGGGGCAAATCCCAAAACAAGCACTGGAAAACTACGAGTTTATCGGGGAATTGGCCTTGACGGGCGATCTGCGTTCGGTGCGCGGTGCGCTACCGGTGGCACTGAAGGTGCGCGAGGCAGGCCGCATGCTGCTAACGCCAATGGAAAATGCCGATGAAGCGGCTTTGGTGACGGGAGTAACGGTGATTGGCGCGCGCCACTTGCTGGAAGTGTGCGCGCATTTGACTGGAACCCAGGCGCTCACACCGCACGTGTTAAATGCGGCGCAGCTTGGAGAGGAGACTGGCGAGGATTTAGCGGAGGTGCGCGGTCAGCAACATGCCAAACGCGCGCTGGAGATAGCTGCGGCCGGAAGCCACAGCCTGTTGATGATCGGCCCACCCGGCACTGGAAAAACCATGCTGGCGAGCCGCTTACCGGGAGCACTACCGGAGATGACGGAGGAAGAAGCCCTGGAGTCGGCGGCGTTGCTGTCCGTCAGCGATCAAGGCTTTGCCACCCGGCTATGGCGCAAACGCCCGTTTCGCGCGCCGCATCACACGGCATCGGGCGTGGCGCTGGTGGGCGGAGGAAGCGTGCCGCGTCCGGGCGAGATCTCGCTCGCTCATCACGGCGTACTGTTTCTGGACGAGCTGCCCGAGTTCGACCGGCGCGTACTGGAAGTCCTGCGCGAACCCTTGGAATCGGGCCGCATCACTATCTCACGCGCTGCGCGCCAGGCCGAATTTCCTGCGCGTTTCCAGCTCATTGCCGCCATGAACCCCTGCCCCTGCGGCTATCTTGGCGACAGCAAGGGCCGTTGCCATTGCACCTTGGAGCAGGTGCAACGCTACCGCGCCCGCGTCTCCGGCCCGTTGCTTGACCGCATCGACATGCATATCGAAGTACCCAAGCTGCCGGAGGGAGGCCTGCGCGCCGCACCAGACGAACAAACCGAGACCAGCGCAACGGTGCGCCAGCGCGTGGAAGCCGCACGCAACCAGCAGATGCTGCGCAGCGCCAAACCCAACGCCGCCCTCAAGAACAAACAAGTGGAAAAATTTTGCCGTCTCGGCGACGGTGATCAACACCTGCTGGAGCAGGCCATAGAGCGCTTAGGTCTCTCAACCCGTGCCTATCACCGCATTCTCAAGGTCGCCCGCACCATCGCTGATCTGGCAGGCAGCGAAGACATCAAAACCGTCCATCTCACCGAGGCCATCTCCTACCGGCGCCTTGACCGCACACCAGGCCGCTAACCCTTGATCTCCACCCTGCAACGACAGCAGCATATCAGCCGGGCAATGTGCCAGCTTCATTACGGACCCCGATAAAGAATTTCGCCAAGGACGCGTCCACCATCCTCCCGATCGTTAGATAGCACTAGAAGCTATCGATCCCGGTATGGCTAGAAAATACCCTGCCGCTCCCATTGCGACATTCCAGCGAAATTTCATGAAAATCCTGCACACCGTTCCATGGTGCAAGTCTCGCACTGACGGGGAACGCCTACCGGCAGCACATGTCGACCTTACGGGAAACCATACTGCGGCAACGCTGACACCTTTGGTATAATGGCAGTTCATTCAGCACCCCATACCGCATGAAAAAATACACCCTTCTCTTCAGCACCCTTTGTCTGTTCGGGGCCAGCGGGCAGAGCGCCGCTGAAACCCGGCAGGACGCCTGCGCGCCTGTTGCCACGTGGACATCACTACAACACCCGCAAGGGGCGACCTTGCTTGCGCCCGCCTTCATGGAAAAACTCAGCCGTCGTCAGGTGGTACTGCTGGGCGAGAATCACACCAGCTTCGAGCACCATCGCTGGCAATTGCAGACTATCGCGGGGCTACACACATGGCGTTCTGATCTGGTGCTGGGATTTGAAATGTTCCCGCGCCGCACACAGGCGGCACTCGACCGCTGGGTGGCGGGCAAGCTCTCCGAAGCTGAATTTCTGGAACAAACCGAGTGGTACAAGGTATGGAGTTACGACCCGGCCCTCTACATGCCGCTGTTCCATTTCGCCCGCATGAACCGCATTCCGATGGTAGCACTGAACGTGGATCGCAGCTTTACCAGTGCCGTCCGCAAAGGCGGCTGGGATGCCGTGCCCGAGAGTCAGCGCGAAGGCGTATCGCGCCCGGCGCCCGCGAGCCCGGGTTATCGGGAAGAACTCACCGAGGTCTACCGCGCCCACAGCAAAGCTCGCACCGAGGCGGATCACGACAAGACCGCAGATGCCACGCCCGATCCCGATGACGCCGGGTTCCGTCGCTTCAGTGAAGGCCAGTTGACGTGGGATCGTGCCATGGCCGAAGCCATCAACAGTGCCGTGCGCCAACCAGGTGCGCCGCTGGTGATCGGCATTATGGGCGCCGGCCATGTGATGAACCGCTACGGCGTACCGCACCAGTTGGCCGACCTTGGCGTACACGATGTGGCCGTATTGCTCGCTTGGGATGCCGGGCAGGCTTGTGACGCGTTGACATCCACCATTGCGGATGCCGTGTTTGGTATAGCAACGCCGGCTGTCGCGGCCAATAGCGACAAACCACGGCTGGGCGTGCAGCTGCAGGATGACAAAGACGGCGTACGCATCGCTGAGGTCACACCAGCCAGCATTGCCGAAGACACGGGCCTGCGTAATGATGACTTGCTGCTGGAAGTGGCGGGCGTAACGGTAAAAGCCGCCGCTGAGGTAAGCAAGATCATACAGCGCCAGGCACCCGGTACGTGGCTACCCATCAAGATCAGACGCGGCGCGCACACGCTTGAGGTGGTCGCCAAGTTCCCCGCGCAGCAATGAGGACACTCACCGGGCTGCTGCTGTGGTGCACCATCACGGTTACGGCACAGGCAGGCGTCACGGACATCCACCATGACCTCGGCATCGAGCTCGACCCTGCGACGCGCTTACTGAAGGCCACGGATACCATCACCCTCACGGGCACACCTGACGCTGGGCCACGAGTTTGTGCTGGAGTATCTGGCGCTCAACGGTCGCGAGCTGCCTAACACGAGCGCCGGCACGACAGATGGCCTGTCACACTGGCACATCCCGCTGGGCAAGCAAGCTGCGCCGCATGTCATCACCGTGCGCTACACGGGCACATTGGCGCCCCTCAAGGCGACGGCTGACGAGCGTGATGTGTTACAGCGGCTGCCTGCGATGGCGGACAGCAGCGGCAGCTATCTGCCCGCCTCCAGCGCCTGGTACCCGCAACTGGACGATGTGCCTTTCACCTACACACTTACACTCGACCTCCCCGACCCGCAGCGCGGCATCGTGCCGGGCACGCTGACGGAAGAGACACTGCGCCAGGGGCGTTACCGGGCACGCTTCGCCTTTAACCATCCCGCCGAAGGCATCACCCTCATGGCCGGTCCATATCGTATTGAAGAGCGCATTGAAAACGGTCTGCGCCTGCGCACTTATTTCCACCCCCCTGTCGCAGAGCTCGCACAGGATTATCTGGACTCCATCAATGCTTACATCGACTTGTACAGCACATGGATCGGGCCCTATCCGTTCAGCGAGTTCAGCATCGTCTCCAGCCCGCTACCTACCGGCTTTGGCATGCCCACGCTTACCTATCTTGGCAGTAATGTGCTGCGCCTGCCGTTCATCCGCTTTGGATCGCTCGGCCATGAAATATTGCACAACTGGTGGGGCAACGGCGTCTATGTGGACTGGCAGCGCGGCAACTGGTCAGAGGGGCTCACCACCTTCATGGCCGATTACACCTACAAGGAGCGCGCTGACGCAGACGCAGCGCGCACGCTGCGTCTTTCCTGGCTGCGTGACTTCGCCGCGATACCGCAAGGCCAGGATATTGCCTTGAGCGATTTCACTGCACGCCACCACAGCGCCTCACAAACCATCGGCTACCACAAGGCCGCCTTCCTGTTTTTGATGCTACGCGATCAGATTGGCACGGCGGCCTTCGATACCGGGTTGCGGCAGTTCTGGCAACAACATGCCTTCACCACGGCGGGCTGGGACGAGATGCGGCATGCCTTTGAGCAAAGCTCCGGCAAAAATCTCGCGACCCTGTTTCAGCAATGGCTCGATCGCACGGGCGCACCCCGGCTCGCGCTGCAAAATATTGAAACAACCGCATCAGGTGCCCGCCACGCCGTCAGTTTTACCTTGCGCCAATCCGCACCGGCATACACCCTGCGCGTACCTGTACTCGTCAATACCGAACGCGGAGTAGAGCATCACATGCTCGAGCTGGCGGAGATGAGTACCGATTACACACTGGAAACCCTTGCCCCGCCGATCTCGCTGGTACTGGATCCCGATGTCAGGCTGTTTCGCCGGCTGGCGCCTGCCGAGGCACCCCCTATACTGCGTCAGGTCATCAACGACCCGGCGACGCAAACAGTGGTACTCACGGCAGATCCATCACTACGCCAACCCGCGCTGGCGCTCGCCGGAAAACTATTAGATCACCCGCCGCAAATCGCAACCGCACTGCCTGCCACCGCATCTGCGCTGGTGATTGGACTGCACGCTGACATCAATCACTTTCTCAGCGCGCAAAAGCTCGCCGAGCGTCCACCGAACCTGCGCAACAAGGGCACTGCACAGGTATGGGTCACGGAGCGCAACGGCAAGACCATCGCCATTGTGTCCGTGACTGACACGGCCGCCCTGCAACTACTGCTCCGTCCGCTGCCACACTACGGCACGGCGAGCTTTCTGGCCTTTGACCACAACACAGTAATCGAGCATGGCGTGTGGCCCGCGCAAAGCCCGGAATGGAAAATACCGGCACCCGGATAACGGCATGGACATCTCCGTCACACCCCGCCTTGACAACATCGCCGCCGCCGCATGGAACGCTCTCGCCGGCAACGACAACCCGTTTTTACGTCACGAATTTCTGGTTGCGCTCGAACGCCATGGCTGTGTCGGGCGACATGCCGGCTGGGTGCCACAGCACATCACCGCATATGACCGTGGCCAGCTGGTAGGTGCCGCGCCGATGTATCTCAAATACAATTCTCACGGCGAGTTTGTGTTCGACTGGGCGTGGGCAGAGGCCTACGAGCGCAATGGCATGCCCTATTACCCCAAGCTGGTCGTCGCAGTGCCCTATACCCCTGCCACCGGCCCCCGGTTGCTGCTGGCAGATAGCATCGATCAGGAGGTCGTGGCTGGCGGACTGGTGGAGGCTATACTCGACCATGCCCGCCGCCTCCAGACTTCCTCAGTACACTGGTTGTTCACCACCGAACACGACACTACACTGCTTGAGCGGCATGGCTTCATGCGCCGCAGCGGCTTCCAGTTCCACTGGCACAATCCGGGTTACCGGGACTTTTCCGATTTTCTTTCCAGCCTCAGCGCCGAAAAGCGCAAAAAGATCAAGCAGGAGCGCCGACGCGTGCGCGAGGCCGGGATTGAGATTGAGATACTGAGTGGCCACCAGGTCAGCGCTGAGCAGTGGAAACTATTCCATGCTTTCTATTGCTCCACCTTCGACAGGAAGGGTGGCAGTGCATCACTGACACTGGAGTTTTTCATGGAGATCGGGCGCTCACTGGCAGAGCACGTTGTGCTGGTGCTGGCGCAGCACGATGGAAAGTACGTGGCCGGCGCGTTCAATCTGCGTGGCGGCGACACACTGTATGGCCGCCACTGGGGCTGCGCCGCCGACTTTCACGGCCTGCACTTCGAGTGCTGCTATTATTCACTTATGGAGTACTGCATCAGTCACAGGCTGGTCCGTTTTGAGGCGGGGGCGCAGGGCGAACACAAGCTCGCACGCGGGTTTCTGCCTACGCCCACCTGGTCGGCGCACTGGTTCGCGCACCCGGCATTCAGCGCTGCGGTACAAGACTTTCTGACGCGTGAAACATTTGCCCTCCAGCCTCATCTTGAGGAGCTGCACGCACACTCGCCATTTAAACCGGTCTGCCGCTGATGCAGACTCCCTATTATATTCAACCTCACGACACCGGCTTTCCTGACGCAACGTTGGCGCTACGCGATCCTGACGGCCTGCTCGCCGTAGGCGGCGATCTCGCGCCGCAACGCCTGATCGAGGCCTATCGCAATGGCATCTTTCCCTGGTATGCAACAGGCCAACCTGTGCTGTGGTGGTCACCTGACCCACGGGCGGTATTGTTCCCGGAGCATTTCAGGATAGCGCGCAGCCTGCGCAAGCTGTTGCGGCAGCACCGCTACAGCGTCACGTATGACACCTGCTTTACTGCCGTGATGGAGGCCTGTGCCGCACCGCGCAATGCAGACACAGACACGTGGATTACAGTGGACATGATTGATGCCTACAGCGAACTACATCGGCTTGGCCATGCCCACTCCACAGAGGTCTGGCACCGGGGCGAGTTGGTGGGCGGCCTCTATGGCGTGGCGCTGGGGAGGGTATTCTTTGCCGAGTCCATGTTCAGCCGTCACGCCAATACCTCCAAAGTAGCGCTGGCACATCTGACTGCACGCCTGCACCAGCAAGGCTACCGATTGATCGACTGCCAGATGCACACACCACATCTTGCCAGCCTGGGCGCGGAGAAATTGCCGCGCCATGAATTCATCCGCTTGCTGCAACAGTGGCGCGATATGCCGCCACTGGCAACCCCCTGGGATAACCCCGGTTACCGACCTCATGAGCACGCTTGATTTTTACCTGACGCCGCCTCACGCCTGCCCCTATCTCGCCGGACGCAGCGCAAGCCTGCTGTTTGCTGATCCTGCCCACACCCTCACCAGCGCCCTCTACGGCAACCTGATTGAGAAGGGGTTCCGTCGCAATGGCCCACACCTGTATCGCCCGCATTGTGACGCGTGCGAGGCCTGCATCCCGGTACGCGTACCCGTCAATGAATTTCAGCCACGTCGACGTCACCGGCGGGTCTGGCAACGCAACCGGGATATCGAGGTCGGCTGTCTCAGCCCGCTGTATGATGCCAAGCACTTTCAACTCTACCAGCACTATCTCGCCCACCGGCATGCTGATGATCACACAGGCCCATCGACGCCAGAACAATATCAGGAACTGTTCAACGCCCCCGGCATCGACACCCGCCTATACACCTTGCACCGCAGACAGCAACTGCTTGCCGTCGCCATCACTGACCATCTGCCACAGGGGCTTTCGGCCGTATATACATTTTTTGAGCCGGCAGAGAGTGCCCGTAGCCTCGGCGTGTATGCCGTGCTGTGGCAGATACAGGAGGCGCGACGCCTCGGACTGCCCTGGCTCTATCTCGGCTACTGGCTCAGGCAGTGCCGCAAAATGGACTATAAAGGCCAGTACCGACCGCTGGAGATATACCGCCACAACCGCTGGCTGCGGCTTACAGGAGATGACCCATAGGGATACGGCTTTTGTAGTATAATGGCCGCGCTTTGAACGCTGCTTGCAGCATCAGTCACGGGTAAACGAACGGCATGGCAAAAGAAGAGCACATTGAAATGGAAGGCACGGTAGCAGAGACGCTGCCCAATACCATGTTCCGCGTCAAGCTGGATAACGGCCACATGGTGACCGCACATATCTCCGGCAAGATGCGCAAGCACTATATTCGCATTCTCACCGGTGACCGGGTAACCGTGCAACTCACGCCGTATGATCTTACCAAAGGCCGCATCAGCTTCCGCGCACGCTAGTCCCTGCCAGCCCCGTCCCAACCGGCCGTTCTCCGGCACCCCCGGTACCACAGAAGCCCGCATACAGGTCAGCGCACCTTACCCTACTGCTTCAACCTGTTCGAGATTCTCCTTTGCCGCAACCGAAAAGACCAGTTCGCCGTCCTTCTCGCTGATGTACACATGGCCCCCACCGGCCAGCTTTCCGAACAACAGTTCCTCGGCCAGCGGGCGCTTGATCTTCTCCTGAATCAGGCGCGCCATGGGGCGCGCGCCCATCACACGGTCAAATCCGTGAACGGCAAGCCATGCGCGTGCTTCATCATCCACGTCTATCGTCACATGCTTATCTTCCAGCTGGGCCTCGAGCTCCAGGATGAATTTATCCACCACGCTGGCGACTGTCATGCTCCCCAGCGCCTTGAACTGAATAATGGCATCGAGGCGATTACGGAATTCGGGGCTAAACGTGCGCTTGATCACCTCCATACTGTCACCGCTGTGATCCTGCTCGGCGAAACCGATGGAGGAGCGGCCAACCTGATCCGCACCCGCGTTGGTGGTCATCACAATTACCACGTTACGAAAGTCGGCCTTGCGCCCGTTATTGTCGGTCAGCGTGCCATGGTCCATCACCTGCAGCAGCAGGTTGAACACATCGGGATGCGCCTTTTCGATCTCGTCCAGCAACAGCACGGCGTGCGGATGCTTGGTAACCGCTTCGGTGAGCAGGCCACCCTGGTCAAAGCCGACATAGCCGGGCGGCGCGCCTATCAGGCGTGACACCGTATGTCGCTCCATGTACTCCGACATGTCGAAGCGAATGAGTTCCACGCCCATGACTTTGGCCAGCTGACGCGTCACTTCGGTCTTGCCAACACCTGTCGGACCGGAAAACAGGAACGATCCGATCGGCTTTTGCGCATGACCCAGCCCCGAACGCGCCATCTTGATCGCAGCGGCAAGCCCCTCTATCGCCTCGTCCTGGCCAAACACCATGAGCTTCAGGTTTTTTTCCAAATGGCGCAGCATGTCCTTGTCGGAGGTCGACACCGTCTTGGGCGGAATGCGTGCCATCTTGGCCACCACATTTTCAATCTCCACCACACCGATGGTCTTCTTGCGCTTGGAGGCCACAATGATGGCCTGGCTGGCACCCGCCTCATCGATCACATCGATGGCCTTGTCCGGCAGATGGCGGTCATTGATGTAGCGCTCTGCAAGCTCGGCCGCCGTGCGCAATGCCTTGTGCGAGTATTTCACCTTGTGATGCTTCTCGAAGCGAGACTTGAGGCCCTCCAGAATGGCCACAGTTTCGTCTATGCTGGGCTCGTTGACCTCAATCTTCTGGAAGCGGCGCGCCAGTGCGCGGTCTTTCTCGAAGATGCCGCGGTACTCCTGATAGGTGGTAGAACCGATACAACGCAATTCGCCTGATGCCAGCATCGGCTTGAGCAGGTTGGAGGCATCCATCACCCCTCCGGAGGCCGCCCCTGCGCCAATAATGGTGTGAATCTCGTCAATGAACAGTATTGCGCCGGGCTCCTTGTGCAACTGGTTCAGCACCGCCTTGAGGCGCTTCTCGAAATCGCCTCGGTATTTGGTACCCGCCAGCAGAGCGCCCATATCAAGCGCGTAAATGGTGCTGTCTTCCAGCACCTGCGGTACATCGCCGTCTACAATCATCTTGGCCAGGCCTTCGGCGATGGCGGTCTTACCAACACCGGCCTCGCCCACGTAGAGCGGATTATTCTTGCGCCGGCGGCACAGTATCTGGATGGTGCGCTCGACTTCATTTTTGCGTCCGATCAGCGGGTCGATCTTGCCCTGACGCGCAAGCTGGTTGAGGTTGGTGGCAAAATTCTCCAGCGCAGTACGGGCAGGCGCTTCGGCACCCGTCTCGTCGTCGGCTGCCGGAGGTGGCACCTGCGCATCATCATCGCCATGCACCTTGGAGATGCCGTGGGAGATGTAATTCACCACATCAAGGCGGCTGATGCTCTGTTTTTTCAGGAAATACACAGCCTGCGAGTCCTGCTCGCCGAACACTGCCACCAGCACATTGGCACCGGTGACCTCTTTCTTGCCGGAGGACTGCACGTGCAATACCGAGCGCTGCAGCACACGCTGAAAACCGAGGGTGGGCTGGGTGTCGCGTGCATCCTGCATCGGCAACAACGGCGTAGTCTCGGTCAGGAAACCGTTCAGATCCTTGCGCAATCGGTCCACGTCAGCACCGCAGGCCCGCAGCACCGTAACCGCAGTAGGGTTGTCGAGCAAGGCCAGCAGCAAATGCTCCACGGTCATGAATTCGTGCAGTTTCTCGCGTGCCTCGCGGAACGCCGTATTGAGTGTGACCTCGAGCTCCTTGCTTAACATGCTGTTACCCTCTTGGTGTCGCTGTATGCAGCCGCATCTGGTCAGTGAGTAGCAATATTCAGGCCTTTTCCAGGGTGCACAGCAGGGGGTGCTGATTACGCTCAGAGTATTCATTCACCTGAGCCACCTTGGTTTCCGCAATGTCGCGCGTGTACACCCCACATACCCCCTTGCCGCGCGTGTGCACATGCAGCATGATCTGGGTCGCCTTTTCCAGGCTCATGGCAAAAAACAGCTCCAGCACCTGCACCACGAACTCCATCGGCGTGTAATCATCATTCAGCAACACCACCTGGTAGAGCGGCGGCTTGGCAAGCTTGGGCTTCGCCTCTTCCAGCGCTACGCCATCATCCCTGTCCTCATCCGGAGTGTACGCCATAACTGTATATCGGTCGAAATAGCAGAAGTGGGCATGCCTGCTAGCCATCCAGCGGCAAGAGTTGCCGCATTTCATGCCTCATGAGACCTAGGTTAGGCAGTTACAGTTCAATTTTCAATAGCTGGCCTGCGCCACCCCAGCCGCCACGAAAAACCTGCCTTGAGCAACGGAATATGGGACAATGATCTGCTACATTCACCCTCACCTGATGACCCGCACAGCACCGGAAACAGCCTTAGTGGCGGCAGACGCCGTGCCCGCACTGAATGTGCTGCTGCATGCGCCACTCCCTGCGGAGGCGGGCGCCTGCACGCACTGGGCGCAACTGGCCGGCAGCAGTCATGGGCTGGCCCTCTGCGAAGCCGCGCGACACCACCGCGGGCCACTGCTGGTCATCACCCAGGACAGTCAGCACGCCACCCGGCTGGAGCATGAGGTACGCTTCTATGCCGGAGGGGCGCAGACCGGATTCCCCGTGCTCACCTTTCCCGACTGGGAAACATTGCCGTACGACACCTTCTCGCCCCATCAGGACATCATCTCGCAACGTCTGACCACGCTCTACCAGCTCCCCACGCTGGAGCGCGGCGTCCTGATTGTGCCGGTAGAGACGCTACTGCACCGCACCGCACCGTCTGAGTATGTGCAGGGGCATAGCCTGCTGCTCGAAACCGGCGCGCGCTTCGATCTCGCGACCATGCGCACCCGACTGGAGGCAAGCGGTTATCGCTGCGTATCTCAGGTCATGGAGCATGGCGAGTTTGCCGTGCGTGGCAGCCTGCTGGATCTGTTCCCCATGGGCAGCAGTCAACCCTATCGCATCGATCTGTTTGATGACTGCATCGACAGCCTGCGCAGCTTCGATGCCGAGAGCCAGCGCTCCAATGGCACGGTGCCGTCCATCCGCCTGCTGCCCGCGCGCGAATTTCCGCTGGATGAAAAGGCGATCACCCTCTTCCGCCAGAACTACCGCACCCGCTTCGAGGGCGACCCACAGCAAAGCCCTCTGTATCGTGATGTGAGCAGCGGCTTTGCACCGCCCGGCATCGAGTATTACCTGCCGCTGTTCTTCAACCACACCCATAGCCTGCTCGACTACCTGCCGCCGGCCAGCCGTGTATTCATCATGGAAGGGGTGGAGCAGGCGGCACACGCCTTCTGGCGCACAGCGGGCGAGCGCCATGAACAGCGCCGCCACGACCGGGAACGCCCGCTGCTGACGCCGGAGTCGATATTTATCCCGCCCGAGGTGTTACTGACGGGACTACAAAATTTCCCGCAGATACAGCTGCAAGCTGCGCCACACACTGCTGCGCTCAATTTCCCCACCGCCAGCCCCCCGGAGCTCACGCTTGATGGGCGCGCCGCACAACCCGCCGCGCGGTTACTGGAGTTTCTGGCTACATTTTCCGGCCGCGTCCTGCTGGCCGCCGAGACTTCAGGCCGACGCGAGACACTGGTCGACCTGCTGAAAAACGCCAGCCTGCACCCCGCCTTGTTTCCCGGCTGGCACGACTTTCTCGCCGCCGATGCGCCACTCGGTATCACCGTGGCGCCACTGGAGCATGGCCTGCTGCTGCCGGAGACGCACATCGCGGTCATTGCCGAGCAACAACTCTTCGGCGAGCAGGTATTGCAACGCCGCCGCCGCAAGGCACGCACCCGTGACGCCGAGGGGCTGGTCCGCAACCTGGCTGAACTTTCGCTAGGCAGTCCGGTGGTGCATGAAGATCATGGTGTCGGTCGCTACCTCGGCCTGCAAATCCTCGACGTCAGTGGCCTGCAAATGGAGTTCCTCGCCCTGGAATATGCGGGGGGTGACAAACTCTATGTGCCAGTGGCCTCGCTGCATCTCATCAGCCGCTACACCGGGGCTGCACCGGAGCAGGCGCCGTGGCACAAACTCGGCGGAGAACAGTGGGCGCGCGCCAAGCGCAAGGCGGCAGAGCGAGTGCGCGATGTTGCCGCCGAATTACTCGAGATACACGCCCGGCGCGCGGCACGTGAAGGCCACGCCTTTACGCTCGACGCCCATGATTATCACGCCTTCGCCGCCGCGTTCCCATTTGAAGAAACCCCCGACCAGCACGACGCCATCGACAGCGTGCTTGCCGACCTGCAAAGCGGCAAACCCATGGATCGGCTGGTCTGCGGCGACGTCGGCTTCGGCAAGACCGAGGTCGCCATGCGCGCGGCCTTCGTCGCAGTGCAGGGTGGACGTCAGGTCGCCATACTGGTGCCGACCACCCTGCTTGCCCAGCAGCATTACCAGAACTTCAAGGATCGCTTTGCTGACTGGCCGGTACGCATCGAGCCCATCTCGCGCTTCCGCTCCAAAAAAGAACAGGATGCCGTCCTCAAGGGGCTGGATGAAGGCACGATTGACATCGTCATCGGCACCCACAAACTGTTGCAGGAAGGCATCACCTTCAAGCGCTTGGGGTTAGTCATCCTCGACGAGGAACACCGCTTCGGCGTGCGCCAAAAGGAACGCTTCAAGCAACTGCGGGCCGAGGTCGACGTGCTTACCCTCACCGCCACACCCATCCCGCGCACGCTCTCGCTCTCGCTCTCCGGCCTGCGTGATCTCTCCATCATCGCCACCCCGCCTGCGCGCCGGCTCGCGGTCAAGACCTTCGTGCGCGAATGGGACAAGCCACTGATACATGAAGCCATGCTGCGCGAGATCAAGCGCGGCGGCCAAGTCTATTTTCTGCACAACGATGTCGATACCATCGAGAAAATGGCACGCGACCTCACCGCACTGGTGCCGGAGGCCAGCGTGCGGGTAGCGCACGGACAGATGCGTGAGCGCGAACTGGAACAGGTCATGCTCGACTTTTATCATCAGCGCTTCAATATTCTGGTGTGTACCACCATCATTGAGACCGGTATCGACGTGCCGAGCGCCAATACCATCATCATCAACCGCGCCGACAAATTCGGTCTGGCACAGCTGTACCAGTTGCGCGGCCGCATTGGGCGCTCACACCACAGCGCCTATGCCTACCTCATCATCCCACACCGCGACGCCATCAGCGCCGATGCGCACAAACGGCTGGAGGCCATCGAATCGATACAGGAACTGGGTGCGGGCTTCACTCTCGCCACGCACGACCTCGAAATTCGCGGCGCAGGCGAGCTGCTGGGCGAAGACCAGAGCGGGCAGATGCAGGAGATTGGCTTTACTCTCTACAGTGAATTATTGGAGCGCGCCGTGGCCTCACTCAAGGCCGGGCGGGCGCCGGAACTGGATCGCCCGCTCGACCACGGTGCCGAGGTCGAGCTGCGCCTGCCCGCACTGATACCGGACGACTACCTGCCCGACGTACACGCCCGCCTCATGCTTTATAAACGCATCGCCAGCGCCGTGACCGAAGACGAGCTGCGCGAATTGCAGGTAGAGATGATCGATCGCTTCGGCCTGCTGCCCGAGGCCGCCAAGAACCTGTTCGCCCTCACAACCCTCAAGCTCAAGGCGCAACCACTCGGCATCCGCAAAATTGAAGCCGGTGAAAATGGCGTACGCGTGATCTTCAATGACCAACCCGCCGTCGACCCCGGCCAGATCATCGCCTTGATCCAACGCGAGCCAAAAGTGTATAAACTGGACGGGCAGAACAAGCTGCGTATGATTAAACCACTGCCGGAGGCTGCTGCGCGCATTCACGCTGTCGAGCAGTTGTTACAGACATTAGGATAAGTTTCGCAGATTGGGACAAGTGCGTCGTTGGATCCGTCGCTTCGCTCCTTGATCCAACCTACTCCACTGACAGATGATCCGCCGCGTCGACAGTATTTTGCAGCAGTGTCGCGACTGTCATCGGGCCGACGCCGCCGGGCACCGGGGTAATCCAGCCCGCACGCGCTTTCGCCGTCTCAAACTCCACATCGCCGCAGAGTGTACCGTCGGGCAGACGGTTGATGCCGACGTCAATGACAATGGCACCGGGTTTGATCCATGCACCCTGTATCAGGCCGGGCTTGCCGACGGCGGCCACCACGATGTCGGCGCGCGCGACGTGCGCATCAAGGTCTTCGGTAAAGCGGTGACAGAGGGTGACCGTACAGCCCGCCAGCAGCAGCTCCAGCCCCATTGGCCGACCGACGATGTTGGAGGTGCCCACCACCACCGCATGCTTGCCCCGCAGCGCCACCCCGGTGTGCTCCAGCAGCGTCATCACCCCGCGCGGTGTACAGGGCCGCAAACGCGGCATGCGCAGGGCAAGCAGACCGACATTGCAGGGGTGAAAGCCATCCACGTCCTTGGCCGGGTTGATGCGCTCAATCACGGCATCGGCCAGGATGTGCTCCGGTAGCGGCAATTGCACCAGGATGCCGTCCACGTCGGTGCGTGCGTTCAGTTCATCGATGAGGGCGAGCAGTGCCTGCTGGGACGTGGCAGCGGGAAGATCGTACGCCAGCGAGCGTATCCCGGCCTCCTCGCAGGCCCTGCGCTTGCTGCGTACATAGACCTGGGACGCAGCCCCCTCACCCAGCAGGATGACTGCCAGCGCCGGCGCACGCCGTCCTGCCGCCAGCCGTGCCTGTACGCGCTGCTTCACGACCTGCTGCAGGCCCGCAGCAAGGGTCTTGCCGTTGATGATGTGTGCGCTCATGGTGGGGAAGCGAGTGATCCCAATAAGGGTTCAATGATCGCATGCCCAACGCATTTCACCAAGCAGGGGGCGGGGGGATTATAATTGACCCTCGCCGGTGTGGCGCGTATCATCGCCAACCTTGTGCTGGAGTCCGGTCCAGGTGTAGCGTCTGGCGAGTGCGAGGGACTTTCGGGGTATAGCGCAGCCTGGTAGCGCACCTGCTTTGGGAGCAGGGTGTCGGGGGTTCGAATCCCTCTACCCCGACCATTTCGCCGGGAACGGAACAGGCCTGCGGGACACCCCAAGGGCACCCGCGCAACCCACTGCCCGCGCCCGTAGCTCATCCGGATAGAGCACCGGCCTTCTAAGCCGGGGGTAGCAGGTTCGAGTCCTGCCGGGCGCACCAGACTATGCAGGAATGTAGTACAATAGCGACCAGTTATGGTGGGCGTAGCTCAGTTGGTAGAGCCCCGGATTGTGATTCCGGTGGTCGTGGGTTCGAGCCCCATCGCTCACCCCATAATATAACCAGCGCTGGCCGGTGAAACAGGCACATACAGCCAAATCGACAACGTGACTACCAGACCAGGCATTACAGCAAACCAGTTTAGTACCGGGCCGTTAGCTCAGTTGGTAGAGCAGCTGACTCTTAATCAGTAGGTCGTAGGTTCGACCCCTACACGGCCCACCACTTCCCTCCACCACGCCGGTCACGCGGCGTGGGCAACTCCTCTGTCTACTCTCTGCGCTCAGGCGTTGTGCGTGTCGCGCACGGGCTGCGGCTTGCCTGCCAGGTGCACCAGCCTGGTGAGCGGAAAATCACAGTGGAAGGTGCTGCCATTGCCCTGCTCGCTCTCAATCTGTAACTGTGCAGCATGCCGGTTGAGCACGTGCTTGACAATGGCCAGGCCGAGGCCGGTACCACCACTCTGGCGGGAGCGGCCCGTGTCCACACGGTAAAAGCGCTCCGTCAGGCGCGGGATATGATGCTCGGCGATGCCCATGCCGGTATCACTCACCACCAGATGGGCGCCCGCCGCATCGCGAAACCAGCGCACCCGGATAACGCCATACTCCGGCGTGTATTGCACGGCGTTGAACACCAGATTGGAAAATGCGCTGCGCAACTCATCTGCATTGCCACTCAGGCCAAGATCCGGGTCGGCATCAAGCTGGATATTGTGGCTACGTGCACCACTCAACCCACGCGCCTCCTGCACCACATCCTCCAGCAACCCCGGCACCTCCACATCGCCCATCAGCGACGGCTGCTCCATCTCCAACCGTGACAACAACAGCAGATCCTGCACGATGTTCTGCATGCGCTGCGCCTGCTGCCGCATCAGCTGCAGCGGACGCTGCCAGTCGGGCGGGCACTCCGGCGCTGTTTCGTTCGCCGTTTCGAGAAAACCATTGATTACGGTGAGCGGCGTACGCAGCTCATGCGACACATTGGCAATGAAATCGCTGCGCACCTGCTCAAGGCGGCGAATATGCGTGATATCACGCGCCACCAGCAGGCGCCGCTCATTGCCATAGGGGACGATCAGCGCCGCCAGCATCACCTCGGCGTTCGCGGGCGCCGCCAGCTCAACCCCGCCAGAGTAGTCGTTGGCGGCCAGAAACTCGATAAACTCCGGGTGCCGCACCAAATTGGTAATGCGCTGCCCAACGTCTTGTGGCCAATGCAGGCCCAGCAGATTTTGCGTGGCATCATTAAACCATTCGATTTCGTCATGCAGCCCCAATATCACCACCGCATCGGGCAGCGCGGCAGCGGCATCTTCAAAGCGGGTGAGGATGCGCGTCAGTTTGCGTTTGCGCTTGCGATTACGTGCCTGCAACCGCCCCAGATCGTTAAAGGTCGCATCCCATATTCCGCTGGCCAGCGGAGGGTAAGCATCCTCACCCTCTGTCAGCCAGCGCTGCAGGCGCCGTAAATTAATGAAATGCCAGCCGAGATAGCCCAGCGTCGCGAGCAACAGCAGCAGCAGGACGCTGTCCGCAATCAGCCCGATCACGAACGCGACGAACGCAATTCCGGCAAAACGCCATAATTCGCTTATCCAGACCTGACGCACATGTCGCTCCAAAATATTCTGCCCAGGCTGCGCCCAACCAAGGGCCTAATATAACCTGTGGGCGCAGTTGATTCCTAGTTTGCTACACTGGGCATGATGCGCCAGAAACGCCAACTGCTGGATTTGCTGCGTGACGGTCATTTTCATTCCGGCACTGCGCTGGGGCTACAACTGGGCATAAGCCGCAGCGCAGTCTGGAAGGAAATCCGCCAGCTTGTCCGTCTCGGCCACGAGATACATGCCGTGCCCGGTCGCGGCTATCGGCTTGCCCACCCCATCGAGGCACTGGACGAGGCGGCGATCCGTGCGGCGCTCAGCCCGGCGACACTGAAACTACTGGGCAACATCGATATTCTGGACGCGACCGATTCCACCAATTCCTACTTACTGCATCAGGCCAACAACGGTGTGGCGAGTGGCACGGCCTGCTTTGCCGAGCAGCAACACGCCGGGCGTGGCCGGCATGGGCGCAACTGGATATCCCCACCGGGTGGGAACATCTACCTCTCACTGCTGTGGCGCTTCAGTATGGCGCCGACGGCCGTGGGCGGCGTCAGCCTCGCCGTGGCCATAGGCGTGATGCGGGCATTGCGTGCCGCCGGGCTCAAAGATGCCGGGCTGAAGTGGCCCAATGATGTGCTGTGGCAGGGCCGCAAACTGGCGGGCATCCTGCTCGACATGGCGGGTGAAGTCACCGGCCCCTGCCATCTGGTCGCAGGCGTTGGCCTCAATGTCGCCATGCCTGCACAGGCAGCCACTGCCATTGAGCAACCCTGGGTAGATTTGCGCACAGCGCTTGATACTGTGCCGTCACGCAATCTGCTCGCTGGCCTGTTACTGCAACATCTGCTGCTGGCCTTGCACGAATTCCAGCAGCGCGGTCTCGCACCTTTTATGCAGGAGTGGGAACAGCTTGATCTCATCAAGGGCACCCGCGTCACACTGAACCACGGCGGACAGCCTGTGCATGGCGTGGCCCAGGGCGTCGCGGCCGACGGTGCGCTGAATCTGTTGGTGAATGGCGTGACCCGGCGTTATTATTCCGGTGAAGTGAGCCTACAGAAATCAACATGAATCGTGACAACATCCTGCTGCTCGACATCGGCAACACGCGCATCAAGTGGGCGTGGCTATCCACCGCCGGGCTGGAGCACACCGGCAGCGTAGTACATGCCGGGCTGGATCTGCGTGCACACGCAGACGCGGTCTGGGGCAAGGTCGCCACACCCGCACGCATTGTGGCATCGAATGTGGCTGGCGCCGAGGTGCGGGCACGCCTGTCGGAAGTCACTCAGGCCCTGTGGCAACGGGAGCCGGAGCTCGTCTGTGCACAGGCCAGCGCCTGTGGCGTCAGCAATGGCTATGCCGAGCCCGGCACGCTGGGGGCGGACCGCTGGCTGGCGCTGATCGCGGCACGCAGCCATACCTCCAATGCGGTGTGCGTGATTGATTGCGGCACCGCCATCACCCTGGATACCCTGATGGACGATGGTGATCACGTGGGCGGCATCATACTGCCAGGGCTGGCTCTGATGCAGCGCGCCGTGTGCGATCACACGCAGCTCATCGCGACTGACGTGGCTCAGGCCCCCTACCCGCTCACGCCGCATGCGCGCTCAACCCATGCTGCGGTACAATGTGGCGCACTGTATGCTGTTGTCGGGGCCATCGAACGCGCGGTTGCCGATACGGAGGCCGCCCTCGGCACCGAGGTCAGCCGCATCATCACCGGCGGCGATGCGCAAGCAGTGCTGGCCCACCTCAACGGTCACTATCAGCACCAGCCTGATCTGGTGCTGCAAGGGCTGGCAATCGTCGCAGGAGAACGATCATGAAAGCGCTCTTTCTGTTACTGGTGCTTTTGAATCTGGGCGCACTGGCTTGGCAATTCATGGATGCGCCCACCGAAACCCCAGCAGCCGTTGAGGGGGACGAGCCGAAAACCCTCGTGTTGTTACGCGAACTCAGCCCTGAGCAGCTCAAACAACTGGCCCCTGTCACCGAGCCGCCCCTACTCCCGGAAGAACTGCCTTGAATTGCCTTCGTTACCCGAATTACCTACAATGAGCCTGCCGTTTCCGCACAGATCGTACCTCCTATGCTGGCGTAGGCTCAGCTGGGTGAGCTTGTGAAACAAGCGAACACTCAGACACGGATGGCTGAGCAGGTGGCCCAATAAAAGGTGATGCCTAGCTAAGGATGGCACCACTGAAGTTCTTGTAATGCTGGCGTAGCTCAGTTGGGTGAGATTGCGAAGCAAGCGAACGCTCAGCCACGGATGGCTGAGCAGGTGATCCAATTAAAGGTGATGCCCAGCCAGGGATGGCACCACTGAAGTTTTTGTAATGCTGGCGTAGCTCAGTTGGTAGAGCAGCTGATTTGTAATCAGCCGGTCGGGGGTTCGACTCCTCTCGCCAGCTCCAACAATCCAATCATCCTCCCTTAATACTAAACGCGCACAGCGTCAGGCGGAAAGTCCGGCCTGCAGATCAGCCTTCAAGTCCTCCACATCTTCCAAACCCACGCCAATTCGCACCAGCCCGTCGCTGATGCCGGCGGCGGCACGCGCTTCCGGCGTCAGGCGCCAGTGGGTGGTGGTGGCGGGATGCGTAATGGTACTCTTGGTATCGCCGAAGGTGGCGGTAATGGAAATGATCTGGGTAGCGTCGATCAGTTTCCACGCCGCGTCTTTACCGCCTGCTAGTTCAAACGACAGCACGCCGCCGCCTGCGGTCTGCTGCTGCATGGCCAGCGCATGTTGCGGGTGTGACGGCAGGGCCGGGTAATGCACGCGCTTGACGGCGGGTTGCTGCTCCAGCCACTCGGCAAGCTGCAACGCGCTGCGACTGTGTGCGTCCATGCGCAGGCGCAGGGTTTCCAGTCCCTTGAGATAAATCCATGCATTGAACGGACTCATGCTTGGCCCGGCGGTACGCAGAAAGGCATAGATGTCGCCACCCACCAGTTTGTCACTGCCGACGATCGCGCCACCCACTGCACGACCCTGGCCGTCGATGTATTTGCTCGCCGAATGCACGACGATGTCCGCCCCCAGCGCCAGCGGAAGTTGCAACGCGGGTGTGCAAAAGCAGTTGTCCACCACCAGCAGGCTGTCGTTTTTGTGTGCGATCTTCGCCAGCGCCGCGATGTCGGCGATCTCGGTGAGCGGATTGGACGGCGTTTCCACAAACAGCAGCCGCGTGTTGGGCCGCAACGACGCCTGCCACGCGGCGAGGTCGGTCAGCGGCACAAAGCTGGTCTCAATGCCCAGGCGCGCAAGCAGGGTATTGAACAGAATGACCGTGGGGCCGAAGATGCTGCGCGAGGCCACGATGTGATCACCACTCTTCAGCAGACCCAGACAGGTGGTGAGGATGGCGGACATGCCGGAGCCGGTGGCCACGCAACGCTCACCGCCTTCCAGGCTCGCCAGACGCTGCTCAAAGGTGCGCACCGTAGGATTGGTGAAGCGTGAATAAATATTACCCTGCTCCGCGCCGGAAAAGCGCGCGGCGGCCTGTGCAGCGCTGTTGGCCACAAAGCTCACGGTAGGAAAGATCGGCTCGGACTGTTCGTCTTCCGCCGTACGTCTCTGACCTGCACGCACGGCGCGCGTGTCGAAGCGCAGGCCTTCAGGGTCGCTTTTTTTTCTGTCTTTGGTCATGTGCTCAGGCGTCGTTATGTAAATCCATAATCTCGGTCTGCCCTACAGACTCGCGGCCATTCTTGGCCTGGTCGTTGCGCGATTGCTCCAGCGCGTCAAGGTAGCCACGGTCTACACTACCCGTGACATACTCGCCGCTAAAACAGGAGGCATCAAACCGCTTTACCCTGTCATGGTCACCACTGGTCGCCTCGATCAGATCGTCGAGGTCCTGGTAGACCAGACCGTCGGCGCCAATGGCCTCTGCTATTTCGTCCTCATTGCGACCATGCGCAATCAACTCATGCACCGAAGGCATGTCGATGCCATATACGTTGGGGTAGCGTACCGGCGGAGCCGCAGAGGCAAAATACACCTTGCGTGCGCCCGCGTCACGCGCCATCTGGATAATTTGTTGCGACGTGGTACCACGCACAATGGAATCATCCACCAGCATGACGTTCTTGCCTTCGAACTCCATGCCGATGGCGTTGAGCTTCTGGCGCACCGACTTCCGGCGCTGGCCCTGGCCCGGCATGATGAAGGTACGCGCGATGTAGCGGTTTTTAACAAAGCCCTCGCGGTAGGGCAGGCCCAGCTCCTGCGAGAGCTGTAGCGCGGCGGTGCGACTGGTGTCGGGGATGGGAATCACCACGTCGATGTCGTTGTCGGGCCATACCCGCCGTACTTTCTGCGCCAGCATTTCGCCCATGCGAATGCGCGCCTGATACACGGAAATACCGTCGATGATGGAGTCGGGCCGCGCCAGATAGACATACTCGAAAATACAAGGTGCATACACCGGATGCTCGGCACACTGGCGCGTATGCAGCTTGCCCTGGACGTCGATCAACACGGCCTCACCCGGCGCCACATCCCGCACCAGCTCAAACTCCAGCGCGTTGAGCGCCACGCTCTCCGAGGCAATCATGTATTCCGGCCCCTGCTCGGTGTCGCGCTTGCCGAATACCACCGGGCGTATGCCGTAGGGGTCACGGAACCCCACTACACCGTAGCCGGTGATCATGGCAATGGCGGCATAACCCCCATGACAGCGCTGGTGTACGCGGGCGATGGCGGCAAAGATGTCGTCCTGGTCGATGCGCAGTTTGCCGCAACGCTGCAATTCCTGAGCGAATACGTTCAGCAGCACCTCGGAATCGGAATCCGTGTTGACGTGACGCAGACCCTCGCGAAACATTTCCTGTTTGAGCTGCTCAGCGTTGGTGAGATTGCCGTTGTGCGCGAGGCATATGCCGTAGGGTGAGTTGACATAAAACGGCTGCGCCTCCGCCGAGCTCGAACAACCGGCAGTCGGGTAACGCACATGGCCGATACCGATATTGCCGCGCAAACTGCGCATGTGCCGGGTATGGAAAACGTCACGCACCAGACCATTATCCTTGCGCATATAGAGCCGCCCGTTATCGCTGGTGACAATGCCTGCGGCATCCTGTCCGCGATGTTGCAACACCGTGAGGCCGTCGTATAATGCCTGATTCACGGCAGACTTGCCGACAATGCCAATAATCCCGCACATGCACGCTACCTCACAAAGGGCTGTCGACGTACTCGAATTTCTGCGCAAACTCCGGTGGCAACATGCCGCGCAGCCATAAAGACAGGGTCTGGAACTGATCGATGAGCAACGAGTCCTGCCACCACTGATCCTGGGGCAGTGGTGTGGCTCCGGCCAGCAACACCAGTATTGCCACCACGGCCACACCACGCGCCACACCGAATATCACACCCAGCATGTGATCGGTACCCTTGAGGCCGGTCTTGTCCACCAGCCGCGTAATCAGATAATTCACAATGGCCGCACAGATCAGCGTGACCACAAACAGGCTGACAAACGCCGCCGCCAGTTGCATGGACGGCGCCGGAATATAGGCGGCAAACAATTCAGCGCCATACGACGAAAAAGTTATTGCAACCCAGAAAGCCACAACCCAGGCGACCAGCGACAAGGCCTCACGTATCAGGCCGCGAATCAGACCGATCAGCGTGGAAAGGGCAATAATCCCGATGATGGTATAGTCAACCCAGATCATGCCGTCACTGACCTATGCCTGCGTACTATACAGACGGCATTTTAACACAGACCCGTTTGGCCGCCTAAGCATCTGCGGTCAGGGATACTGCACCACGCCACCCTTGAGATTGATCTCCTGCAACAGCTTGTCGCGCACCGCCTCGGCCCGCTTGCGATCGGGCTCCGGCCCCACACTCACGCGCAACAGTGTGGCGCCGTTGGCCGTGATCTTCTCCACCAGCGGCTGGTAGCCTTTGCTGCGCAACTGGTCACGCAGGGCATGTGCATTCTGCTCATTGGCAAAGCTGCCCAGCCGCACCACCCAGCCGGTTGCAGTGGCGGAGGGTGCCTTGTCGACACGACTCCCCGGCATCGACAGCACTTGCGCCGGTGCCTTCTGGGCCGCTGGCGGCGCAGGCGCAAGAGGTACGGGTTTAACGACGGGCGCCAGCTCGGCCGGCACCGGGTTAAGACTGCCGGTAGGGGGGATATCCTCCAGCGGGATGATCTTGGAACTGAATTCGGACGCAGGCGGCGGCGGAATATTGCTCTTGGTCAGCGGGCTGTGACCTTCCCCGCTCAGCAGCATGGGAATGACAATCACCGCCAGTATGACCAATACGACGGCGCCCACCAGACGCTGCTTCAATCCACCATCTTCCATGTATCGGCCTTGTTGTGACATGCGCCTATTATAACGCCGCCTGCATGGCCTCAGCCACGGTATAAAACGAACCAAACACCAGCACACGGTCACCCGGCCGGGCCTGACTCCAAGTGGCACGCCAGGCCTCGCCGACGCTGGCGCTGCCTGCAACGCTGGCCGCAGGTGCGTTTTCGCGCACGGCCTGCATGATTTGCGCCGCAGTGGCCGCACGTGGCGTCGGGAGTGCCGCCACCTGCCAGTGGTGCACGCTCCCACGCAGGGCGCCCACCACGCCGGCGATATCCTTGTCAGCCAACATGGAAAACACCGCCAGCGTACGCCCCGCACAGGGGTACTCCTGCAGCGTGCGCGCCAGCACCGCTGCACCGTGTGGATTATGGGCGACATCAAAGATGCGTGTCACCGGCCCCGCCTGCACCTGAAACCGGCCCGGCAGACTGACCGTAGTCAACCCCCGCTGCAGGGCCTCCACACTCACCGGCAAGCGCGCCATGAGCACCTGCATGGCCATCACGGCGGTGGCCGCATTTTGCAGCTGAAACGCACCGCGCAGGGCGGGAAACGGCAGCTGCTCGTAACGTGTATTGGCACCCGCGAACCTGCCCCACCAGGTCCAGTCGTCACCGCTGACTTCATAGCCGAAATCATGCTGGATACGGTACAAAGGCGTCGCCAGTTCGTCGGCCCGGACTTGCAGGCTGTGAGGCGGGGCTGGATCGCCACAGATCGCGGGCCGCCCGGCGCGGAAGATGCCGGCCTTTTCGCGGCCGATGCTTTCCCGGTCCGGACCCAGCCATTCCACATGATCGATGCCGATGCTGGTCACTACGGCGACGTCAGGGTCCACTATATTCACTGCATCGAGCCGACCACCCAGACCGACCTCCAGTATGGCCACATCCAGCTGCGCATCCTGCAGGATGCGCAGCGCCGCCAGTGTACCAAACTCAAAATAACTGAGGGAGATCCCGGCGCGTGCCGCATCGACGCGCTCAAAGGCCGCGCACAAACGCGCATCATCCACCTCCGCGCCCAGCATGCGGATACGCTCGTTGTAGCGCAGCAGATGAGGGGAACTGTAACTGCCGGTACGGTAACCGGCGGCCCGGTATATCGATTCCAGCAAGGCGACGCACGACCCTTTACCGTTGGTGCCCGCCACCGTGACGACGGCGTGCGGCGGCTGCGCGAGACCCATGCGCCGGAGTACGGCGCTGACCCGCTCCAGGCCAAGGTCGATCAGTACAGGATGCTGGGTTTCCTGCCAGGACAACCAGTCGGCGAGTGAGTTAAAACGCATTTAATGAAGCAATCGCTATTGGGCCAGCTAACACCCTTGTTGCGGTCCACATCCTGCCCTAATTACTTGCCACCGGTCTATGCATCAACAGCGCCAGCAGGCGTGCCACCCGGTCGCGCATTTCGTGGCGGCTGATGATCATGTCGATGGCGCCGTGATCAAGCAGGAACTCGGCACGTTGGAAACCCTCCGGCAACACCTCCCGCACGGTCTGCTCAATGACACGCGGCCCGGCGAAACCGATCAGTGCCTTGGGTTCCGCCACGTTCACATCGCCCAGCATGGCCAGGCTCGCCGATACCCCGCCCATGGTGGGATCGGTAAGTACGGAGACAAATGGAATGCCACGCTCGCGCAGGCGGGCCAGGGCGGCACTGGTCTTGGCCATCTGCATCAGCGAGAGCAGGCCTTCCTGCATGCGCGCGCCGCCGGAGGCGGAGAAACAGACCAGCGGCACGCCCTGTTCCAGACAATAATTCACCGCGCGCACAAAACGCTCGCCCACCACCGACCCCATCGAGCCCCCCATGAAGCGAAACTCAAATGCACAGGCGACGATCGGTTGCTTTTTGAGCCGGCCTGCAACGACTATCATGGCATCCTGCTCGCCCGTGTCTTTTTGCGCCTGTGATAATCTATCCTTGTAGCGCTTGCTGTCACGAAACTTGAGGATGTCCACCGGCGCCAGCGTCGCGGCCAGTTCTTCGCGCGGTTCGGCATCCAGAAAATGATCCAGCCGTTTGCGCGCACCAATACGCATGTGGTGATTGCATTTCGGACAGACGTGCAGGTTACGCTCGAGTTCGGCACGAAACAATACGGCGCTGCATAGCTCGCATTTGGTCCACAACCCTTCCGGCACCGTTTTTTTCGGGCCGTTGCCTTCGGTCTTGATCTTGGACGGCAGCAGTTTTTCGAACCAGTTCATGGCGTTTTTCCGGCAGTTTCATCGAGCGCTTGGCGCATCCCGGCCAGCAGCATGCAGACTTCAGCGGCAATCTTTTCCGGTGCATGCTGTAACTGCTCGATCTTTTGCACCAGCGCACTGCCGACTATCACGGCATCGGCGAGGCGACCCACTGCGGCGGCCGTGACAGCATCCTTGATACCGAAGCCAACACCCAGCGGCAGATCGGTCAGAGCGCGAATCTCGCCCAACTTGTCTTGCACTGCGGCAATATCCAGCGTTGCGGCACCGGTTACGCCCTTGAGCGAGACATAGTAGATATACCCCTGTGCCACTGCGATGACCTTGGCGATACGCTCGCGGGTGCTGGTGGGGGCGAGCAGAAAGACCGGCGCAAGCGCATGCGCGTGCAATGCCGTGACCAGGTCATCGGCCTCTTCGGGCGGCATGTCCACCGTGAGCACACCATCAACACCTGCGGCGGCGGCGGCGCTGGCAAACTGCTCATAGCCCATCACCTCCACCGGGTTGAGATAGCCCATGAGTACCACCGGTGTGGTGGTATCACTGGCGCGGAACGTGCGCACCATGTCGAGCACGCGACGCAGGCTGACATGGTGCTTGAGCGCGCGCTCAGAGGCGCGCTGTATCACCGGGCCATCGGCCATCGGATCGGAAAATGGTACACCGAGCTCGAGGATATCCGCTCCGGCACCCACCATGGCATGCATCAGCGGCACAGTCAGCTCCGGACTCGGGTCACCGGCAGTAATAAAAGGAATCAGCGCCTTGCGTTTTTGCACGCGCAACCGATCGAAACAGTGCGTGATACGGCTCACGCGTGTTTCCTGCAGCTGTATTTTTTGCTCTGGCTGGGCGCGGTTCATGCCTTGATCCCTTCGCGCGCCGCCACGGTATGGATGTCCTTGTCGCCACGGCCCGACAGGTTGACGATGATGCTCTCGCTCTGCTTCAGCGTCGGCGCCAGTTTGGTGGCGTAGGCCAGTGCGTGGCTCGACTCCAGCGCCGGCATGATGCCTTCGATGCGCGTGAGGTCATGAAACGCCTGCAGCGCCTCGTCATCGGTGATGGCCACGTACTGGGCGCGGCCGCTGTCCTTGAGCCAGGCGTGCTCCGGGCCGACGCCGGGGTAGTCGAGGCCGGCCGAAATCGAATGGGTCTCGATGATCTGGCCGTCGTCGTCTTCTATAAGATAGGTGCGGTTGCCGTGCAACACGCCGGGCCGGCCCCTGCACAGCGTGGCGGCATGGTGCGCGGTGTTGAGTCCTTCACCTGCCGCCTCCACACCGTAGATCGCTACGCCCTCGTCTTCAAGAAAGGGGTGAAACAGGCCGATGGCATTGGAGCCGCCGCCGACACAGGCGACGAGCGCCTGCGGCAGACGCCCTTCCTGCTCCAGTATCTGCGCCCGCGCCTCGCGCCCGATGACACACTGGAAATCGCGCACCATCATGGGGTACGGGTGCGGCCCGGCCACCGTGCCGATGATATAAAAGGTATTGTCGACGTTCGTGACCCAGTCGCGCATCGCCTCGTTGAGCGCATCCTTCAGCGTCTTGGAGCCGGACTCGACCGGCACCACGGTCGCCCCCAGCAGCCGCATGCGGTACACATTGAGCGCCTGGCGCTTGATGTCCTCCGATCCCATGTAGACCACACACTCCAGCCCCAGCCGGGCAGCCACCGTCGCGGTCGCCACGCCATGCTGGCCAGCACCGGTCTCGGCGATGATGCGGGTCTTGCCCATGCGTTTGGCCAGCAGCGCCTGACCGATGGTGTTATTCACCTTGTGCGCGCCGGTATGGTTCAGGTCTTCGCGCTTGAGATAGATCTTTGCCCCGCCGAGCTGCCTGCTCCAGCGCTCGGCCAGATACAACGGCGAGGGGCGGCCCACATAGTACTTGAGATCGTGATCGAATTCGGTAATGAAGGCAGGGTCGTCTTTATAGCGCTCATAGGCGCGCCGCAGTTCTTCGAGCGGCTGCATCAGCGTCTCGGCGACAAAGCGGCCACCATACGGCCCGAAATGGCCGTTGGCGTCGGGTAATACCTCACGCACCGCTGCCTTAGCCGTTGACACTGTTCACCGCCTGTATGAATGCCGCCATTTTCTGCTGATCCTTGATACCTTTCGTTGCTTCCACACCGCCGCTCACATCCACGGCGTAAGGCCGCACCTGCCGCACCGCCGCCGCCACGTTCTGCGGCATGAGGCCACCCGCAAGTATCACCGGCACATCCAGGCCAGTCGGTATCCGCGCCCAGTCAAATGCTTCACCGGTACCGCCCGCAAGCTGCTCGTGATGCGTGTCCAGAAGCACGCCACTCGCCCCGGCAAAGTCACGCACACTGGTCGCCACATCCAGGCCCTCGCGCATACGCAAGGCCTTGATGTAAGGCCGTCCGTAGCCGCCACACTGTGCGGCCGTCTCGTATCCGTGAAACTGCAGCGTGTCTACACGCACCGCCTGCAGCACGGCCTCGATTTCAGCCGCTGCGGCATCCACAAACAGGCCCACGACCGTGACAAACGGCGGCAGTGTGCCCACGATCGCCTGCGCCTGCGCTATCGTTACCGCGCGCGGGCTGGGCGCATAAAACACCAGGCCGATGGCATCCACTCCCAGTCCGGCGGCTGCGCGTGCATCCTCCGGGCGGGTAATACCGCAGATTTTAACCCGTGTGCGCATATAAAACCGATAAAAGTGTCACATTGCCCGGGTTGCAAGGGGGAAGACCCGACGTGGGCACGGAACGGCTCCGGAGCAAAGCCGTATTGTAGCTAAAAACACAGGGCTGCGGTGGGCCGGGGCAAGCCAAACCGGGCCGGATAGTCCACGGCCATCAGCGTCAGTCCATGCGGGGTGGCCGTTACCCCACCCAACGTACGATCACGCGCCTCCAGCACCTCGCGCGCCCACTCGGGCGGGCGCTCGCCTGCACCTATCGTCATCAACACGCCGGCGATATTCCGCACCATATGCTGCAAAAAGGCATTGGCAACGATATCGATCACCACCAATTCCCCCTGACGCACAACATCCAGCCGCTGCACCGTACGCACAGCATGTTTCGCCTGACACGACAGCGCGCGATAAGAGGAAAAATCGTGTTCGCCCACGAGATGGTGCGCCGCAGCCTGCATCCACTCCACCGTCAACGGACGGTAACACCAGCTCACCTGGGTGCCAAATGCACCTGGGCGCACAGCGCGATTGAAGATCACATAGCGGTAATGCCGCGCCGTGGCGGAAAAGCGGGCGCTGAAGTCGTCGTCCACGCGCCGCGCCCACACCACGCCACAGTCATCGGGAAGATGGGCATTGGCACCAAAGACCCAGGAGTGCTCCTCACGCACGGCATCGGTGTCAAAGTGGATTACCTGCCCCAGGGCATGCACACCGGTATCAGTACGGCCTGCGGTAATAACACGCAGCGGATGATCGGCAACCTTCGACAAGGCCCGCTCGATACACCCCTGAACCGTACGCGTACCAGGCTGTACCTGCCAGCCATAAAAGCGCGTACCGTCATACTCAACCCCGAGCGCGATGCGCATCAGATACGGTCTGCGGCCCGCAGCAACTCCTCCTCAAAACCGAACAGGCGCGTATCAGCGATGCGCAGCGGATACAAAATGCCGTCGAGATGATCGCACTCGTGCTGCACCACGCGGGCGTGGAAATCCCGCACCTCGCGCTCGATACGGTTGCCGCGCTGGTCGAAACCCGAATAACGCACCTGGGTTGGGCGCCGCACCAGGCCGCGCATGCCGGGCACACTCAAACAACCCTCCCACAATTCGTCGTCCTCATCACCCGTCACCTCTATCACCGGGTTGATCAGCGCTGTGGTCGGCACCGGCTCGGCGTCCGGGTAGCGCGGGTTGTGCTCCACACCAAAGATCACTACGCGCAGGCTGACACCTATCTGGGGGGCGGCGAGTCCAGCGCCATTGCGCGCCGCCATGGTGTCGAACATGTCGGCAATAAGGCCATCGAGATCAGGGGTATTAAACGCGGTCACCGGCTGGGCCACTTGCAGCAGCAGCGGGTTACCCATACGCAGGACCTCCCTGACGGCCATGTCAGGTCAGCGGAATCACATGCTCAAGCAGTGTGCGCACGTTCTCCATCGCCTGCTTGAGCGTGTGCTCAATCTCGGCCATGGAAATGGACTCCGCGCCCCGCCCCGCCGCCATGTTCGCCACCACTGCACAGGAGGCGTAGGCCAACCCGAGTTCGGCCGCCAACCCCGCCTCCGGCATGCCTGTCATGCCCACAATGTCGCAGCCATCACGCTCCATGCGATTGATCTCGGCGGCGGTCTCCAGCCGTGGCCCCTGTGTCGCACCGTAGGTCGCCTGACCATTACATGCCAGCCCGGCGTCGGCGCAGCCGCGCATTAGCAATGCACGCAATTCGGCACTGTAAGGCTGGCTAAAATCAATATGTGTAACAGGCACCTCGCCACCCTCGAAAAACGTATGCGCCCGCCCCCACGTATAGTCGACGATCTGATCCGGAATAACGATACTGCCCGGCAACACGTCGGCACGGATGCTGCCCACCGCCGCGATGGCAATGATCTGCTTCACGCCTATCTGCTGCAGTGCCTGCAGATTTGCGCGATAGTTGATCAGGTGAGGCGGGATGGTGTGGCCATAGCCGTGACGCGGAAGAAATACCACCTCCTTGCCGCATAGCCTGCCATGCGTCAGTGGGCCGGAGGGCTCACCGTAGGGGGTATATACCACCTCGCGCCGCGTGACTTCCAGATTTTTCAGCGAGGTCAGCCCGCTGCCGCCGATAATGGCCAGTTGGGTCATTTAAATATCTTCCTCCCGTACTGCAAAGATGCCGGGTGCGTTGCGCCAGTAACTCTTGTAATCCATGCCGTAACCAAACACATAGCGGTCCGGCACTGTCAACCCGACAAAGTCGGCGTGCACATCGCATTTGCGGTCATGCAGCTTGTTCGCCAGCACCGCGCTATACACCTCCCGCGCCCCTTCCGTCTTGCAGTACTCCAAAATCTCTGCCAGCGTATTGCCTTCATCCAGGATGTCATCCACCACCAGTACCGTGCGATCACGCAAGGGGGTTACGGGCCGTGCATTCCATTGTAGCGCACCGCCCTGTGTACTGCTCGCATAGCGCGTGGCGTGCAGATAGTCGATCTGCAACGGGAAATCGAGCCGCGTCAGCAAATGTCCCGTCACCACCACACCACCGGTCATGGTGCACAAGAGCAGGGGGTTACTGCCCTTGAGGCGATCCGCGATCTCGCCCGCCATGCGCGTCAACGCTGCCTCAACCGCCGCCTGGTCGTACAGACACTCGGCATGTGCGTAAACATCAAGCGCCTTACTTACATTAACCGGCATTGGCATTCCTCGCGGAGGTCATCGTAGTGAAGTATAGGGGGGCAAATGGACACTGGCCAGAGTGCGCGCGACTTACACGAATCTGACATCTCAAGCAGGCCCTGTCAGACGACTATCTGTAGGCAAGCCTGCACCCATCCCCTGTCACAAAGGCACATGATGCAGACGCTTGCCGGATCTCATCATCTGGATGGCCTGATCTTCCGGAACGGCGGCACTGAAAAGATAGCCCTGTATTTCCTCACATTGTATAGAGCGCAAAAAGTCGAGCTGTTCACTGGTTTCCACACCCTCCGCGACCACCTTCAGGCCCATACTATGGGACATGGCAATAATGGCCGTCACAATGGCGGCGTCGTCCGAATTGAAGGTGACATCACGTATGAATGAGCGATCAACCTTCAGAATATCTATGGGGAAGCGCTTCAGATAGTTCAGCGAGGAATAACCTGTGCCGAAATCATCGATTGACAGTCTGACGCCAATTTTATGCAGGGCATCAAGGGTAGCGGTGGTAGCTTCGATATCTTTCATCATGGTACTTTCGGTAATCTCCAGCTCCAGATGGCGCGCTGGCAACTTGACGTCATCCAGAATCGAAACAATAAGCTCAAGCATATTCTTCTGCAGGAACTGTTTGGCCGACAAGTTTACCGAAATACAAATATCCGAAAACCCGTCATCCAGCCACACTTTTGCCTGACTGCAGGCGGCATGCAACACCCATTCGCTGATGGTTGTTATGAGTCCGGTATTTTCTGCAATGGGAATGAACCCGCTTGGCAGCACCACCCCTATGTCCGGATGGCGCCAGCGGATAAGGGCTTCCCAACCGCTGATATTGCCCGTACAGATATCAACCTTGGGCTGGTAATGAAGCATCAGCTCATTGTTCCCAACAGCATGACGCAGGCTGTTTTCCAGCAAAAGTTGCTGCAATGAAGCAGAGTTCATTTCCTCGGCATAAAACAGATATCTGTCGCCGCCATCCTGTTTTGCATGCTGCATAGCAGCATTGGCATTCTTGAGCAGGGTTTCAGGGTCAGCACCGTCGGCAGGGTACAAACTTATGCCGACGCTACTGGTAACATGTATCTCGTGTCCGTTGATGCGCAACGGCATGGAAAGGGCTTCGATAATGCACTTGGCTATATGCGGAATGGACTCAACATCGCCCAGACTGGTCAGCAAAATTCCGAACTCATCACCGCCCAGATGTGAAACTGTTACGCTCACGTGCGGGGCCAGAAGATCGGTTTCTTCCATTGCCCTGAGCAGGCGCCGACCCTCTTCTGTAAGCAGCTTGTCACCCGACTCATGCCCCAGGGTGTCATTAATGCGCTTAAACATATCAAGATCGACAACCATTACCGCGACCATTCTTTTGTAGCGTGCAGCACTCGATATGGCCTGCCTCATTCGGTCGTGGAAAAGCAGCCTGTTAGGCAGGCCGGTTAGACTGTCATGCCCATATTGATATTCAAGCTCACGTGTACGCTGCTGTATGATTTTCTTGAGCCCCTTGTTGTGCGCGCTGACCAGATTGTAAAGCGCCGAACTTTCCAGGGCCTGAGCACAGTTATGGAGCACGATCGATATGAAGTTCAGAACGACAGAGGAGGGTGATTTGCTGCCCTCAGCCATAAAGCCGACGAATACGCCTCGCACACGCGTTTTTGAAGCAAGTACGTGGAGCAATATCAGTGACCCGTTGACGCCCGCTTTCAGCACCACTGGATGATTCCGATTCAGAACCCAGGCAAATTTCCCCTGATCAATGAGCCTGTCGACTTCCTGATTAATTTCTTCAAACCTGGATTGTGGCTCACAATCATCCAGCGCGAAGGAAGAGTCTTCCTCGTTGAGCCCTACAAACGCAGTAACATCAAAATCAATCAACCGCGCCAGGTGTCGGCGGGTAACACTGTATATATAGTGGGGTGTGCGGCTGCGACTGGCATCTCGGTGCATGTCGCCCATGGAAGCCAGCATGTCCAGGGCCTGCATATGCCAGCGGTTAACCTGCTCCAGATGCTCAATACGCTCCTGCAGATGGTGTACTACTTCATCCCTGCTGCTGTCTGTCGGGTGCATGGTCAGGCAAGAAACAACTCTACGACATCATTGTATTGCAGATCTATTTGCTGGGTTATGTCATTGATCATGCTGGTCTGGAGACCTATGCGCGCCCATGCCTCGGCCTCAATCGGGGGTACCCTGTGCTCACCGCCATCCCCCATTTGCATGGCAGTCGCCAGGATGTCAGCGACATGTATGAGGGCGGCCTCGTCCGGATAGGAAGTGGCAAGCCGCGGACAATGATGACACCCTACCGCCTCCTGCGCCGACTCCGGGAGTTTCCACGCCTTGAGCAGTAGCCTGCCCACCAGGGCGTGATTGTAGCCCAGCACCTCCTCCTCTGCGGCATACAAAAGTAATTCTTCTTGGCGGCATTTCTTGAGTATTGTGCTGGCAACACTCGGGATCTCCTGATAAAGGATAAGCAGGCCTATATCATGCAGCAACCCCAGCACATAAAAGCGCTCTATGTTAGGCTCACGCTGGTAGGTTGCCAGCACACGTGCCGCGATTCCGCAGGCGATGCTATGCTGCCAGAATGATCTCATGTTAACCAGGTCACCCGAAATGTCCTTGAATGTCTTTATGGCATAGGTTGCCAGCACGATATCCCTCAGCTGCCTTGTCCCCAGAATCGTAATGGCATGACTGATGGTGAGGACTGGTGATGGGAAATTGAACATCGCACTATTGGCAATCCTCAGCATTCTGGCTGCCAGACCCGTGTCCTCGGAAATGATGTCGGCTATGTCAGACAGGTTGCTGTAAGGGTTATTGACCTCTTCATTCAAGCGTATGAAGATTTCCGGCAGCGATGCAACACTTATGGCCCCTTTAACCAGGCTTTCTGCGGAGCGTGGCATATTATTTCTCTTGTTGGATGCGCAGGGAAGTTTTTGTCACACAGATTTCAAATAATTCCCGAATCAGGGGATGCTCAAGGTTTGAAAGTGCGAAAAACTTCGATGCCTCATCCCTTGCCGCCTCAAGGATGGCTGGGGTAATGTCGGGCACTGGGAGGGCATCGGTGGATGAGACCGCATCAGCGACGTCCTTGATGCGCACCCAGGTAACACCCCAGGCCTTGAGCGTACGCAAGGATTTTTCGGTAATTTGAGCATTCAATCGCAACAGCAACCGGCCGCTACGATCCCTGACATCACTCTCCAGTGTCATGCCAGGTGCCAGGTTGACGGTTTTTACAATCCCCATTAAAGAACCCCTGTTCTGTATAATATCCATGCCAAACAATGGCTTGTGGAATAGGCAGGATGCGCATCGGCACTACCCTTGACGCGCCCATGCACCCGGGGGATATTTCCCAAGGTCGAGGTTAGCTGACAGGTTATCGGCAGATGGCGCGCTGACTTTAATGGCATGCAAGCCTGTATTTGGATATTCGTGATGACCGGCGATGTCGGCTCAAATGACGGCAGCAGCGACCCGCATACTACACCATGGCGTGGCCGATGACGGCCTGCACCGCCTGCTGCCAGGCTGGTGTCTGTTGCAGTTGCAGGCGGTCAGGGGCGGTACGGCCGCGCATGCGCAACAGGCGGGCGTGTGAGGCAGGACTGTGATGATCGACGAGTGCTTCCGCGACTTGCGCTGCCGCCTCGGGATTGTTGCACACCAGCGCCATGTCACAACCCGCATTCAGTGCGGCATGGGCACGCTCGACATAGCCGCCCGCCACGCTGGCGCCCTCCATGCTCAAATCATCACTGAAAATCACGCCCTGAAAATCCAGGCGCTTGCGCAGTACTTCCTGCATCCAGAACGGTGAAAATCCCGCAGGGTGCGGATCAACGCGCGGATAAATCACATGGGCTGGCATCACGGCCGCCAATCCGAAGTGAATCATGCGCTCGAACGGCAATATGTCTTCGGCGTAGATGTCTTCATAGCGCCGATTATCCATGGGGATGGCGATGTGTGAATCAGCCTCTACTGCGCCATGGCCGGGGAAGTGTTTGCCGGTCGCCGCCATGCCTGCACGCGCCATGCCGCTCATATAGGAATGCGCCAGATCAGCAACCCGCTCCGGATCACAATGAAAGGCACGGTCGCCGATGATGGTGCTCACACCCCGGTCGAGATCGAGCACCGGCGCGAAACTGAAATCAATGCCCACGGCACGCACCTCCGCCGCCATCAACCAGCCATGGGTCTCTGCAAGACGTTTGGCACGTTTGCGGTCGCTGTCATACAACGCACCCAGCTGACGCACGGCGGGCATGGCCGTGAAACCTTCCCGGAAGCGCTGCACCCGCCCGCCTTCGTGATCCACCGCCACCAGCAGGCGCGGCTCACGCAAGCGGTGTATCTCGGCCACCAGCATCGCGACCTGATCGGCCGACGCATAATTGCGGGTAAACAGAATCACGCCCCCCACGGCGGGGTGCTGAAGCAGCTCGCGCTCGACCGGGCTGATTTCGAGCCCTGCCAGATCAAGCATTACCGGGCCTAGCGGCATGGCGTAGTCCTTGTGCTCACTCACGTATAATGACGCGGGCGCCCACAGGCACACGCTCAAAGAGTTTGATCAGATCCCGGTTGCGCATCTTCACGCAGCCGTGCGAACTGGGCACACCCACCGCGTCTTCCTCAGGGCAACCGTGAATATAGATGTAGCGGCGCATCGTGTCGACATTGCCCCGCCGGTTTGTTCCAACCTCCAGCCCACTCAGCCACAGGATACGTGTCAGTATCCAGTCGCGCTGCGGGTAGTGTTGGCGCAGCGCAGGCGTATACATTTCTCCGGTCGGGCGGCGGCTTACGAAGACCGTATTGACTGCACAGCCGGCGCCGATTTTTGCCCGAACGACGTGTGCACCACGCGGCGTGCACTCGCTGCCATTGATTTCACCCGCGCCGTTTTTGGCTGTGCTCACGGCAACGTCCAGCGTGATGCGATTCTGCTCACGCAGGCGCAGGCGCTGTTCGCTGATGCTGACTTCAATCACGGGAGCGTTATCGGTCATGGGTATTCAGTGCCCAAGGTTGAACCATGCCAGCCTGTCGTGCAAGCGCACCACATCGCCCACGATAATCAGCGTCGGTGCGTGCACGTCGGTATTGCTGATAATGCCCGGCAAGGTCTCGAGGGTACCAGTCAGCACACGCTGCCGGGGCGTGGTGCCCTGCTCGACCAGCGCACTCGGCGTCGCAGCAGGCAGCCCATGCGCTATCAGTTCGCGACATAATATATCGACGCCCGCCAGCCCCATATACACGACGATGGTCTGCTGTGGCTGTATCAGCCCGGCCCAGTTCAAGGCCATACCGCCGTCTTTCAACTGCCCGGTGACAAATACACACGACTGCGCGTACTCCCGATGCGTTAGTGGAATGCCGGCATAGGCCGCACAGCCCGACGCCGCAGTAATACCCGGCACGACCTGAAACGGTATACCCTCTTCCGCCAGCGTGGCAATTTCTTCACCGCCGCGCCCGAATATAAACGGATCGCCGCCCTTCAACCGCAGCACACGCTTGCCTGCCCTGGCATGCTGCACCAGCAACTGATTGATCATCTCCTGCCGCAGCGTATGCTCGCTGCGACGCTTGCCCACGTAGATGCGTTCGGCATCGGTGCGCACCAGATTGAGAATGACATCGGGTATGAGGCGGTCATAAAGCACGACATCCGCCTGCTGCATCAGCCGCAAGGCGCGGAACGTGAGCAGGTCCGGGTCGCCCGGCCCGGCACCCACCAGATAGACTTCGCCACGGGCCGTATCAGTACTCGCCTGCTCCAGTGCCGCCTGTAGCGCCGCCTCAGCGGCCCGCTCCTGACCGGCAAAGACCTGCTCCGCCACCGGGCCCTGCAGGATATTTTCCCAGAAACGGCGACGCAGTATTGCATCGCCAATCTGCTGTTTCACTGCGGCACGAAATTTCGCGGCCAGTGTAGCGAGCCGTCCATAGGCTGCCGGGATCAGTGTTTCCAGCCGGGCGCGCAACAGACGCGCAAGCAGCGGCGCCGCCCCGCCGGAAGACACCGCAATCAGCACCGGCGAGCGATCGACCACGGCAGGCATGATGAAGCTGCACAGGGCGGGATTGTCCACCACATTGACCGGGATATTGTGTTGCACGGCGGCGGCATGCACGGCTTTATTCACGGTCATGTCATCCGTCGCGGCAATGACCAGCGCGCAACCTGCAACATCATTCGGCTCGAACTGACCCTTGCGCCAGACAACAGCGTGCTGCGCTACCTGCTCCTGCAACCGCTGACACAACGCAGGCGCTACTACATGCACTTCGCCACCCGCGCGCAATAGCTGCCGCGTCTTGCGCGCAGCCACCTCACCACCCCCTACCACCACGCAGGGTCTGGCGTTGATCTTCATGAAAACCGGAAAAAAATCCATAGCGATGGGTGCGCGGTATCAGCAAATTGCAAAACTTTCGTGCTCTGCCAGCGGCGCCGGTGTCATCTCTACCGCCGTCACTGCTGCCAGTGCGGGCCCGCTGCGCAGCCAGACCTGCATGGCCTCCAGCGCACTGTCTTCACCACAGGCCAGCAACTCAACTGCACCGTCGTCACGGTTGCGCACCCAGCCGGCCAAACCGAGTGCCCGTGCCTGCGTCCGTGCGCCAACCCGGAAACCTACGCCCTGCACCCGACCCGACACGACATAGCGCCTGCAGGCCGTCATGCACGCTGCTATCTGGGCACCGGTTTTCCGGCAGGAGGCGCACCGGCCTTGACCCGGAAGTGTGCAGGCGCGGAAGCGATAAAGCGCTCGATCATGGCGGCGTCTATTCGCCCCAGGTGCGTGGCGGCAATCTCGCCGTTGGGGGCAATGAGAAAGGTCACCGGCAAACCTCGTACCGGCCCCAGCGGTGATTCGTAGGCTGCCCCCCCCAGCAACACCGGGTAATCCATCATGCGTTCATCCATAAATCTGCGCAGGGCGGGCACACCGATGTCTTCCACAGATACCCCCAACACCAGGGCATCCTTGTTTTTGTGCTTGTCATGAAACATCACCAGTTCAGGAATTTCCTCCAGACAGGGTGGGCACCAGGTAGCCCAGTAGTTCACCACCACCCATTTACCCCGGTAGTCCGACAGGCTGTGATTCACGCCATTGACATCCGGCAGGGTAAAATCCTGGCCGTCGCCGCCCTTGGCCTGCACAGCGGATACCCACAGCGCGGCAAAAAGGATTAAAATAAGCTTGTAAATACTGATCTGCACACAACCTCCACACCCAATGCCGGCAGAATGCGCCGCACGGACTAAACCTGCATGAATGATAGCAGTTTCCGCACCGAGAGAGACAGCCTGGGCGACCTGAGGGTTCCCGCCCACGCCTGGTATGGCGCCCAAACCACGCGTGCCGTGGCCAATTTCCCGATCAGCGGTCGCTGCCCTGATCGTGACTTTGTCCTCGCCCATGTGCGCGTCAAGCGCGCAGCGGCAGCGGCCAATCAGCAGTGCGGGCAACTGGAGGATGCATTGGCACAGGCCATCACAACCGCCTGCGATGACATTCTGGCAGGCAACCATCTCGATCAGTTTGTAGTGGACCGGTTTCAGGCCGGTGCTGGCACCAGCCACAACATGAACAGCAACGAGGTGATCGCCAACCTCGCCAATGCCACACTCGGCGCCGAATGCGGCACCTACCACCCGGTGCACCCCAACGATCACGTCAACATGGGGCAAAGCACCAACGACACCATACCGACCGCCATCCGTCTTGCGGTGCTCGCAAAATTGCCGCGCCTCGTCAAGGCCGTGCATGACATGGCGAGCGAATATGCACGCATCGGCGCACGCGAGGCCGATACCGTAAAAAGTGCCCGCACCCATTTACAGGATGCCGTACCCACCACCGTAGGCCGCGAATTTAACGCCTATGCCTGGACGCTGACACGCTGCGCAGAACGGTTACAGGAAGCACGCCCGCCCTTGTGCGACATCGGCCTCGGCGGCAGCGCGGCAGGCACCGGCCTCAACACCGCGCCGGGTTACACAGCAAAAGTCGCAGCCGAACTTGCGCGCCTGACCGGCGAACCGCTGCGTCCGGCGCCTGACCTCGCAGCGCAGATGCAATCCATGCTCGACCTGCAGAATCTCTCCAACGCCATCCGCGCGCTGGCACTCGAGCTCACCCGCATCGCCAACGACATGCGGCTGCTGGCCTCCGGCCCGCGCACCGGGCTGGGTGAAATTATCCTGCCTGCCGTGCAGCCGGGTTCCAGCATCATGCCGGGCAAGGTCAACCCGGTGATGTTCGAGATGTTGAATCAGGTGTGCTATCAGGTGCAGGGGCAAGATCACGCCATCGCACTCATGGCCCAGGCCGGGCAACTGGAACTGAATGTCATGATGCCTGCACTCGGTTCGGCGCTGTTTGATGCCATGGACTGGCTGACAAACGCCATTAACGCGGCAACGGCACTCAACCTGCACGGGCTTACAGTCGACCGCGAACGCTGCAAGCATTTTCTGCACACCAGCGTCGCGTTGGCCACACTGCTCAACCCCAGTATTGGCTACGAGCAGGCGGCGAAGATCGCACAGGAATCCGAAAAAACCGGCAGACCGGTACGCGACATCGTGGCAGAGCGCGGCCTCATGACGGGCGAAGATTTTGATGCGCTGGTTTTAAAAGCGGCGCGCGAGGGCCAACCCTGAAGATAGTCTTGATCACAACGTAAAGTCCGTGAAGGGACTTTCTTCAACAAACTCCTGGCTGACCTGCCCTCTCTCATCCATTATCGCCTGAGAATAGAGCTACCGACAATGATGCAATGACATGAAAGAACCGCCGCTGCCACCCGACGAATCAGCAAGGCTGTCGACGCTGCATGCCCTGTCCATCCTGGATACGCCTCCCGAGGCGCGCTTTGATCGCATTACGCGCTTTGCCACCCGGCTGTTCGATGTACCGATCGCGCTCATTAGCCTGGTGGACGCCGAGCGCCAGTGGTTCAAATCCTGTCAAGGATTGGCTGTCTCCGAAACGCCACGCGGTATTTCATTTTGTGGCCACACCATTCTGGGAGATCATGCCATGGTCGTTCCCGACGCGCGGCTCGACGAACGCTTCGCCGATAATCCATTAGTGACAGGAGCGCCGCATATCCGTTTCTACGCCGGCTTCCCGATCAGCGCACCGAACGGCAGCCGGCTTGGCACCCTCTGCCTCATAGACTACCGCCCGCGCCATCTGGATCAGGAGCAACTCAACACACTGCACGAGCTTGCTGTGTGGGCACAGCATGAATTGTACAGCGCGGAACTCGCGCGCGCCTTCACCTTATCACAGCAAAATACCTTATTGCTTGCCGAGATCGCCGACCGTACCAGAGCGGAACAGGCACTGCGCGAAATGGCCACCGCACTGGAACATGCTGTGGAGGGAATCGCGCGGCTGGATGCAGAGGGGCGCTTTCGTATGGTCAACAAGGCCTACGCCGACATGGTCGGTTACGCGCCAGAAGATCTGATCGGCGCCGAGCGATCGCTGACAGTGCAGCCGGATGACCTTGGCCTGATGCAGGCCGCCTACCAGCGCGTGCGGGAGAGTGGAAAGGCTGATGTGGAAGCCAGGGCACTGCGCAAAGATGGTTCGATTTTCTACAAACATGCAGTGATGGTCGGAATCTACGACGAGCACAATAATTTCTCCGGTCACTACTGCCTCATGAGCGACATCACCGAGCGCAAACAGGCCGAGGAGCGCCTCAAGCAGCTTGCGCTGTATGACTCTCTGACCGGGCTTCCCAATCGACAGCTGCTTGATGACCGCCTGCGGCAGATTATAAGGGATGCCGACCGCGAGGATTGCCAAGTCGCCGTGCTATTCATGGACATCGATTACTTTAAATATGTCAACGATACCTTCGGACACAGCGCGGGTGACAAGCTGCTTAAGATGGTGGCCGAGCATCTCAGCAACGGCCTCCGGACGAGCGATACCATTGCCCGCCTCGGAGGGGATGAATTTGCCATAGTGCTCCCCGGCATTCATCACACGGACGAAGTCGCCGATATGATCCGGAAAATCCAGAAACTGCTGGATCTTCCTTTCGTTATTGATGATCGGGAGATACATGTGAGCGTAAGCATCGGTATCACCCTGTACCCGCTGGATGAGGAGGGTGTGGAAGGGCTCCTCAAAAGTGCCGACACCGCCATGTATCATGCCAAGGAGTCCGGGCGTAACACCTTCAGATTCTACACACCCGATCTCCATAATCGCGCCAGCCGACGCCTGACTCTGGAAAGCGGTCTACGCCGCGCTTTGGAGAGAGCAGAGCTCCTGCTGCACTACCAGCCGATAGTGACTCTCCATACTGGAGCAATCATCGGCATGGAAGCCCTGTTACGCTGGGACCAGCCCGAAGAAGGGCTTATCGCACCGCTGGAGTTCATCCCTGTGGCCGAGGAAACCGGGCTGATTGTTCCCATTGGCGCATGGGTACTGCAAGCTGCCTGCGCGCAGACACGGATCTTGCAGCAGATGGGCCTTCCTCCATTGCGCTTGGCGGTAAATCTGTCGCCCCGGCAGTTGCGGCAAAAGGATTTCCTGCAGACGGTCAGGAAGGCGCTCGAGGAAAGCGGCTTCGCGGCATCCAGACTCGATCTTGAATTGACCGAGAGCATGCTGATGCGCGATCCGGAGGATGCCATCCAGTGCCTGGAGGCGCTAAAAATGGACGGCGTATCCTGCTCGCTTGATGACTTTGGTACGGGCCATTCATCCCTGAGCACCCTCAAGCGCTGCCCCATTGATTGCTTGAAAATAGACCGCAGCTTCGTACGTGACATTGCCACTGACCCCAATGATGCCGCGATAGTAAAGACCATCATCGCCATGGCCCGCACGCTCAACATGAAAGTCATCGCGGAGGGAGTGGAGACCTCCGAGCAGCTCCAGTTTCTGCGCGAAGAGGGCTGCGACATGGCCCAAGGCTACTACTTCAGCAAGCCGCTCCCGGCCGATGAGTTTGCCGGGTTAGTCCAGAGTTGGGAGCGGACACAGATGTTCAAATTCGAGCTTCGCTAACTGCTGCATCTATCCATTGCAGTCCACCGTCAAACTATCACTACAGATTCACTGCGTGAGCAGGCCTGCTAATGCTCGCGGGTGGCGCGGAATTCGATGTCGGGCCAGCGCTCCATGGTCAACTCAAGGTTGATGCGGGTGGGGGCAATGTAAGCCAGCTGGCCTGAGCTGTCCAGCGCCAGATTATCGTTGGCCTTGCGATGAAACTCTTCCAGCTTTTTGACGTCGGCGCACTTCACCCAACGCGCGGTGGCGACCTGCACGTTTTCAAACGCACACTCCACGCCATACTCGTGTTGCAGGCGGTAGGCCACCACGTCGAATTGCAAGACACCCACCGCACCCAGAATCAGGTCATTGCTGCTTAAAGGGCGGAACAACTGGGTCGCGCCCTCCTCGCACAATTGATCCAGCCCCTTCTGTAGCGCCTTCAATCGCAACGGGTCACGCAGGCGCACACGGCGGAACAGTTCCGGCGAAAAATACGGGATGCCGGTAAATTTCAGCGCCTCGCCCTGGGTAAAGGTATCGCCGATCTGGATGGTGCCGTGGTTATGCAGGCCGATGATGTCGCCGGGGTAGGCCACGTCGATATGCTCGCGCTCGCCGGCCATGAAGGTAATGGCGTTCGATATCTGCACCTCGCGCGCGATGCGCACATGCTTCATGCGCATGCCCTTGGTGAAGCTGCCTGAACACACGCGCAGGAACGCGATGCGGTCACGGTGCGCCGGATCCATGTTGGCCTGTATCTTGAAAACGAAACCGGTGAATTTTTCTTCCTCGGCTTGCACGCTGCGCGTGGTGGTGGCGCGCGGCTGCGGCGGCGGCGCGACTTCAACAAAGGCATCGAGCAATTCTTTCACGCCGAAATTGTTCATCGCCGAGCCGAAAAACACCGGCGAAAGCTCCCCGGCGAGAAAGGCCTCCAGATTAAACTCATGGCTCGCGCCCTTAACCAGCTCGATCTCTTCGCGCAGCTCGTCTGCCATCGAGCCGAACAATTCATCGAGGCGCGGGTTGTCCAGCCCCTGTATGACTTCGCCCTGTTGTATCTTGCCGCCGTGACTGGGCGCAAACAGGTGCACACTGTCATTGGGCAGGTGAAAGATACCCTTAAAGCGCTTGCCCATGCCGATAGGCCAGGTGGCCGGCGCACAGCGGATGTTGAGAACGGTCTCGATTTCATCCAGCAGATCGATGGGGGCGCGGCCTTCACGGTCGAGCTTGTTGATGAAGGTGACGATGGGCGTGGTGCGCAAGCGGCACACCTCCAGCAGCTTGATGGTGCGCGCCTCCACGCCCTTGGCGGAATCGATGACCATCAGCGCGGAATCGACCGCGGTCAGCGTACGGTAGGTGTCTTCGGAAAAGTCTTCGTGCCCCGGCGTGTCGAGCAGGTTGATAATCTTGTCGCGATACGGGAACTGCATCACTGAGGAGGTGACCGAGATGCCGCGCTGCTTCTCCAGCTCCATCCAGTCTGAGGTTGCATGGCGCTGGCTCTTGCGTCCCTTCACCGTACCCGCGAGCTGTATCGCACCGCCAAACAGGAGCAGTTTTTCAGTGAGCGTAGTCTTGCCCGCGTCAGGGTGGGAAATAATGGCGAAGGTGCGACGGCGCGCAGCCTCGATGGCGATTACAGACATCTGGGAATAAAGCGTGAGTGCGGGATCAATGTTTTTTATTATACCAAACTGAGCGCAAGAATGATGGCGTCTTCCTTGCCATTGGCGGCAGGGTAATAGGCCTTGCGCATGCCTACCTCATTGAAGCCCACGGCATGGTAGAGGCTTATGGCGGCCTGGTTGGAGGGTCGCACCTCGAGCAATGCAGTATCTGCGTGATGCCCGCGCGCAATACTCAGCATGTGCTTGAGCAACCGACGCCCCAGCCCGTACCTGCGCCACTCAGTTCGCACACAGAGGTTCAGGAGATGTGCCTCGCCCGCACCCACTGACATTACCGCATAGCCTGCAAGCGCATGCTCTGTCTTGTACACCCAGCAACAGTAGCCGACGTTCAGGCAGTCCTGAAAAATACCCGCGCTCCACGGATACTCATAGGCGCACAGCTCGATCGCCATCACCGCCTCGATGTCCTCGGCGGTCATGGGGCGCAACTGGCTGTCCGAAAACATCTCCAGCGGCGCATCCATGACCTGGCTCACCCCTCACCCCGCAGCACCCGGCGCGCGAACTTCAGGTCTTCCCATGCCTTGCGCTTCTCCAGCGGCGACCGCAACAGATAGGCCGGATGGTAAGTCACCACGACAGGAATGTCCGTGCCGGGGCAGGTATGACGCTGGCCACGCAGCGCACCGATTTTGGTGTCGGTCTTGAGCAGGTTCTGCGCCGCGATGCGGCCCACCGCGAGGATGATTTTGGGCCGGATCAGTTCCAGTTGGCGTTTGAGATAAGGCTCGCAGGCGGCCACCTCTTCCGGCAGCGGATCGCGGTTGTTGGGCGGCCGGCTCTTCAGAATGTTGGCGATATACACCTGCTCGCGCGTGAACCCCAGCGCCTTCAGCATGGAGGTGAGCAATTGCCCTGCCCGCCCCACAAACGGCTCACCCTGCCGGTCTTCATCGGCGCCCGGCGCCTCGCCTATCACCATCCATTCGGCGCGCTTGTCGCCCACTCCGAACACCGCCTGCGTGCGCGTTTCATGCAGCGGGCAGCGGGTGCAGTTGCGCACCGCCTGCTCGAGCTCATCCCATGCAGGCTGATCGTTACTGTCTACAGCCGTCGTCTGTGTCACCGGCACTGCGTCTGCCTGCTCTGTGGGCATGCTCTCCCCCGCCTGTGGTCGGGCATGTCGCTGCTCCCACAGCGTGATGCCCATTGCGTGCAGATACTGCCTGCGTATGGCTTCGCCCTTAATCATGATGCTAGCTTAGCGGCTGCAGGCAACAAAGCAACCCACCCGCATCTCCCTACTTTTACATCTGACCGTAGGGCACACACTCAAAGCCCCGCACACCAATGCGCCACGGACTTGCGCGCGTATTCCAGCACCTGCCGGTACTCTGCCTTTGAAAGCTGGCGTTCCGTGCCATCGGTCTCTTGCGTTCTGAGGCCGCCGGCCTGCTCGTACTGCTTCAGACGCACTCTGGCCGCCTTGCACTCCTGCTCTCGCTTCTGCTGTTCAATGATGCGCTTGGATGCCTGCTCGCGCTTCTCTTCCCGCTCGGCCTCGAACACCTCCAGCAGCTTCTGCTGCTTCTGCAGACGTTCGCGCTGACTTGCGTCCGGCGCAGGCGCGGCAGGCAGAATGATCTCGCGCGCCGCTGCATTACCGGGCTGATCACCGTAGTGGACTTTGCCCTGCTCATCGGTCCAGGTGTACACACCCGCCGCACCGGCAACACCGCACACCAGCATCAACACCAGCAGCGTAATTTTTTGCATGGGGTTACTCCGCCCGCAACCGGTCGATGCGCAACCGTTCGCGTTCATCAAACAACCGCCGGGCCCCCAGCCAGACGGCCGCGAGCGTGCCAAAGCCCGTGCATGCGGTCACCAGAAACATCACCAGTATCTGATACTTCACCGCCTCCAGCGGCGGCGTGCCTGCCAGTATCTGCCCGGTCATCATGCCGGGCAAGCTCACCACGCCTGCCGCTGCCATGGCGTTGACAGTGGGAATCAGCCCGACACGCACTGCGTCGCGGCGCAGGCCACTCACGCTCTCTCTCCAGTCCTGCCCCAGCAGCAGCCGCGCCTCAATCTGTGCCCGCTGGTGCCATGCGCTCTGGGTCAGGCGATCCAGCGCCAGCGCCACGCCGCTCATGACATTTCCCAGCATCATACCCAGCAGGGGAATGGAATATTGTGGCGCATACCAGGGCGTGGGGCCTATCAACACCACCAGGGCGAGTATGGTCACCGAAAATGAGGCGACAAACATGGACACTACGCTCATGCCGAAGCCCCACATGCCGGTATAACCATGCCGCTGGCGCGCCACCACTTCGCGCCCTGCGATCAGCAGCATGGCACTCGCAATCAGAGTAATCCAGCCCAGATGGACATGGGTAAACAGCGTTTTGAGCACCAGCCCCACCAGTAATAACTGCACCGTGGTGCGCAGTGCCGCGATAATGATCTCCTGCGCCAGTGTCAGACGCAACCGCAACGAGAGCAGTGCCAGCGCCAGCACCAGTACTGCCGCCAGTGCCAGCGCCCACGGGCTCAGGGTGATGACATTCATGCGTCCACCAGCTTGCCGTTTGCCAGCCTGCAGTGCCGCCCGCCGAGGCGCGCAATCTGCTCCATGTCATGGCTCACCCACACCACACAGGCGTTATGCCGGGCACAATAGTCTGCAATCAGCGCCTCTACCCGGCGCACGTTGTTGTTGTCCAGATTGGCGCTCGGCTCGTCCAGCAGCAACACCTGCGGTTGCAGCGCCAGCAGGCGCAGCAAGGCCAACCGTTGCCGCTCGCCGCTCGACAGGCGTGTGACCGGCCAGTGCATGACCGCACACTCAAATCCCAGCATCGCATGCATCTCTGCATCGATGTTGATGAAATGCTCTCCTACTGTCGGCCACCACCACTGGCTCTCTGCTGGCAGCATGCCAACGTGCCGCCGCCACAGATGCCCGCGCATGCTGCGACACTCAACGCCATCCAGCGATACCTCACCCGCCTGCGGATCGAGGTCGGCGATGGCGCGCAGCAACAAGGTCTTGCCGGAGCCGGAAGGCCCACTGAGGCCCATGCACTCACCCTCATCCAGGCTGAAACTGACCGGCCCGAGGCTGTGGCTGACAAGCTGCTCGACCCGCAGTCGCGAACACAGCACTGCACGGGTCATGGTGGGTGAGGAGGCAGGCGTTACGACGTCCTGAGTATCGCGCATGGGGTGTATACCATCATTCCGTAGGTTGGCGCGTTATACTGCAGGTGGATGATCCACCCTTGGCTACTACTGGAGGCTAGTATGACAGAGCCCGTGATTGCGCAGAAATCCCCTTTCATGCAGGAGCTGGAGCCCGGTACCTACACATGGTGCGCCTGTGGCCGCTCTGCCAACCAGCCCTTCTGCGACGGCTCCCATCAGGGCACCGGCATTACGCCAGTGCAGTTTACGGTGAGCGAAAAAACCCAGCTGGCGCTGTGCGGCTGCAAGCATACGCGCACACCGCCTTACTGCGACGGTACGCATCAACACTTGCAGGACGATATGAACCGGATCCGGGAACGGATCCGGAATACTAGCTGATCAGTGCAGCCTTCATGCTGAGGCGAATACGCCCCTGCTTGTCGACCTCAAGCACCTTGACCCGTACCACCTCGCCCTCGGTAAGCTTGTCGCTGACGTTCTCGACGCGCTCCTCGGAAATCTGGGAGATGTGTACCAGGCCATCGCGGCCCGGCAGGATGGTGACGAACGCACCGAAGTCCATGAGCTTGGCAACGCGGCCTTCATAGACGCGTCCCACCTCGACATCGGCGGTAATCTCTTCTACCCTGCGACGGGCTTCCAGTCCGGCGGCCTTGTCTACCGAGGCGATCTTCACCGTGCCATCGTCGACGATGTCGATGGTGGCGCCGGTCTCTTCGGTGATGGCGCGGATGGTGCTGCCGCCCTTGCCGATCACATCGCGGATCTTGTCCGGGTGGATCTTGAAGCTGATGATGCGCGGGGCGTAGTCAGACATCTGGCTGCGCGGTGTCGACAGTGCCTCGTTCATGATGCCGAGGATGTGCAGACGGCCTTCCTTTGCCTGCGCCAGTGCTGCTTCCATGATCTCGCGCGTGATGCCGTCGATCTTGATATCCATTTGCAGCGCGGTCACACCCTGTGCGGTACCCGCCACCTTGAAATCCATGTCGCCCAGATGATCTTCGTCACCGAGAATATCGGACAGTACCGCAAAACCTTCGCTTTCCTTGATCAGGCCCATGGCGATACCTGCCACCGGCGACTTGATCGGCACACCGGCATCCATCAATGCCAGACTGCTGCCGCACACGCTCGCCATTGAGCTGGAACCGTTCGACTCCGTAATTTCGGACACCACACGGATCACATATGGAAATTCGTCCATGCCCGGCATGACGGCCGCGACGCCACGCTTGGCCAAACGGCCATGGCCGATCTCGCGCCGCTTGGGGCTGCCCACCATGCCGGTCTCGCCGGTACAGGAAGGCGGAAAATTGTAGTGCAGCATGAACGGCTCTTTGCGCTCGCCTTCAATGGCGTCGATGAGCTGCGCGTCACGGCCGGTGCCGAGCGTGGCCACTACCAGCGCCTGCGTCTCGCCGCGCGTGAACAGGGCGGAACCGTGGGTACGCGGCAGTACACCGGTGCGCACCGTGATGGGACGTATGCTGCGGGTATCACGTCCATCGATACGCGGCTCACCCTTGAGGATACGGCCACGCACGACTTTCTTTTCCAGGGATTCGATCGCATGCTTGACGGCTTCTGCCGTGTCCGAGCCTTCCGGCGCCAACTTGGCCAGCACCGTGGTACGAATCTCGGCCAGACGCTGCTGGCGGGCCTGCTTTTCGCGCAGCTGATAGGCCTCGTTGATAATGCCCTCTGCTGCCGCTGCTACTGAAGCTATCAGGCCTTCGTCCTTGCTTGCGGCCTGCCAGCTCCATGCAGTGGGGGCGGCGGCGGCGACCAGTTCGCGGATTGCCTTGATGGCGATTTGCATCTGTTCGTGGCCAAACATCACCGCGCCCAGCATGACTTCTTCCGGCAGTTCGCGCGCATCAGATTCCACCATCAGCACGGCATTTTCAGTACCTGCCACCACCAGGTCGAGCGCTGAATCCTGCTGCTGACTACGGGTGGGGTTGAGTAAATACTTGCCATCACGATAACCAACGCGCGCGCCACCGATGGGGCCGCTGAACGGGATGCCGGAAAGCGCGACCGCTGCCGAGGCACCCAGCAGGGCCGGAATGTCGGAATCAATATCCGGGTCGATCGACACCACAGTGGCGATCACCTGCACTTCATTACGAAAACCTTTGGGGAACAGTGGGCGCAGCGGGCGGTCAATCAGACGCGAGGTAAGCGTTTCCTTTTCACTCGGGCGGCCTTCACGCTTAAAAAAACCGCCGGGGATTTTGCCGGCGGCGTAGGTGCGTTCCTGATAGTTGACGGTGAGCGGGAAGAAATCACGACCTTCCTTGGCTTCCTTGATGCCGACTGCAGTCACCATCACCACAGTGTCCCCCATACCGATCATCACGGCGCCGGAGGCCTGGCGTGCAATTTCACCGGTTTCTATTGTGACCGCGTGGTCACCGTACTGAAAGGTTTTCTTGATGGAGGGCACGGATTAGTTCCTTATACGAATGAACAGTACATCAGGCGGGGACGGCAACTCGGGTCTGTTGTTGATTATTTACGCAGACCCAGTCGTTCGATCAGTTTGCGGTAGCTATCCACATTTTTCTTTTTGAGATAGTCGAGCAGCTTGCGACGCTGACTTACCATGCGCAGCAGACCCTGGCGGGAGTGATGATCGTGAATGTGGGCCTTGAAGTGGCTCGACAACTGTTCGATGTTGGTGGACAGCAACGCGACCTGCACTTCGGGTGACCCGGTATCCTTGGCGGCACGCTGGTGATCCTTGATGACCTTGCTCTTTTGTTCTACGCTGAGCGACATGTACGACTCCTGGGTACGTTCATTCATTCAATTGTGAGTGCAGTATTTTAACGGAAACGGCCGGGCTTGGGAAGCAAACATTACTCCCGGCAGGGGTTGGCAGGGGGGTAGTTGATCAGGCGGCGCGGGGCCACCCGACCGTCCCCCAGCATTTCCCCCATACCCAGAAAGCGCTCGTCCGCCGCATACAGCGAAACCCAGCCTGAGGTCGGCGCCTGTGGCACAAAAACGGCCTGCCCACGCTGTAAATAATAGGTCGAATCATCGGATAAACGCAGTTGCGGCCAACCCACCAGGGCACTCTGCATCGGCTGCAGCAGGTGGTCCAGGCCTGTCGGGCCGGCCTGCTCGGCCAGTGCCTGCAAGGTGGGCAGGGTAATAGCATCCTCCACCCTGTAGCCCCCCGCACCGGTACGGCGCAGCGCGGTGACATGCGCACCACAGCCGAGGCGGGCGCCAATATCCTCTACCAGTGTGCGGATATACGTGCCCTTGGAGCAGGCCACCTCCAGCGTCAGTTCGTCGCCGGCGTGTTGCACCAGATGCAGCGTGTTCACCCGGATGTTGCGGGCGGCGCGCTCCACCGACAGGCCCTTGTGGGCCAGCTTGTAGAGCGGCTGCCCCTGCTGTTTGAGTGCCGAATGCATGGGCGGCATCTGTTGCTGCTCACCCCGGAAGCCTGCCAGCACGCTTTCCAGCTCCGCAGCGGAATATGTCCCGACCGGCTGCACGGCCAGCACCTCGCCCTCGGCGTCGCCGGTGGTAGTGGTCACCCCAAGGCGACAACGCGCTTGGTAATGCTTGTCGGTGTCGAGCAGGAAGCCCGCCACCTTGGTCGCCTCCCCCAGACACAGCGGCAGCAACCCGCTGGCAAGCGGATCCAGGCTGCCGCAGTGGCCGGCCTTGCGCGCATGGTAGAGTCGTTTGGTAATTTGCAGCGCTGCGTTGGAGCTGATACCGGAGGGCTTGTCGAGCAGCACGATACCGTGCACGTCCCGACCACGGCGGCGGCGTGTTACGGGTTCACTGCTTGTCATGCGCCTTGCCGGGACCACGGTCTGCTGCCACGGCGGCATCAATCAGGGCCGACAGGCGCGCACCCCGCACGACACTCTCGTCATGCACAAAGCGCAACTGCGGCACGATACGCAGCCGCAAGCGCTTCGCCAGTGCGCGGCGCAGGTAACCCGCCGCATGATTCAGCGCCTGCAGGCTGGCGGTCAGTTCGTGCCCGTCATCCATCAGGGTAATAAACACCTTGGCGTGCACCAGATCAGGCGAAACATCGACACGGGTGATGGTGACCATGCCGACGCGCGGATCCTTGATCTCGCTTTGCAGCAAGGCTGCGACATCGCGCCTGATGTCTTCGGCAACACGCAGGGTTCGGCTGAATTCTCTCATAAAGACAGTGGCGAGCAGTTAGTGGCGAGTGGCTAGGAGAGTAGAATTAAGATTCATCTTGATTTTCCTGGCTACTAGCCACTTGCTGCCAGTAACTATAGTTTTCTAGTTACCTGCACGCGCTCGAAGACTTCGATCTGGTCACCGGGCTTGACGTCGTTGTAGTTCTTGACGCCGATACCGCATTCAGTACCCGCGCGCACTTCATTCACGTCATCCTTGAAGCGACGCAGCGATTCCAGTTCGCCTTCGTAAATCACCACGTTGTCACGTAGCACACGGATGGGATTACTGCGTCGCACCGCGCCTTCCGCCACGATACAGCCCGCAATCGCACCCAGCTTGGATGACTTGAAGACATCGCGCACTTCAGCCAGGCCGATGATCTGCTCCTGGAATTCCGGCGCCAGCATGCCCGTCATCGCGGCCCGTACATCGTCGATCACGTTATAGATCACACTGTAGTAGCGCATATCCACACCATGCTCGGACACCATGCGACGTGCAGTAGCATCAGCACGGGTATTAAATCCGACCAGCAATGCCTGCGACGCCATGGCAAGGGTGGCATCCGACTCGTTGATGCCGCCGACACCGCTGGAGATGATTCTCACCCGTACTTCATCCGTCGACAGCTTCTTCAGCGACTCCGCCAACGCCTCAGCCGAGCCCTGCACGTCGGCCTTGATGATGATATTGAGGGTGCTGACCTTGCCCTCTTCCATCTGGGTGAAGGCATTTTCCGGCTTGTCGGCACGCTCGCGCGCCAGCTTCACATCGCGGAATTTGCCTTGCCGGAACAACGCCACTTCGCGCGCCTTGCGTTCATCTTTCACCACCAGCACATCGTCGCCTGCATTGGGCGTACCGGACAGTCCCAGCACCACCACCGGCACCGACGGCCCGGCTGCATCCACCTGTGCACCATTCTCATCCAGCAGCGCGCGCACACGGCCGTACTCGGAACCGGCGAGCAGCATGTCGCCCTTGCGCAGTACGCCGTTTTGCACCAGCACCGTAGCCACCGGGCCACGACCCTTGTCCAGGCTCGACTCCACCACCACACCGGAGGCAGGCACATCCATATGCGCCTTGAGCTCGAGCACCTCGGCCTGCACCAGAATGGAATCAAGCAGGGCATCGACATTGGCGCCGGTTTTGGCCGAGACATTGGTGAAAATCGTGTCGCCACCCCAATCGTCCGGCACCACTTCATACTTGACCAGATCCTGCCGTACCCTCTCAGGATCGGCCTCGGGCTTGTCTATTTTATTTACTGCCACCACGATTGGAACGGAGGCGGCCTTGGCGTGCTGAATGGCCTCGATAGTTTGCGGCATGGCGCCATCATCGGCCGCCACCACCAGCACAACGATATCCGTCAGCTTCGCGCCACGCGCACGCATGGAGGTAAAGGCGGCGTGGCCGGGGGTGTCGAGAAAGGTGATCATCCCTTTCGGCGTTTCCACATGATAGGCGCCAATGTGCTGCGTGATACCGCCCGCCTCGCCCGTCGCCACCTTGGAGCGGCGGATATAGTCGAGCAGTGAGGTCTTGCCATGGTCCACGTGACCCATAATGGTCACTACCGGCGCGCGCGCGACCTTGTCACCAGCCTGCCTCTCATCCTGCCCCAGCCCCGCCTCCAGCGCATTCTCTTCCAGCAATTTGGGCACATGGCCCATGGCCTCCACCACGATTGCGGCGGTGTCCTGGTCAATGACCTGATTGATGGTGGCCATACTGCCGAGCTTCATCATCGCCTTGATGACCTCGGCCGCCTTCACCGACATGCGTTGCGCCAGATCGGCCACGGTGATGGTTTCCGGGATGCCTACTTCGTGCACAATGGGTGCGGTAGGGCGCTCGAATCCGTGCTTGGGTGCACCGCTGACAACTACGCCACTCGCCCGGTGTTTTTTCTTGCGCCGCCCAGAAAGGTCGGTAGCAATGTGCAGTTCTTCGCGCCCGTATTTGGTGCCGCCTGCACGCTCGCCACGCCACTTGGGTTTCTTTTCAGTCTTTTCAGGCGCGGCTGCCGGCTTGGCCGGCTGCTGCACTGCCGGTGTTGCTATAACATCCTGCACAGCGGCCTCTTGCACCACCTTGAGCCTGGCCTCGGCTTCAGCCCGCGCCTGCGCCTCTTCCTCGATGCGCGCGGCAGCCCGGGCTTCCGCCTTGCTCTTTTCTTCCATCTGTTGCTGCACAGCCTCAGCGGCCGCCTGCTTCAGCGCGGCCTCTGCCGCCACCCGCTCGGCGTCTTCGCTCTCAATAACGCTGCGCTTGACGTAGGTGCGTTTCTTGCGCACCTCAACATTTACTGTTTTGACCTTGCCTTGCGCGCCGGTCAACCTGAGGGCGCTGACCGTCTTGCGTTTCAGGGTCACCTTGCGCGGCTCGGCGGTTCCCAATTCCTCGCCCGCGCCGTGACTACGCCGCAAGTGGGTCAGCAACTGCAACTTCTCGCTGTCGCCGATGATGTCATCTGCGCTTTTGCCCACGAGGCCCGCCTCGTTCAGCTGAACCAGCAAACGCTCTACCGTGGTTCCCACCACGTCGGCAAACTGTCTTACGGTAACTTCAGACATTTATGGCCTCACGAACCCTGTTCTTCGCCCGCGAACCACGGCGCGCGCGCCGTCATGATGAGCTGGCTGGCTCGCTCGGTATCCATGCCATCGATTTCCAGCAAATCGTCTACCGCCTGCTCGGCCAGATCCTCCATGGTCACTATGCCGCGGCTGGCCAGTATCTGTGCCAGGCGTGGATCCATCCCCTCCATGGCAAGCAGATCCGGCGCGGCCTGTGCCGTGCCCAACACCTCTTCCTTGGCAATGGCGCGGGTGAGCAACACGTCCTTGGCGCGGCTGCGCAACTCCTCCACGATCTGCTTATCGAATTCCTCGATGGCGACCATCTCCTGCGCCGGCACATAGGCCACCTCTTCGATGCTGGAGAAGCCCTCCTGTACCAGAATCGCGGCGACGTCTTCGTCCACGTCCAACTGCTCCATGAACAGCTTGCGCAACTCCTCGGACTCGCCTTCGCTCTTTTCGTCGGCCTGCGCCTCTGACATCACGTTCAACTCCCAGCCTGTGAGCTGGCTGGCAAGACGTACGTTCTGGCCGTTGCGACCAATGGCCTGTGACAGCTGATCTTCGGTCACGGCGACATCCATGCTGTGGGTATCCTCGTCCACCACGATGGACTGCACCTCGGCAGGCGACATGGCGTTAATCACATACTGGGCAGGATTTTCATTCCACAGAATGATATCGACGCGCTCGCCGGCGATTTCACTCGATACCGCCTGCACGCGCGAACCGCGCATGCCGACACAGGCACCCACCGGATCGATGCGCGGGTCGTTACCCTTGACGCCGATCTTGGCGCGCAGGCCGGGGTCGCGCGCTGCGCCCTTGATTTCGATCAAACCGGAACCGATCTCCGGCACTTCCAGCTTGAACAATTCAATCAGCAATTCGGGCGCGGTACGACTGACAAACAGCTGCGGCCCGCGTATCTCGGCCCGCACTTCATGCAGGTAACCGCGCAGGCGGTCACCGGAACGTACCGGTTCACGCGGGATCATTTCGTCACGGCTGACAAGTGCCTCGACATTATTACCCAGATCGAGCAACACGCTGCCGCGCTCAATACGCTTTACCACGCCGGTAACCAGTTCGCCGACGCGCTCCTTGTAAGCTTCTACCACCTGGGCACGCTCGGCCTCGCGCACCTTTTGCACGATCACCTGCTTGGCGGTCTGGGCACCGATGCGACCAAAGCTTACCGACTCCATCGGTTCTTCGATGTATTCGCCCAGCGTGATATCGGCCCGGACATCTTCCGCATCCATGAGCTTCAACTGGCTCTCCGGCTGAAAATCCTCGGCGGCGTTATCCACCACCAGCCAGCGGCGGAAGGTCTGGTAATCCCCGCTCTCGCGGTCAATGGTAACGCGCACATCAATCTCTTCCCCGTGGCGTTTTTTGGTTGCCATGGCGAGCGCGGCCTCAATGGCCTCGAAGATAATGGATTTTGCGACGCCCTTTTCATTGGACACCGCATCCACCACCAGTAAAATTTCTTTGTTCATGGTGTCACCCAATACTGACAACTACAATAATCAAATACAGCGGCTATTTCCCGCTATAGTCTGGCGCCAACTGCGCCTTGTCTATACTCCCGACGGGCAGCGCAAACTCAACGCCGTCCTCCACGATCACCACCTGCTCATCACGTACCCCGGCCAGCATGCCGGTAAAGTTGCGGCGGCCATTCAGGGGCGTATGCAACCGCACCTTGGCGCGCTGACCGGCAAAGCGCGCAAACTGCTCCTTGCTGAACAATGGACGCTCCAGCCCCGGCGAAGATACCTCCAGGGCGTACTGGCCCTTGATCGGGTCTTCCACGTCCAGTACACCGCTGACCTGGTGGCTGACGCGCTCGCAATCCTCGAGCGTAATACCGGTCGCGTCATCCCCCACGCAGTCTATGTACACCCGCAACAGCGAGTGGCGCCCCTGCGGCACATGAACCACGCCCACCAGCTCGTAACCCAAGGCCGTCACTACCGGCGCGATGATATCCTGCAACCGTGCGGAGTCCTTGCGCATAATCGCCTCCACAAACAAAAAGTGGGCGCAAGGCCCACTTCCTCTAAACCGCTTCACATGCAGGCCCACGTGCAGACCCAGAACCATAACAACCAGAACCTGGTAGCGGGGGCAGGATTTGAACCTGCGACCTTCGGGTTATGAGCCCGACGAGCTGCCAGACTGCTCCACCCCGCAATAGACCAGCTACTATACAAAAAATCCCCTGCTGGTTCAAGCAATAACCCACTCTGCCGCGCCAGACCGGGCTTGGCGCAAAACCGATACCGGACAGACAAGGCGCCCACAGTTTCGCTACACTGACAGGATGAACAAACCCGACGCCCCCGGGGTGCAGCACACCCCCGTCATGCAGCAATACCTGCGCATCAAGGCCGAGCACCCGGATACGCTGCTGTTTTACCGCATGGGGGACTTCTACGAACTGTTTTTCGAGGATGCGCGCAAGGCCGCCTGCCTGCTCGATATCACCCTCACCGCCCGCGGCCAGTCGGGCGGCGCACTGATCCCGATGGCCGGGGTCCCCTACCATGCCGCCGACGCCTATCTGGCGCGGCTGGTACGCGCCGGGGAGTCAGTCGCCATCTGTGAACAAGTCGGCGACCCGACCAAGAGCAAGGGCCCGGTAGAACGCAAGGTGGCGCGCATCATCACCCCCGGCACGGTCACCGACGAGGCCCTGCTGGAGGAGCGGCGCGACGCCCTGATTGTGTGCCTGCATGCCCAGCAGGGGAGGTTCGGGCTGGCGGCGCTCGATCTGGGAGGTGGCCGCTTCAGCCTGCTTGAACTGGAGGGGGAAGAAGCACTGGCCATCGAACTCGAGCGCCTGCGCCCGGCGGAAATACTGGTGAACGAGACCCTGGGCCCCACCGCAGTGCTCGACGGCTGGCGCGGCGTGCGGCGGGTGGCACCGTGGCACTTCGATCTCGACACCGCCACCCGCCTGCTGTGCACGCAATTCGGCACCCGCGATCTGGCCGGTTTTGGCTGCGCGCAGGCACTGCTGGGCATTGCTGCCGCTGGCGCCCTGCTGGCCTACGTCCAGGATACCCAGCGCAGCCGCCTGCCCCATCTGCACACGCTCAGCCTGGAAAACCGCAGCGACACCCTGCTGCTCGATGCCGCCAGCCGTCGCAACCTGGAGCTTGAGTTCAGCCTGTCGGGGGCGCATGAACACACCCTCTGCGGCGTGCTCGACCGCACGGCCACCGCCATGGGCAGCCGCCTGCTCAAGCGCTGGATCCACCGGCCGTTACGCAACCGCACAGTGCTGCGTCTGCGTCAGCACAGCCTCGGCGTGCTGCTCGACGATCGGCGCTACCTGCCCTTGCATGAACTGTTGCGCGGCATCGGCGATATCGAACGCATCCTGGCGCGGGTGGCACTCAAATCGGCGCGCCCGCGCGATCTCGCGCAACTGCGCACTGCGCTGGATCTGCTGCCTGCAGTTCAGGCACTGCTGGTTCAGCTCGATGCACCACGCATCGCGGCACTGGCACAGCAGCTGGGCGATCATGCCGCCCTGCACCAGCAACTGCTGCGCGCGGTGGTGGAAAACCCGCCGATGCTGATTCGCGATGGCGGCGTCCTCGCACCCGGCTTCGATACCGAACTGGATGAGTTGCGCGAATTACGCGAAAACGCCGGCGGCTATCTCCTGGCACTGGAGGCGCGTGAGCGTGAGCGCACCGGCATCGCCACCCTCAAGGTGAATTACAATCGCGTGCACGGTTATTACATTGAAGTCAGTCGCGCCCAGTCCGCCAAGATTCCTGACGACTACCAGCGCCGCCAGACGCTGAAGGGCGCCGAACGCTACATCACGCCGGAACTGAAAAGCTTCGAAGACAAGGCCCTCTCCGCCGCTGAACGCGCACTGGCACGCGAAAAAATGCTGTACGAGCAACTGCTGGAAGAACTCGTTACCCAGCTCGCTCCACTGCAACAGTGCGCCGCCGCGCTGGCCGAGATGGACGTGCTCGCCACACTCGCCGAACGCGCGGATACGCTGGACTGGCGCGCGCCGGAACTCAGCGACACAGCAGGCATTACCATCGCTGACGGGCGTCACCCGATTGTGGAGGCGTCACTCGACACACCGTTTGTGCCGAATGATATCGAACTCAAAGACAGCCGCCGCCTGCTCATCATCACCGGCCCCAACATGGGCGGCAAATCCACCTACATGCGCCAGATTGCGCTCATCGTGCTGCTGGCGCACATCGGCAGTTACGTGCCTGCGGCGCGGGCGACGATAGGCCCCATCGACCGTATCTTCACCCGCATCGGCAGTTCCGACGATCTGGCCGGCGGGCGCTCCACCTTCATGGTTGAAATGACCGAGACCGCCACCATCCTGCACAACGCCACCCGCGACAGTCTGGTACTGATGGATGAGGTCGGGCGCGGCACCAGCACCTTCGACGGCCTGTCGCTGGCCTGGGCCTCGGCCCACTATCTCGCCGCACGGCTGGGCGCCTACACCCTGTTTGCCACCCACTACTTCGAGCTGACCACCCTGCCCGAGCAGCTGCCTGCCTGCGCCAACGTGCACCTCGACGCAGCGGAGCACGGCGACAGCATAATATTCCTGCACGCCGTCAAGGAAGGCCCGGCCAATCAGAGCTACGGCCTGCAGGTGGCGGCGCTGGCCGGCGTACCGCAGGCGGTGATCGCCGAGGCCAAACAGCGCCTGTACGCTCTCGAACAGGGTGGGCAAATGCCGCCTGCGCACAGCAGCAGCCAGCTGCCACTGCTCACACCCGCGCCACCGGCTGCCTTGAGCGAGGCCGTGCACGCGCTCAAACCCGATGAACTTACGCCGCGTGAGGCACTCGAAACCTTATATCGCTTAAAAAGCCTGCTGCCGCCGTAACATCACCCGCTGTCCCTGCTAAAATAACGCCATGAAATTCCTGTTTGATCTATTTCCGATTCTGCTGTTCTTTGCGGCCTACAAGGTTTACGACATCTATGTCGCCACCGCCGTAGCCATTGTCGCCTCTTTTGTGCAGGTCGGCGGTTTCTGGCTCAAGCACCGGCGCTTTGAAAACATGCATCTCGTCACCCTGGCGCTGATTGTGGTGTTCGGCGGCGCCACCCTGTTGCTGCAGGACGAGATGTTCATCAAATGGAAACCCACGGTGCTGAACTGGCTGTTCGCGGCGGCCTTTCTTGGCAGTCAGTACCTGGGCAGCAAAAATCTTACCCAGCGCATGATGGGTGGCAGCATGACACTGCCCGCCGAGCTCTGGACACGGCTCAATATCAGCTGGACCGTGTTCTTCTGCATGCTCGGCTTCATTAACCTGTATGTGGTGTACAGCTTCGATACCGACACCTGGGTCAATTTCAAGCTGTTTGGCATCGTGGGTCTGACGCTGCTGTTTGTTATCCTGCAATCGGTGTATTTGTCGCGCTACCTGCAACCCCCTACGGACGAAAAATAGCACCATGCTCTACGCCATCTACGGAGAAGATGTGCCGGACAGCCTCGCGCTACGCGCCGCTGCCCGCCCCGCCCACCTCGCGCGGTTGAATGCACTGCGCGATGCCGGACGGCTGGTGCTGGCCGGCCCGCACCCCGTCATCGACAGCCCCGACCCCGGCACAGCAGGCTTCAGTGGCAGCCTGATCGTCGCCGAATTCGGCTCGCTCGCCGAGGCGCAGGCCTGGGCCGACGCCGACCCGTATTGCAGCGCTGGCGTTTATGCCCGTGTCACGGTGCGGCCCTTCAAACAGGTGCTGCCGTAGTGACCACTGCCCGCATCGACATGATCCGGACTCGCCTGACCGCAGCACTCACGCCCGCGCACCTTGCCATCAGCGACGAAAGCCATAAACATGCCGGCCATGCCGGCGCCCTGGCAGGCGGCGGCCACTTCAACGTCACCGTCGTGGCCAAGGCTTTCGCCGGCATGGGGCTGCTCGCACGCCATCGACTGGTATATGATGCGCTGGCGCGCGAGATGCACTCAGAAATTCACGCGCTCAGCATACGGGCGTTGACCCCCGAAGAATTTGACTCCAGCAAGGATTAACCATGTCACCCATGAAAACCATCGCACTCGCCACCGTCCTGTTCAGCACGGCGTTCATCTCCGCCTGCGACAACAAACCAGAGAGCACATCCGGCGGCACTGCCACCGTTGCAGTCGTCAATGGCGTCGCCATCACCCAAGCGGCCTACGATGCCTACGCGCAGCAGCGCGCCATGTCCCGCCCGGCGACCGATGACGCTGCCGCAGACCGCAAGGCAACACTTGAAGAACTCATCAACCGCGAGCTGATCTACGACGAGGCGGTAAAGAAAGGCCTGGACAAGAAACCCGATATCGCCGCTGAAATCGCCAACCAGACGCGCAATATCCTTGCGGGCGCCGTCATCAGCGATCACATCGAATCTACCAAATTCACCGACGAAGCCATGCGCAAGGAGTATGAAAGCCGCATAGGCGCCATGACCAGCAAGGAGTATCGCGCACGCCACATTCTGGTTAAGACCGAGGACGAAGCCAACGACCTGATTGCCCAGCTCGACAAGGGTGGCGACTTTGCCGCACTCGCCAAGGCGAAGTCTCAGGATACTGGCTCCGCCAAGGAAGGAGGCGATCTGAACTGGTTTGAAGCCGGGCAGATGGTGCAACCCTTTGGTGATGCCGTAAAGACCATGGAAAAAGACACCTACACCAAGACCCCGGTGCAGACGCAGTTTGGCTGGCACATCATCAAGCTGGAAGACACGCGCGACATCCAGCCGCCGGAATTCGAAAAGGTGAAGGACAACGTGCGCTCTATTCTCCAGAACAAGGAGGTCGAAACCTATCTCGCCACGCTCAAGAGCAAAGCCAAGATCGAGATCAAGGACGCACCGGCCGCGAAGCCAGCAGAACCTGCCCCCGCAGCGGTTGACGCACCACCGACCGAAGCCGACAAATAACACTCCACTGATAACCGGCAGGCTGTACACGCAGCTTGCCGGTTTTTTATGCCCGCAGCATTTTCAGCAGGGAGGCATTAAAGGGCTCAGAGTCTGGCCCATTGATTTTGCGGGCCTCATTTTATTCCTGGATTTCATTTCATTCCATCCAGACACTCGCTGGTTCAACGGCGAGCGGCCCAGTACACATTCTGGCGACGAGTGGCTTTCTATGTCAAGCTTGGCATAGGATCAGCTCAGGCCGCATGTTTCTGCGGCAATCGAACCGAGTTCCTCTGCGGCTTACCCTTAGGGATGGAAACAACCAATACTCTCCTTTTATTGATCGGCCTGCTGTTGTTCGTGAGTGTGCTCGCGAGCCTGCTGGCGACCCGGCTTGGCCTGCCGTTGCTGCTGATCTTTCTCGGCGTGGGAATGCTTGCCGGTGAAGATGGCCCCGGGCGCATCCAGTTCAGCGATTTCCAAACCGCGTTCTTCATCGGCAACTTGGCACTCGCCATCATCCTGCTCGATGGGGGACTGCGGACGAATATGCAGACCTTCCGCGTCGCCCTGCGCCCGGCCCTGGCGCTGGCGACGTTCGGCGTCGTCGCCACGGCTGGTTTGGTGGCTGCATTTGCGGTATGGGTGCTTGGTCTGGATTGGCGTTACGGCCTGCTGATCGGGGCCATCGTGGGTTCGACCGACGCGGCGGCGGTGTTCTCGTTGCTGCGCCAAAGTGGTCTCCGGCTCAACGAGCGTGTGAGGTCAACGCTGGAAATCGAATCCGGCGCAAATGACCCGATGGCGATTTTCCTGGTGATTGTCATGGTCGAGTGGATCAAGGCAGGACAATCGCCGGGGCCCATGGACTTGCTCTGGAGCTTCGTCCAGCAGTTCGGACTGGGCGCGGCGGGCGGGGTAGTGGGCGGATTCCTGCTGGCGCGCTTGCTGGAACGGGTGCGTCTCGCCGAAGGTCTCTATGCCCTGCTCATCGCCTCAGGAGGTCTGGCGCTATTCGCGGCGGTGAATCTTCTGGGCGGCAGCGGTTTTCTGGCCATCTATCTGGCCGGGCTGCTGATCGGCAATCGGAGCTCTCACGCCACCGTGCATGTGTTGCGGGTCATGGACGGCCTCGCCTGGCTCTCGCAGGCCGGCATGTTTCTCGTGATGGGGCTGCTGGTGACACCCACCAAGCTATGGGTGGACGCGCCCGGCGCCGTCCTCGTAGCCGTCTTTCTGATGCTGGTCGCCCGTCCCGTCGCCATCTGGCTGAGCCTGCTGCCGTTTCATTTTCCGCGCCGCGAGGTGGGCTTCATCGCCTGGGTGGGGCTGCGCGGCGCGGTGCCCATCGTGCTGGCCCTGTTTCCCGTGATGGCGGGAATCAAGGATTCAGCGCTGTTATTCCATGTGGCTTTCGCTGTAGTCCTGGTATCACTTGTGGCGCAAGGCTCGACGATGCCCTGGATTGCGCGCCTGTTTCGTGTGCAGGTACCCCAGCAGACGGAGCCCATTGATCGCACCGAACTGGCGCTCCCGCTCTCCCGGCCCGCCGACTTGCTCCAGATTCCCGTCGAAGCGGATGCGCCATGCATCGGTCGCCGCGTCAATGAACTGCTGGGGAGCGTTATGCCGGAGACCCCGGCGGTATGTGTCGCCCTCGCCCGCGGGGGGCAACTCGTGTTTCCGGGTAAGAAGACGGAGTACATGGTCGGCGACGTAGCCGTGGTGATAGCTGTGGGAGGAGACTATGAGAAGCTGGCGCGTGCTTTCGCCCGGCTGCCAATTGAAGGCCCGCTCTCCACGCAGCGTTTCTTCGGGGAGTTTGTGTTGAACGGATCAGCCCGCGCAGCCGACGTGGCGGCAATTTATGGCGCTGCCCTGGAACCGGATGAGCAGCCCTTGACCTTGGCGGAACTGGTGGGACGCCGGCTCAACCGCAAGCTTGTTGTCGGGGATCGGGTGGCATGGGGGAGCATCACCATCACGGTGCGGGAGATTGACCACGACGTGATCACGAAGGTGGGGCTGAAACTCGCCAAGACTGCCCAGCCAAGTTAAGGGTTCGATCCCTGACTTATTCCAATTTGCGTTAAAAACGCCGTGCGGCCAGGCTGAATAACGCTTTCTTCATCTTCCGCCTTGTGGCACGAGGCCAGCCAACATAATGCAACAATATATCCGGAAGAGCTGGGAAGCGTCTATTACGAATTCACGGCGCGCCTCTTCGGGTCGCGCCATGGCTCCTACAGTGACTTGACGCCGTGTCGGGTGCCTCCTATTTTGTCTCCACCCGCGCTCACGCGCAGACTCCGACAAAACATCCGGCCCTACGGCTACGCGGGGGGCGTCGCGGTCTAACAGCCTTGAGATGATACGGCAGAGTTTCCTCAACTCCGCATCTAAAGTGGCCGCGCTCATTTTGGTCGGGAGCCTGCCATCTTCCATCCGACCAACAAGGTTCTTGCTAGCATCGGCCAAGCCAATCAAGCGATCCACGGCCAGCGGCGGGGCCGTACACATGCGGAGCGTTGACAGCGCACTTGGATCAAGCTTGAGCGTCGCTGCGTCAATACTGCGCAGGTCACGTGTTGCAAGTAGTGCAGCTTTGACATGTACTGTAGTTTTAATTCGCGTCGAGCGGAACGCCTCGGGTGCGAAGCGCATGAACCACTGGTTGAACCGGTCAACGGAAGCCGCGATGTCAGCCTTCCAGAGGTGTGGCTTGTCCGCATTGACCCGTCCCCACTCTTTCATCCGTATTCGGTCTCCGGCCGTCACGGTTGCTGTCTTAGGCAGGGGCCTAACTAAGCCATAGGAAAAGTATACTCATAATCGCATCGTGCCGCGAACCAAGTGCAATATCAAGGCTGGGTTTTAAGCAGTCAGCGCCCTCTTAGCACAGGAGGCGAAGCCCGCAGCGCCTGCCCGTGCAACGATTGACACCCCGAAGTAAGCAAAATAAACTCCATGGCATCCCTCCCTGTTTTTTACGCCTGCAACATTTTCAGCAGCGCTGTCTCGTCCAGAATTTCGACACCGAGGGCGCGGGCCTTATCGAGCTTGGAGCCGGGGTCGGCGCCTGCCACCAGATAATTGGTTTTAGACGATACGCTGCCGCTGACCTTGGCGCCCAGGGCCTGTAGCTTTTCCTTAGCCTCCTCCCGCGTCAGCGTCTCCAGCGTACCCGTCAGCACAAAGCTTTTACCGGCCAGCGCCGAACTGCGGTGCAGTTTGACTGCTGGCCAATGCACACCCGCTTCACGCAGGCGCTCTATCACTTCTCGATTATGGGCTTGATGGAAGAAGGCCGTGATGTGGGCGGCGACCACCGGCCCCACATCGGGTACCTGTTGCAGTGTTGCCGTGTCGGCTCGCATAAGTGCATCGAGATCGCCAAAGTGTTGTACCAGCGCAAGTGCGGTCGCCACGCCCACTTCGCGGATACCCAGCGCGTACAGGAAACGGGCAAGTGTCGTGGCCTTGCTGTTCTCCAGCGCGGCGACCACATTGGCCGCTGACTTCTCTCCCATGCGCTCCAACCCGGCCAGTTGCTCCTCTGTGAGCGCATAGAGATCGGCAGGAGTTTCGACCAGTTTCTGCTCTACCAGTTGATCTACCAGTTTCTCGCCGATACCTTCGACATCCAGGGCGGGGCGCGAGACAAAATGCAGGATGGCTTCCTTGCGCTGGGCAGGGCAATACAGCCCACCGCTGCATCGTGCCACCACCTCGTCCTCGGCGCGCACCACGTCCGCCCCACAGACCGGACAGTGCCTGGGCAGGCGAAAGCGCTGAGCGCCTTGTATGCGTCGCGCGTGCAGCACGCCTACGATCTGTGGTATTACGTCACCCGCCCGGCGCACGATCACGCTGTCGCCGACGCGCACGTCGAGACGATCGATTTCATCCTGATTGTGCAGGGTGACATTGCTCACAGTGACGCCGCCGACAAACACGGGGTTGAGGCGCGCCACCGGCGTCAGCGCCCCTGTACGACCCACCTGCACATCGATACCGAGCACCTCAGTGTTTTCTTCTTGCGCGGGGAATTTGTGCGCCAACGCCCAACGGGGATGGTGTGACGTATAACCGAGCATCTCTTGCTGATCAAGACGGTTGACCTTGTACACCACACCATCGATGTCATATTCCAGGCGGTTACGGCGCGCGGCCATATCACGATAGTAATCCAGGCAGCCCTGAACGCCGCTCACCACCTTCTTCTGCTCATGCGCCACCGGCAGGCCCCAGTCGCGCAACTGTGCGAGGATTGCGCTATGCTCGTCGGGCAGCTTCCCACGCTCCACTGCGCCCACGCCGTAACAGAAAAATGCCAGCGGCCTGAGCGCAGTGATTTTTGGATCGAGCTGACGCAGGCTGCCCGCCGCCGCGTTGCGCGGGTTGACGAATGTTTTTTCACCCCGCGCCTGTGCGTCCATGTTCAGCGCCTCGAACGCGGCCCTAGGCAAATACACCTCGCCGCGCACCTCGAGCAGAGCAGGGTATCCGCTGCCATAGAGGCGTAATGGAATGGCGTTAATGGTGCGCAGGTTCTGCGTCACGTCTTCGCCGACCACCCCGTCACCGCGCGTGGCGCCCCGGGCAAATACGCCGTCCTGATACACCAGACTGACAGCAAGACCGTCAAGCTTGGGTTCGGCACTGTATTCCACCACATCCACTTGCAGCGATTTACGCACACTACGGTCAAAATCCAGCACCTCCTGCTCGCTGAAGGCATTTTTGATCGAGCGCATGGGGATGGCATGCTGCACCTCACCGAATTTTATGAGTGGTGCAGCTCCGACGCGCTGGGTGGGCGAATCCGGTGTTACCAGTGCCGGATGCTGTTGTTCCAGCGTCTGTAACTCACGCAACAGGCGGTCATATTCGGCATCGGATATCTCCGGCGCATCCAGCACGCAGTAGAGATAATTGTGATGGTTGATCTGCTGGCGCAGATCTTCTACCCGGCGTCTGACGTCTCTGGCGGTCACAGCGACTGCATCTCAATGACCCTGCTGTTTCTGCGCCAGCAGCAGTCTGCGGTTGAAGTCCCGGATTTGTTCGCGCGTATGCTCCACCGTTTGCAGGGTCAGCACACTGCGCCGCTCGTCGTACACCTCAGCCTCCAGGGCATGCGCCAGGCGTCGCGCATGATCGATCATGTCTTCATACATGGCGAGCGCGTCCGCCGGACCCGGCAGGCACATGAATACCACCAGACCGGGGGTGGAAAATGTGTCGATACGCTCCCAGTCAAAACTGCCGGGTTCACGCATGCTCGCAACGCTGAACACAGCGCGGGCCGGAGTGTCGGCAGACATGTGATGCAGGATACGACGCGCACCCGCGACCAGCCCGCTCTTGTTGGCGGCAGCCATAATATCCGGCCCGCGCAAGGGGCGCCCCTCCGGCTCCATGATGTGCAAGGTCACAATGAGGCCGGGTCCTCCGTCGGACAGTGCAGGCGGTGCAGCAAGGGGGGTCTCTGCTGGCGCGTCCGTATACGCCTGCTGTGTCTCACGACGCCTGCGCCTTTCCCACACATACAGCCCGGCAACCAGCAACACGCCAAGCAGTATCAAAATCATGCGCAGGCTCAACATGCAATGTCTCTCCGCAGTTCAGGCAGTGATCGTTGCTGTCACCAATATATCTTCAAGGCCCTTGCCTGCCGCAACCACAACTCAGCTTGCGACCAGCTGCACGGCTTCATCCACGTCCACGACCACCAGCCGCGACACGCCGGGTTCCTGCATGGTGACACCCGTCAACTGGTGCGCCATTTCCATGCTGGCCTTGTTATGCGTGATATAGATGAACTGGATACGCTGCGACATCTCGCTGATAAGCTGGCAGAAGCGGCCAACATTGGCCTCATCCAGCGGGGCATCCACCTCGTCCAGAATGCAGAATGGCGCCGGGTTCAGTTCGAAAATCGCCATCACCAGTGCCAGCGCGGTCAGCGCCTTCTCGCCGCCGGACAACAGATGTATGGTGCTGTTGCGTTTGCCCGGCGGGCGGGCCATCACCGTCACACCGGTGGTCAGCTGCTCGTCACCCACCAACTCCAGATACGCATGCCCGCCACCGAACAGGCGCGGGAACATGGCCTGCAAGCCGGTGTTGACCTTCTCGAACGTCTCCCTGAACCGCGTCCGCGTCTCACGGTCGATCTTGCGGATGGCGTCTTCCAGTGTGGCCAGTGCCTGCGACAGGTCTTCATTCTGGGCGTCGAGATAGGTCTTGCGCTCGGACAGCTCGGCAAACTCGTCGATCGCAGCGAGGTTGATCGCGCCGAGGCGCTGGATTTTCTGCTCAATCTGGCTCAACTTCTCATGCCACGTCGCCTCTTCAGCCTCTCCCACCAGTTCGGCGAGCAGCACCGCAGTTTCAAAGCCGGCGGCGGTAATCTGTTCCTCCAGCGCCTGCGCCCGCACACGCAATTCCTGCCCCTGCAGACGCAACTGCTCAAGACTGGTGCGGCCCTGCTGCACCTGCTGGTCGATACTGTGCCGTTCCTGCTCCAGCGTGCGCAGCGCATGCTCGATCTCTTCCAGCATGCGCCGCGCCACAGCCAGCGCCGTCTCGGCCTGCGTGCGACTCACCAGCGCCTGCTCCAGCTCATCCTGGTAGGCCTGCGTCGGCGCAGCATTTTCATGCAACGCCGACTCCAGTTCCGTACGCCGTGCAGCCAGCTGATCCAACTGATGTTGCGTACGCTCCAGGCTCTGCTGCGCGGCACCCAGCGCGGTGCGTAATGATTCACTGCGCAGCGCCAACTGGTGCAGTGCCTCCTGGTCGCGATGGGCCTGCAGACGCGCCTGCTCCAGCGCTGCACGCCGGGCGTCACGCTGACCGGCCAATGCCTCTTGCTGTGCACTGTGCAGTGCATGCTGCTGCTCGGCCAGGAGCATACGCTCCTGCGCCTCCTGCAACTCCACCCGCGCTTGGGCGGTACGCGAACCGATATCTTCCATTTCAGCCTGCAAGCGCTGCTCGTGTGCGCGCAACTGATCCAGCCGCGCTTGCTGGTTGCCTGTCTCAGCGACCATTTCGCCATACTGACGGTGGGCCAGATTGAGCGCAGCCTGCGTGGTGTCACGGCGGGCCTCTGTAGCCTCCAGCCCGCTGCGCGCCTGTTCCAGTTGCTGCTGGGTCTCCGTCACTTGCGCATTGATGGCTCGCACATCGCGAGTGAGGGTTTTTATTTCCTGCGCGCGCAGCAACACGCTGTTGGCGGCGACCTCACCGGAGCGTACCGCGTGCATCCAGCCATTACCCAGCCATACACCGTCGCGCGTCACTACCGATTCATGCACCTGCAGTCGGGGCGCCACGGCCAACGCCTGCACCAGGCTGTCGGCGACATACACATCCGCCAGCAATGCCGCAAGCGTTAACTCCGAACGCACCTTGGCACTGAGCAACGTCAAGTCATGACGGCTCGCAGTCGCCTGCGGCCGCACTGTGGTATCAAACACATCCAGCGTACCCTGGGTGAGACTTTCCAGGCTGGCGGCAATCTCGGCCCAGCCGGTCACACATACCGCGCCCAGGTGAAACCCGAGCACCGCCTCCAGTGCCCGCTCCCAACCGCTCTCCACCTCGATGCCCTGTGCCAGTCGCTGCGCATCAGACAGGCCGCGCGCGCGCAGCCAGTCCGACACCGATTCCTCGTTCTGGCCCAAGGCCTCCTGCTGCAAGGCCTCCAGTGATGCCAACCGGCTGCGCATGGACTCGGCCTGCTCGCGCTCGGCCTGCAGCTGCCCGGACAGGCGCTGATGCTGTGCGCGCAACTCGGCGATGCGCGCCTGCAGGGTCTCGGCCTCCTGCTGCAAGTCCTGCCCCTGCTGCTCATGCCGGCTCAGCTGCTGCTGCAACCCCTGCACATCCTGCTCTAATGTGCCGTATGACAGACCGGCGCGATCTGCTTGCACACGCTGCGCCTGTTCGTCCAACTGACGCAGCTGGGTCTGTGCGTGCTCGGCGCGGGTGCGCGCCAGCTGCATCTGCTGTGCGCTTTCCGCATTACGACCGGCGCTGGTTTCCCACTCCGCCTGTACGGCCTGCATGGTCTGCTCGGCCGCTATCAGCGCCTCCTGTGAGGCACGCTGCACCTGTTCAGCACCCGCGCACTCCGGCTCCAGCGCCGCAAGCTCCTGCTCCGTCTCCACGGCCCGCTTGCGATCCGCATCGAGATGGGTCTGCGCCTCCGCCAGACTGCGCTCCACCTGCGCCTGATCCTGCTCCAGTTGCACACGCCGCTCGCGTGCGTGCTGCAACGCCTGCTCCAAGCGCGTGATCTCCGCGCTGATGCTGTAAAAATCTTTCTGCGCGACGTTGAAGGCGTCATTGGCGCCCGTCTGTTCGGCACGTTGTTTTTCCATGACGGCCTCAACCCGGCGCTGATCTGCCAGTCGCGCCTCCAGCGCCGTTTCCTGTTCAGCGGTCTCCTGCACCCGTGCGCTGACCTCATGCTGCAAGCTGCGCTGGCGCAGCGCCATCAACTCGGCCTTGAGCCGGCGCTCTTCCTGCTTCAGGCGCTGATAGCGCTCGGCGGCGTTGGCCTGGCGTTGCAGGCGCTCCAGCTGCTTGCCCAGTTCTTCACGCACATCACCGATGCGCGCCAGATTCTCGCGCGTATGACCCATGCGGTTTTCGGTTTCGCGCCGCCGCTCTTTGTACTTGGATACACCCGCCGCCTCTTCCAGCAGCACGCGCAAATCATCCGGTCGGGCCTCGATGAGGCGCGAGATCATGCCCTGCTCGATGATGGCGTAACTGTGCGGGCCGAGACCGGTGCCGAGAAACAGATCGACGATGTCGCGCCGCCGGCAGCGCGTGCCGTTGAGGAAGTAGTCGGACTGGCCGTCGCGCCCCACCTGACGCCGGATCGACACCTCGGCGTACTGCGCATAGGGGCCGCCCAGGCCGCCATCGCTGTTGTCAAACACCAGCTCGATGGTGGCCTGCCCCACCGGCTTGCGCCCGGCAGCGCCGTTGAAAATCACATCGGCCATGGATTCACCGCGCAGGCTCTTGGCTGAACCCTCTCCCATCACCCAGCGTACTGCGTCGATGATATTCGACTTGCCGCAACCGTTAGGGCCGACGATGGCAACCAGATTGCTCGGCAAATGCAGCGAGGTCGGGTCCACAAACGACTTGAACCCGGCCAGTTTTATCTTCGTCAGACGCATTGAACTAAAGTGTGGGAGATTTGAGTTATTATTACACAGCCCGCTATCAGTTGCGGCGGCCAATACCATCATATGAGCAGGAATATGCCTAGCCAACCCAGCAAGGAACTCGAGACCTTCCCCAATCCCATGCCAGAGCGGGATTATACCATCGAGATGCGGGTACCCGAGTTTACCTGCCTGTGCCCCAAGACCGGCCAGCCCGATTTCGCCACACTCCACGTCCATTATGTGCCCAACCAGCGCTGCCTGGAACTCAAATCGCTCAAGCTGTACCTGTGGAGTTACCGCAACGAGGGTGCCTTCCACGAGGCCGTCACCAACCGCATCACGGACGATCTGGCGCGTGCCTGTGCCCCGCGCTACCTGCGCGTGCGCGCCGAGTTCTACGTGCGAGGCGGCATCTATACCACGGTCACCGCCGAGCACCGCGACCCCGCATGGACGCCGCCCGCGCCGGTGAGCCTTCCCTAGCAACTCGCCACTTGCCACTGTATCTAGGCATCGACCTCGGCACCTCGGCCTGCCGCGTATGCGCCATTGATCCGGCCGGCGTGGTACGCGGCCAGGCCTCTGCCCCACTGCCTGTGCCACGCCGCGAGGGTGATTGTGTAGAGCAGAACCCCGCTCTCTGGTGGCAGGCGGCCACAACAGCGCTGCAGGCACTGTTGCAACACATCCCGGCAGCGCAGATCACGGCACTGGCCACAGATGGCACCTCCGGCACCCTGTTGCTGTGCAACGCCTGGGGCGAGCCGCTGGCTGACGCCCTCATGTATAACGATGCCCGCAGCGTGTGCGAGGCAAGCTATATCGATGAAGTTGCGCCCGCCGAGAGCGGCGCCCACGGCCCGTCCAGCGCTCTCGCCAAGCTCATGCACCTGCAGGCCGACCTCGGCCCGCGGGCCCGTTATGCGCTGACACCGGCGGACTGGATTGCCTTCAAACTCGGCGCCCGGCTCGGCGTAAGTGATGAACACAACTGCCTCAAGCTCGGCTATGACGTCATCGCCCGCCGCTGGCCCGACTGGCTCAGCCGTCTCGGCGTGCGCCGGGAGCTGCTGCCGGAAGTGGTCGCACCGGGCACCGATCTCGGCCCGCTCAACACCGACACCTGTTCCCGATTTGGCTTTCGGCCCGGCACCTGTATCGTCGCAGGCACCACCGACAGCACTGCCGCCTTCATCGCTACCGGCGCACGTAAGGCGGGCGAAGCCGTGACCTCGCTCGGTTCCACCCTGGTCATGAAGGTACTCTCGGAAAGACCCATCTTTGCACCCAGGTCCGGCGTGTACAGCCACCGGCTGGGCGATCTGTGGCTGGCGGGCGCGGGCTCCAACAGCGGCGGCGCAGTTTTACGCCACTTCTTCAGCCCGGCGCAAATTACCACCATGACACCGCGCCTGCACCCCGAGCGACCCACCGGCCTCGACTACTATCCGCTGATAGCGCCGGGTGAGCGCTTTCCGGTCAGCGACCCTGCGCTCGCCCCGCGCCTCCACCCACGGCCCGCTGACGACCTAGAATTTTTTCAGGGTATGCTGGAAGGAATGGCGCAAATCGAACAGCACGCGTACCAGCTGTTGGCAGAACTGGGCGCACCCTATCCCGTCACGGTGCGCAGCGTGGGGGGTGGGGCGGCAAACGCGCCGTGGCGTGACATTCGTGCACGCCTGCTCGGGGTGCCGCTGCTGGCACCCACACAACACGAGGCGGCCTATGGCGCGGCCTTGCTCGCCCTGCGGGGTACCCGGTATTTACATCCTGCCGCCGCCACAGTCAGCGTGCAGCCGACGTAACAGCGCCACATCCACCTGGGTCGCGTTTACTGCTGCCTCGGCGTGCAGCACCCGAAAAGGCGCTCCCGGCTCACCCAGATCACTCACCACCAGGCAGGCGTCACTGAAGTCGTGATCGTGGGTGTAATCGTTGGGTGTAATGATAGTAATCAACCCGGCACCACAGGCAGATCGCACGCCGTTTTCGGAGTCCTCAAACGCCAGACACTGCCCGGCATCAAGCCTCATCTTCTGCAAGACAAACACGTAAATATCACTGGCGGGCTTCTTCGCCGGCACAATATCGCCTGCGGCGATCACCTCAAACCAGTCGAGCGGAATGGCAGGCTGTGCACACCCCAGCAGCGCCACAACATTGGCCGGAGTGGTGGTGGTCGCGATGGCGAGCCGCAGCCCAGTGGCGCGCGCCTCCTGCAACAGACGGAATACTCCGGGACGCAGCGGGATCCTCCCTCCCGCCAGCATTTCAGTATAATGGCGCGTCTTGTCAACATGCAGACGGGCGATCAGTTCCTCGAGGTCGGTGGGCCACTTGAACGTGGTGTTGTAATGGTCGAGATAATAGCGCATACGCTCCTTGCCACCGGTAACGGCCAGCAACTCCCCGTACACGTCTACACTCCACTCCCAGTCCAGCCCGGCAGCAGCGAAAGCCCGGTTAAATGCTACGCGGTGCCCGTCGCGCTCGGTATCCGCGAGCGTGCCATCCACGTCAAAGATCAATGCCTGCAGTTCAGCCATGGCCCATACCCTCAAAAGGCGGTAAGCTTATACGACTGACTGTACGCCGTCATCCTGTTGCGGGGCAGGCCGATCTGTGATGGTGATTGAGGCCGGCCGGATTATTTGCTATAAAGAAACGTTGGTTTGCAGTGTTTAGGAGGGAGTGAATGCCCACACCGAAGTCAAAAGCCGCCAAGGCCCGCCCGCAGATAGCGAAGGTGAAAGCCAAGCCTGTAGCCAAGAAGGCTGCGGCCAAGGCCGGCAAGAAGGTCGCGCAGCGCACAGTGGTGCCGCCCAAGGCCAAGGTGGTCGCCAGGCCCACCCGCAAGCCCACCAAGCCTGCCGGTACACAGCGCGCCAAAGCTGCCCCACGGGCCGCCAAGCCCCGCCCCCAAGTGACCAAAAAGATAGTGGTGAAAAAGCCAGTGATAAAAAAGATAGCGGTAAAAAAAGCTCCTCCGGTCGTTAAAAAACAGGCCCCCAAGCGCATGCCGTCGCCTGCATCGGCCAGATCGCCCTCCACCCAGGTCACAGCGCTGGGTTTCTCCCCCTACCAGGAGAAAAAGGGTGAGGCCTATATGAGTAGCCAGCAGGCCGACCACTTCCGCCGTGTCCTGCAGGCGTGGAAACGTCAACTCATGGAGGAAGTGGATCGCACAGTTCACCACATGCAGGATGAGGCCGCCAACTACCCCGACCCCAACGATCGCGCCAGCCAGGAAGAAGAAATTACTCTCGAGTTGCGCGCCCGCGACCGCGAACGCAAACTGATCAAGAAGATCGATGAAGCGATCACCAGCCTGGATATGGGTGACTATGGCTACTGCGATATTTGTGGTGTGGAAATCGGCATCCGCCGGCTGGAGGCCCGCCCTACCGCCACGCAGTGCATAGACTGCAAGATTCTTGAGGAAATACGCGAAAAACAGATGGCCTGACCGCCCGGCTCACGGGCTGTCCGCACACTCCTCATGTATCCTCAGCCGGTTGGTGCGGGCAAAATTGAGAATATACTCAAACGCCACCGGATCCTTCTCGTGCAACACCGTATCCACCACCAGGCACTTTTCGCCGTTCACAATGCGTGGCTGCGCTGTCTTGGAGTATTGAATACGGTGATCGGGGCCAAAACTCGCCAGGGCCGTTGAAATGCGTTCAATCCAGTCACTGGGACGGAACTTGCGCCCATCTTCGCTGACACTTTCAATGACCAGACGGCAGTCCTGCTTGCCTCTCTTGTACTCTTCCTGCATAAGTTTTTGCCTGCTACGGTCCTTATTTCACCTAGTTCGATAGCGACAACATGCGCACTATACTTTAATTCTGGTTGTGCCGTGTGTTTGACCCCGGCGCTGGCCAAAAAGTTCAGCATCGGCGCGGCGAGTTGTACTCCTGTTGGGGGTGAAATGCAAGCCTGCCCGGTCGACATCCTCACAACTTGTCGGGATGTATGACGATATCGGCAGCCTGCTTGAGTCCATCAAGGTAGCCCTGATACTCCACAGCCGCATAGGTGCGCTGCAACTCACGCTGCAACTGCATTCGCGTGGGGGCATCCAGCGAGGCCATATTGCCATCGCGCACGCTGGACAGCTGCACGACCGCATAATCACCCGACCCAAGCGCTACCCCGCCCACGCTGACACCCTTGGACGCCTGCTCAGGTCGCGGCAACTGGAAGGCTACTTGCACCACAGCCGCATTGATTTTGCTCTCATCCCGCCGTATCTGCCCCGGCGCAAACCACTCAAGCTTGTATTCCTGCGCCAGGACCTGCGGGCTTTCGCCAGCCGCCAGTCGCTGCTGTAGCGCCATACCAGCCTTCTCCGTGCGCTCACGTGCCGTCTTCTCGCGCAGGCGCTCTATAATGAGTGCCCTGGCCTCTGCGAGCGAGCGTACCGTGGCAGGCTGACGCTCCTTGATGCGGAGTACCACACTGTGATGATCAGCGATCTCCAACGGCTCGCTGTTGAAGCCGCGCGCCAGCACCTCATCGCCAAAGGCCGCACTGATGACCCTGGGATGGCTGGCGATTCCCTCCCCACCGCTGCGCGGAAACAAGGCACTGGTCATTATCTCAAGCCCCAACTGCTGGGCGGCCACTGCCAGCGTGTCGGCGTGCTCGAAGACGAGGTTGGCAAGGGTTTCCAGTTTCTCAAAATACTGCTGCTCGGCCTTGCCGCGCCGATAATCCTGTACGAGCTGATCCCGCACCGCGTCAAAGCTCTTGTTGGATGCGGGCTGCACTTCCAGCAGCTTGAGCACATGAAAGCCACCTGCCACCTGCACCGGCTCGCTCACAGCGCCTGGCTGCAGCGCAAACAGCGCGTCCTCCACCGTCTTGGGCAGCACACCTCTGGCAACAAATCCGAGGTCTCCACCCTGCCGGGCACTGGCAGCATCCTGGGAAAACTCTACAGCCAGCTCGGCGAACGCCTCACCCTTGCGCAGACGCTGCACCAGTGAGTCAGCCTTGGCTTTCGCCGCGTCAATTGTCACGGTATCGCCCTGGTCAGGAGTAATGACGATCTGGCTCACACGGCGGCGCTCCTGCACGGCATAGTTGGCTGCATGCTCATCGTAAAATTCGCGCAGGTCTGAGTCGGTAGGCATGATATTGAGCGCGAGGTTCGTCACTGCCAGGTCGACATACTCGATGCTCACCTGCTCCGGCACAGTAAATTGCTCACTATGCCCCAGATAATAAGCACTGATTGCAGCCTCGCCCGGATCCTGCTCCTCGACAAACTGCGTCAGCGGCAAAACCATATAACCGATCTCGCGCTGCTGCTCCCTGAGACGAACCATGCGCTCCAACTCCCGCTGCGCAACCACCGCGCTCAACGTCACACCGCTGTTGAGCTGGTCGCTGAGCAGCGCCTGACGCAGGCGATTCTCAAACTCTGCCGGGGTGAGACCGATGGCGCGCAGGCGCTGCTCATACATCCCTTTTGAGAAAATACCGTTGTCAAGCAGTTCTGGCATGGCGTGAAGCTGCTCTGCCAGCTTTGCATCGCTGATCCGCAGACCGGCGGCCGTAGCGGCCTGACCAATCAATACTTCCTCGACCATGCGCTCAACTACTGCATGCTTGACCTGCGTTTCGTCTGCGTACTGTTGGTCGTACGCCTTGCCAAGCAGGCTGCGCAGGCGCTGCCTCTCCTGCTCATACGCCCGCTGAAACTCGCGCTGGTCTATACCTGTGCCGTTGACGCTCGCGACGCTGACTGCCGCATTGGGATTGGCATACTCCTGTATGCCCCACAACGCAAACGGAATGATGAGTAGGAGAATGATGACGCGTGCGACCCAAGCCTTGGAGCGCTCACGAAGTGCCTGCAACATTAGACGATTCTACCGATACAATTAAGAAGCTGCGGTAACCCTGAGAATTAAAAGAGGACGCCCATAACAGAGCGCCCTCTCGTCACAATACAGTGGCGGAGTGGACGGGACTCGAACCCGCGACCCCCGGCGTGACAGGCCGGTATTCTAACCAGCTGAACTACCACTCCTAAATGCTGTCACCTCGAAAAGCCCGGCCTTTGACCGGCAACGCCCAGCGTTACCACGTGCCTGTGGTAACCGCCCTGCCCGCCGACACTCCGGTTCCGCAACTTTTATGAGGTACCCAGCTGTGCTGGTGGGTGCTGAGGGGTTCGAACCCCCGACATTCGCCGTGTAAAGGCGACGCTCTCCCAGCTGAGCTAAGCACCCAAGGAAGCCGCCTAGTTTACGGCATCCTTGAGGGCTTTGCCAGCCTTGAACGCAGGTACCTTGGCGGCCTTGATCTTGATGGTGGCGCCGGTCTGCGGGTTACGTCCGCTACGCGCTGCGCGCTTACGCACCAGGAAGGTGCCGAAGCCGACCAATGCCACCTGATCACCCTTTTTCAGCGCCTTGGTAATCGCGGCGATCACGGAGTCTACAGCTTCGCCCGCCGCAGACTTGGAAATATCGGCGGAAGCTGCAACTGCATCGATTAATTCTGATTTATTCACTGATGGATCTCCCTCTGGTTAAATATGGTATGGCCCATGCTTCGGCTGCATCACAGCTTGCGCCTTTATACCAACTGCCGGAAAGCCGTGTCAAGCAAATACGCTCGTGCCCCGGGCGCATCAGTGCTTGGTGAGATTGTTCCCTTCTTTGCTTTCTGCTGAACTGTCCTGCTTCACTACTGGTGCGGGTTTTTCCGACAACGGTTCAGGTTTATATTGCAATGCAATATTAAGCACTTCGTCAATCCAACGTACCGGGCGAACATTCAACCGCTGCAATACATCTTTGGAGATTTCCGTCAAATCCCGGCGATTCTCTTCGGGAATGATGACTGTTGTAATACCGCCACGGTGTGCGGCCAGCAACTTTTCCTTGAGCCCGCCAATCGGCAATACTTCTCCGCGCAAGGTGATTTCGCCGGTCATGGCCACATCGGCACGTACCGGTATCTGTGTCAGTGCGGAAACCAGTGCGGTGCACATACCGACACCCGCGCTGGGGCCATCCTTGGGCGTCGCGCCTTCCGGCACATGGATGTGAATATCACTCTTTTCAAACACATCGCTCCCGATGCCCAGTACCGCTGCCCGGTTACGCACTACTGTCCGCGCGGCTTCAATGGATTCTTTCATGACATCGCCGAGCTGGCCGGTGCGAATAATATTGCCCTTGCCACCCACCACGGCGGCCTCGATCGTGAGCAATTCGCCGCCTGCCTCGGTCCAGGCGAGCCCCGTGACCTGGCCGATCTGGTCATGCTCTTCTGCCCGTCCAAAGCGGAAACGGCGCACACCGAGATACTTCTCCAGACTACGCACACCAATCACCGCACGATGCTTGCCCGGCTTGAGTAAAATCTCCTTCACCACCTTGCGGCACACCTTGGATATTTCGCGCTCCAGATTACGCACCCCCGCCTCACGGGTGTGGTAGCGGATGATATCGCGCAATGCCGCCTCATTGAACGCCAACTCCTTGCCCTTCAGCCCGTTGCTGCCCATTTGCTTGGGAATCAGGTAGCGCTGCGCAATATTGATCTTCTCATCTTCGGTATAACCCGAGAGGCGTATCACTTCCATGCGGTCGAGCAGTGGCGCAGGGATATTGAGGGTATTGGCCGTGGCCACGAACATCACGCTGGACAGGTCATAATCAACCTCCAGGTAGTGATCGTTGAAGGAATGATTTTGCTCGGGGTCGAGCACCTCGAGCAAGGCAGATGCCGGATCGCCCCGGAAATCCATCGCCATTTTGTCTATTTCATCAAGCAAAAACAATGGATTACGTGTTCCTACCTTGGCCAGGTTCTGAATGATCTTGCCGGGCATGGAACCGATATAGGTGCGACGATGGCCGCGTACTTCAGCCTCATCACGCATGCCGCCCAGTGACATGCGTACAAACTTGCGGTTGGTGGCGCGCGCGATCGAGCGCCCCAGCGAGGTCTTGCCCACGCCGGGGGGGCCTACCAGACAGAGAATCGGACCCTTCAGCTTGTTGACGCGCTGCTGCACGGCCAGGTACTCCAGGATGCGCTCCTTGACCTTCTCCAGGCCATAGTGGTCGGCCTCCAGCACTTCTTCCGCGAGCGCCAGGTCATGGCTGGTCTTGCTCTGTTTTTTCCACGGCACACTGACCAGCCAGTCGAGGTAGTTACGCACCACGGTCGCCTCGGCTGACATCGGCGACATCATCTTGAGTTTGTTGAGCTCTGCCGAGGCCTTGTTGCGCGCCTCCTTGGGCATACCGGATTTCTTGATCTTCCTGGCCAGATCTTCCAGCTCGTTTGGAGCCTCGTCGAGGTCGCCCAGCTCCTTCTGGATCGCCTTCATCTGCTCATTGAGATAGTACTCGCGCTGATTCTTTTCCATCTGGCGCTTGACACGCCCACGGATGCGCTTCTCCACCTGCAATAGATCAAGTTCACGCTCGAGCAGACCAATCAGGTGCTCCAGCCGTCCGCGCGGCTCAACCATCTCCAGAATGTTCTGCTTTTCCTCCAGACGCAACGTCATGTGCGCCGCCACCGTATCCGCCAGACGACCGGGGTCGTCGATGCTGGAGAGCGATGACATGATCTCCGGCGGAACCTTTTTGTTGAGCTTTACATACTGGTCAAACTGGTCGAGCAGTGAACGCGCCAGCACCTCGGTCTCGCGCTCATCCATCGGCGTGGCTGGGGTCGTAGCGACCTGTGCCGTAAAGTAGTCTTCACTGTCCAGGAAGTGCAGTATGCGCGCCCGCTCTCCGCCCTCCACCAACACGCGCACCGTGCCGTCAGGCAGCTTGAGCAACTGCAGGATGCTCGAAAGCGTACCGATCTCGTAAATATCGGCGCTCTGGGGCTCGTCCAGTGCCGCACTCTTCTGGGCAGCGAGCAGAACCTGCTTGTTACCCGCCATCGCGGCCTCCAGCGCCTTAATGGACTTGGCACGACCGACAAACAGCGGGATGACCATGTGCGGGTACACCACCACATCGCGCAGCGGCAACACCGGCACCACGGTGGGAGTAGTTGCAGTCAGGTCAGTGGATTCAGACGTCATAGCGATAATTCCTGACACCCGGGCCGCAGCCCTGCGCCTTCAGTATTGAAAGTGTTGTCCTGCTACCGAGATGCGGACCACGCCTCGATAATTCAAGCCCCCACGCCCGAGTGCGGCGCCGCACGCTGCTGCTCGGTACCGTCGTATATCATGAGTGGTTCGTTCTGCCCATTGATCACGCCGGCATCGACTACCACTTTGCTCACCTGGCTCATGGATGGCAGGGTATACATGGTATCCAGCAGCACACGCTCGAGTATGGAGCGCAGTCCGCGTGCGCCGGTCTTGCGTTCCAGCGCCTTGCGCGCCACTGCCAGCAGCCCGTCCTCGCGAAACTCCAGCTGACTGCCCTCCATTTCAAACAATTTCGTGAATTGCTTGACGATGGCATTTTTCGGCTCGGTAAGAATGCGCATCAAGGCCTCTTCGTCCAGCTCCTCCAGCGTCGCCACGACCGGCAGACGCCCGACAAACTCAGGGATGAGGCCATAGCGAATCAGGTCCTCGGGTTCGACGGAGTGCAACACCTCACTCATGCTCTTTTTGTTGTCCTTGCTCCTGACTTCGGCGGAGAAACCGATGCCGCCCCGCTCGGAGCGGTCGCGAATGATTTTTTCCAGTCCGGAAAACGCACCACCACAGATAAACAGGATATTGGCAGTATTGACCTGCAGGAACTCCTGCTGCGGATGCTTGCGCCCGCCCTGCGGCGGTACGGAGGCGATGGTACCTTCGATCAGCTTGAGCAGCGCCTGCTGCACGCCTTCACCGGATACGTCACGGGTGATGGAGGGATTGTCGGACTTGCGCGAAATTTTGTCGATTTCATCAATGTAGACGATGCCCGTCTGCGCCTTCTCCACATCGTATTCGGCCTTTTGCAACAGTTTCTGGACGATGTTTTCCACATCCTCGCCGACATATCCGGCCTCGGTCAGGGTAGTGGCATCGGCAATGGCAAAGGGCACATTCAACAGCCGCGCCAGCGTTTCGGCGAGCAGGGTCTTGCCGGAGCCGGTGGGGCCCACCAGCAGGATGTTGCTCTTGGTCAGCTCGACATCTTCCTTCTTTTGCCCGACCTCAAGCCGCTTGTAGTGGTTATAGACTGCAACCGACAATACCTTTTTGGCGTGCGTCTGACCAACCACATAGTCATCCAGGATGCTCTTGATTTCGTGTGGCGTGGGCAGCTTGCCCTTGGCGAGCGTGGACTTCTCTCGCACTTCCTCGCGGATGATGTCGTTGCACAGCTCGACACATTCGTCGCAGACATACACCGAAGGACCAGCGATGAGCTTGCGCACTTCGTGCTGACTCTTGCCGCAGAATGAGCAGTACAACAGCTTGTCACCGCTACCGCTCTTGCCGTGTTTATCGTCGATCATCGATTGCCTCGCACATACTGGTTGCTCAAGCCTTCTTGGCCTCGCGCTCTGTCAGCACCGAGTCAATTAAACCATACTTCACTGCCGCCTGACCGTCCATAAAATTATCGCGATCCGTGTCACGCTGAACCTTTTCCAGCGACTGGCCGGTGTGCTTCTCCAGAATCCGGTTCAGTCGCTCACGCACCGCCAATATCTCACGCGCGTGTATGTCAATGTCGGCGGCCTGGCCCTGGAAGCCGCCCAGTGGCTGGTGAATCATGAGCCTCGAATGCGGCAGACAGTAGCGCTTGCCCTTGGCGCCGCCCGCAAGCAGCAATGCGCCCATGGACGCCGCCTGGCCGATGCACATGGTGCTCACATCCGGCCTGATAAACTGCATGGTGTCGTAGATCGACAGCCCCGCGCTTACTACGCCACCCGGCGAATTGATGTAGAGATGGATGTCCTTGTCAGGATTCTCTGACTCCAGAAACAGCAGCTGGGCCACGATCAGGTTTGCGCTGTGGTCTTCAACCGGACCCACCAGAAAAATTACGCGCTCCTTGAGCAGGCGCGAATAGATATCGTAGGCACGCTCACCTCGTGGTGATTGCTCTACTACCATGGGCACGAGGTTAAGGTTGGTCACTGAATCCGCTCCGTTGCTAGTGTACGTATCGGTCATTGCGCCCCTATCCTTTAATCGTCTGGACACTGCCGGGATTCAGCAGGGCGGAAAATGTTGTGGGCACTCTGCTGGCATCGACTTGCGCCAGCAACCAGTCCACCACCTGATCCTCCAGCGCCAGTGACTCAATACGCGCCAGTTCATCAGGATTCTGATAGTACCAGTTTACCACTTCATCCGGCTTCTGGTAGGTGGCCGCAATACCTTCCACCAGGCCGCGCACACGGCCCGGCTCGGGCTTGATATTCTCGCGTAGCGCCACCTCGCTGAACAACAGCCCCAGGGTCACCCGGCGACGGGCGGCGGCGGCGTACTCGTCACGCGGCCGTTCTGCGGCGTGCGCGCCCCTGCCCTGAACACCGACCTGATTGCGCGCCTGCGCCTGCAAATGATCGATCTCGCGCTCCAGCAGCGCCTTGGGTATCTCAATCGGATACGCCGCCAGCATGGCGTCCATCAACTGCTGCTTGGTCTGGGTACGGATGGCCTGGTCCAGCTCGCGCTGCATGTTGTTACGCGCCTCACGCCGCAGCGCCTCAAGCGTGCCATCTTCCACCCCGAAGGAGCGCACGAAGTCTTCATCCAGTGCTGGCAGCACCGGCTCGGAAACCGAAATCACCTGCAGGGTATACTCCACCGGTTTGCCTGCCAGGTCAGGGCTCTGGTAATCGGCCGGGAAGCTGTAATTGACGGTAATGGTCTGCCCGGCCTCTGCGCCCAGCAACTGCTGATCAAACTCCGGGGCATTGGACCCCACTATAAAGGCGTGCTCCTTATCAGGGTCACCCTGCGGCTCGCCACCGTCTATGCGGGTAGTGAAGGTCACCTGCAACTGGTCACCCTGGATGGCCCCGCGCTCAACCTGGTTCCAGCTGCGACGCTGTTTGCGCAGCGTCTCCAGCATGGCGTCGATGTCCTCTTCGGTAATGCTGGCATCCGGCTGCGCCACCTTCAACGCGCTGAAGGAACCCCAGGCAATCTCGGGATATACTTCAAATGTCGCGCTGTAGGCCAAGCCCTGGCCCTCGCTTGCGGTGCGGGCTTCGATACGTGGCCCCCCTGCCGGCCGCAGGCTGTTTTGTTCCACAGCCTCCTCGAAACTTTGCTGCATCAGATCACCCAGCACCTCGCCCAGCACCTGCTTTCCAAACTTCTTCTCCACCACCGTGAACGGCACCTTTCCTACCCGAAAGCCATCCAGGCGTACGGTGCGGGCGAGTTTCCTGAGCCGGATCTGGAGGGCCTGCGTTACCCGCTCCTCAGGCAGCTCAACAGTCATCCGGCGCTCAAGCCCGGTGGTGGTTTCAATCGATACGTGCATCGTCAATATTCCTCACGGCTGATGGGCGCCTGCACTAGCAGGCTTGTGCGAAAGGAGAGACTTGAACTCTCACGGGTTGCCCCACTGGCACCTAAAGCCAGCGCGTCTACCAATTTCGCCACTTTCGCAATCTTGATTAGGCCATATTATACAGGAACTCGACAGCTGTTCCCGCACGACGTACGCAGGGCTTTTCTGCCTTGCAGGGCTGCAAAACCCGGGGCGTAAAACGGCCGCCACGCTACCCGCAGGTTGCTGCGACGGCACAAAAAAAAGCCCCGCAAGCGGGGCTTTTTTGCTGGTTCCTCAAGGCTGTTGTTGCGGGCAGTGCTCAGCCTGCCACTACGCTCACGAAACGGCGGCCCAGCGGACCTTTCACCTCAAACTTCACCAAGCCGTCGGCGATGGCGAACAACGTGTGATCCTTGCCCACCCGAACATTGACCCCCGGGTGATAGGCTGTGCCGCGCTGCCGCACGATGATGTTGCCCGCCACCACGCGCTCGCTACCGAAGCACTTGACGCCGAGGCGCTTGGATTGGGAATCGCGGCCGTTACGGGTGCTGCCGCCAGCTTTTTTGTGTGCCATGGTTGCCTGCCTTTAAATGGGCTAGTTACCTGCGGTAATGCCGGTAATCTGAAGTTCAGTATAGGCCTGACGATGACCCTGGGTACGGGCGTAATGCTTGCGGCGACGGAATTTTATGATACGCACCTTGTCGCCACGGCCATGGGCCTTTACGGTAGCCGTCACTTTGCCGCCCTGAACATAGGGCGCACCGACGTTGATATCGGACCCCTCACCCACCAGCAGCACCTGATCAAAATCGATCACAGCGCCTTGCTCCGCAGGCAGCAGCTCCACTCGCACCGTCTCACCTTCAGCGACCCGGTACTGCTTGCCGCCGGTCTCAATCACCGCGTACATACCATTTACACCCTGCCTATACAATCGAGCCCGAAATTGTAGCGCCTCCAGCGCCCAAGGTCAAACCCCTCCCGCACGAGCCACCCGGTTGCTGCATTTTTAAGGATGGCCTGCTAGCATGGCCGCTCTCCATACCCCCAATACGGCCCGACACATGACGCTAGAGGACATGCACGCCCTTATCCGCCGGGACATGCAGGCGGTAGACGCCTTGATCCAGCAACGGCTTGCCTCCGACGTCGTGCTGATCAATCAGCTGGGGAGCCATATCATTAACAGTGGCGGCAAACGTCTGCGCCCGGCGCTGGTACTGCTCGCCGCCCACGCCTGCGGTTACCAGGGCAGCCAGCATATCGGCCTGGCGGCCGTGATCGAGTTTATTCATACCGCCACCTTGTTGCACGACGACGTAGTAGATGGGTCTGAACTCAGGCGCGGCAAGGAAACCGCTAACAGCGTATGGGGCAACGAGGCCAGCGTGCTGGTAGGTGACTTTCTGTATTCGCGCGCGTTTGAAATGATGGTGGAGGCCGATGAGATGGAGGTGATGCAAATTCTTGCCCACACTACCAATGTCATTGCCGAGGGCGAGGTCCTGCAGCTCCTGCACTGCCATGACCCGGACACCACCGAACAGCGCTATCTGGAAGTGATCCGCTGCAAAACGGCAAAACTGTTCGAGGCCGCTGCCTTGCTGGGCGCAGTACTCAGCCACCAATCTGCACAGGTACGGCAGGCCTTGGCCGCTTACGGCATGCATCTGGGCATGGCGTTTCAACTCACGGACGATGCACTGGATTACAGTGCATCGTCCGAGCAACTGGGGAAAAACGTGGGAGACGACCTGGCCGAAGGAAAGCCAACGCTACCCCTCATTCACGCCCTGCGTACTGCCGATGCAGCGCAAAAGGGCGTATTGCACAATGCCATTGCAGCGGGTGGACGCGAGCACATCCTGTCGGTCACTGCCGCCATTGAATCCACCGGGGCCATCGCGTACACTGCGCGCTCGGCCAAGGTGGAGGCTGACAAGGCCATTGCCACGCTGGCGGCGTTACCCGGATCGCCATATAAGGACGCCCTCATCGTGCTTGCCGAATTTTCTGTCAGCCGCAGTTATTGAGTGGCATGTCACAAACAGCAAGGCATTGGGGAACGCATGCCTGCCCTGCTGCGGTCTTGCAATGTGACACGTACTGTCCGCCACTGTCATTCAATCGGGGTGTAGCTCAGCTTGGTAGAGCACTAGCTTCGGGAGCTAGGGGCCGGAGGTTCAAATCCTCTCACCCCGACCAACATCGCATCGACAACACTCGTCCGTACCGCTACCTGCCTGCCGACACAGCAACCAGACTACTTCCGCTGTCTGTCCTGCTTGCGCATCTCGCGGTCAAGTGATGCCACAAAACGTGCTATGCGCGCCTCCGTCGCCATATCCAAATCCAAAAAGCGCACGCCCACACGCCACTGGCCTGACTGTATCTCCCTGCTCACAGAACGCACCTCTACTGCGCTCGATATCTCGTCATGCGGCGCAAACCTGATCACACAGCGGGGAATGAGGTCGCCATGGTTGAGCGCTGTATCAGGAAAATTGCATCGGGCGCCGAGTCCGCCCACCGCAATATCAGACAGCTGACCCGACAACGTCTCGCCCCATGCAGTCATGAAAGTTACTCGTATCTGACTACCCGCCCCGATGCGGGCGCGATAATGGGAGCGGCGTTGCGCGTAGTTCAACGTGCCGGGTAACGCCACCCGGTAGTAGGCCATGCCATCTTTGGAGCCAGCTTCGAGCAACACACTGGAAAAATCGATCTCGACACCGCGCAATTGTCCCTGCACATGCAGCGCACGCTGCTGAATCAGATGCGCATGGCCCTGCCTGGGGATCAACTCATCCAGCAACATGCTGTTGTTGTCGGGTCGCACGGAAAGCAGGGTACTGTTGTACCGCTCAGCTACACCCGGCACGCCTACCGAGAGTAGTGCGCGTTTCTGATGCAGCCGTAGCACCAGGCCTGCAATACGCGCCCCATGGGTGACTCTTTCCACCCGTGTTACACCCTTGTCAACAGCCTGTTCCGCCAGTATCTCGGGCGTATGGGTAGCGGGCATCGGCCAGGCAGTGCAGGGCAGGTGTGATCTATAAAACCGGGGCGTCAAAGATCAGGCGGTTGCCAGCATGTGCGGCGGAGGTGGCCCGAATGCCTCACCAGAGGCACTGTAAACCGTCTGGTCGGCGGACTGGCCACGGAGCAGGGAAAGCGCACGCAGTGTATGGCGACGGCTGAGCTCTATGACACTGCCATTGATCTGGTTCTGGCGCTGACACTCCACCAGGATGCGCTGCACCTGTTGCCAGCGTGCGACAACATCCGGGTGGGCAGTCAAGCCAGGTGCTGCACTCTGTGGATCACCCGTCACGCCTGCCGCGCGCAGGCCATCACTGCGGGCATCGACGAGCGCCTCCACCTGCCGTAACCAGTACAGTTTTTCTTGTGCTGCCTGCTCCAGCAACTCCGGGGTGTTACTGGTCACTGCAGTGTGCTCACGATGCAACACCTGCAATAACTGCATACAGTGTTCGATTCCGCACTGCATAATTTCCAGCAGCGAGGCCGAGGAAGAGTCAGCTGCGTGCATGGGCGATGTCATGGCGTGCTCAGGCTTTATCCGTGAGCGCGGCTTCCAGCCGCACGATCTTTTCGGCAACGCGCGCAGAGTCGATCCCGTAGCTACCTTGGGCAATCGCCTGCTTGATCTCCTGCACACGCTGCTCGTCGACCACAGGCAATGAAGCTACCCGCGCCTGCAGCTCCTGCACCCGGGCGCTGGTTTCGGTAAGGCTCAGCCTGTCAGCAACCGGAGCGACATGGCTATCCTGCGCCTGCGATGCCTGCCCACGCTCCACGCGCGCCTCGGAACCCTTGGCGTGAGACTTACCCAGCCCGGCAACCAATGCATCAATTTCTCGCGTCATGACTCAGCACTCCAATAATCCTATTTATAGTTCCCCGCTGATTGTAGCGGCAGGCAAAATGGAAACTTTAGCCCTGTTTATGCCCTTACATATGCACCCGGATCAGGCCGGGCGCCACCACTGTACCCTCAATCACCCGCTTGGAGCCGAGATTACGCACCTTTATAAGCTCGCCCGCAACACCATCGGTAAGGGCCCGGCCCTGCATGCGCACCTCCATACCTGAGCCCTCGGCCACCAGTATCACTTGCTCGTCGCGACGCACCAGACGCGGCTCTTCCAGGCTATCTAACGTCACTACCATATCGCCCGGCAGGGGCCGCCGCAACACCTTACCCACCACCTGCTGCGGGTCTGTCAGCACGCCGGCAGCACCAGCACTCAACTCAACCTGGGCCATGCGTACATCCTGCAACTTCAGAACGCTGGCCATGGCCAAGGGACGCGCCGCCACAACGGCCTCACCATACAGCTTGATGGCCACCGGCACATAGAGCGACCAGGGCCGGGGGCCCTTACAGCGCACCCCCACGGTAGTATTGCCCAGACTACGCGTGCCCGGCGGTGCATAAACCGTCAATTTTGTGCCGCATGCGGCAAGCCGCAGCCGCGAATCGAGTGCGCCTACCTCTACCCGGTATGTCCCGCCTGCCCGTGCTGACCTGTCAGCACCCGCCTCCACGGCAAACTCACTCACGGCATCGATGATCTGATCCAGATCCTGAAATGCATCCGCCAGCGCCGAACTACAGCCCAGCAGCCATACTGCAAGTACCCCTGTCAGCAGGCAGTTGCCACCCCCGCTGGCACCTGCCCGTACGGGCCGGTGCCAGCTCTCGACAGCCTGTGGCAGGACATACTGGGCAGGTATTTTTTCTGCGTTCCGGGTTTTCATGTCTGGAATCAGTGCAAATCACATGCCAGCAGGCGGATGTCTCCCAGACTAAAGTCTTGTGCCCTGCCCGCCGCTATTCCCAATTAGCTAGAGTGCAGTTCCCATATTATTCAGGAGGGTATCATGGCAGGCGTAATGGACGAGGTTAATCAACGCACACGTCTGGTTGGACACAACCGGCTGGAGTTGCTGCTGTTTCGCCTTGGCAGCCGTCAGCGTTTCGGCATTAACGTATTCAAGATCCAGGAAGTGATCAAGTGCCCGCCACTCACCCATGTGCCGCGCTCACACCCTGTCGTGCGCGGTATGGCGCACATGCGCGGCAAAACCATCCCCGTGATGGATCTGGGTCTGGCTATCGGCGGTCCCGCCCTCAAAGAGTATGCCGGCAGCTTTATCATTATTACTGAGTACAACCGCTCGATACAGGGGTTTCTGGTCAGTAGCGTAGACCGCATCGTCAATATGAAATGGGAAACCATCCTGCCGCCGCCCAAGGGCGCCGGCAACAACAGTTATATGACGGCGGTAACACATGTCGATAACGATCTGGTCGAGATCATCGACGTGGAAAAAGTGCTGGCCGAGGTAAGTGGCACCGTAACCGAAGTCTCTGATGCCGTACTCCAGAGCAGTGGCGCGGAAGCCGCAGAGCGACGCACGCATCAGCATATTCTGGTCGTGGATGATTCGAGCGTAGCGCGCAAGCAGATCGTGCGTACGCTGGAACAGCTCGGCGTGACCTGCACCGTGGCGTGCGACGGGCGCCAGGCGCTTACACTGCTGCAGAAGCTGGCCGATGAAGACGTGTCGGTTACGGAACGTTTTGCGATGGTGATCTCGGACGTCGAGATGCCGGAAATGGACGGCTATACACTCACTACCGAAATCAGAAAAGATCCACGCCTGAAGGATTTGTATGTGATGTTGCACACCTCGTTGAGCGGGGTATTCAACGCCGCCCTGGTACAGAAAGTCGGGGCCAACACCTTCCTGCCCAAGTTTCATGCCGATGACCTGGCCCAGAACGTAATCAAGCACCTGGAGCAGGCATCTTCGGTCCAGGCGGCCTAGATACAGAGTCCGGCCCGGGCTGACCGCAACGGCCCCAGATCATCCTCGGCACATGATAGCGGTGCATATCGGGTCACAAGCACCGGACTTGATGCGCAGCATTCAGCGGGAACTACTTACTGGTTACTGTAGGCTCGATTCGTGCGTGTGTCCGGCCCCGGCGATCACATCGATACAGCAGGTGTGTACTGAACCGTGCCCAAATCACTGTTCAAATCACGCCTGCGGCAATCATCGCCAGCCCGGTTATAATGCGCACGGGGTGAGCGTTTTCTCACGCTGCATCGGCGATTCCGCCATCTTTCTGCACTTTATCCTGCAACCGGCGTTATCATAAACCACATATTCCACCCAAAAAGAGCTTATCTTTTGGCCTCACCAACCATTACACCTTCAGAGTACCAGGCCTTCCGTATTCTTCTGGAAGAAGCCTGCGGCATCCTCTTGGGCGAAGACAAACACTATCTGGTCAGCAGTCGCCTGGGCCGCCTGATGCAGGAAGAAGGTCTGGCGACGCTCGGTGAACTGGTCACACGCCTGTCCGGCATACGCGGGGCCAGCCTGCGCACACGCGTGATCGACGCCATGACCACCAATGAGACGCTCTGGTTCCGTGATACTACACCGTATGACGCGCTTACCCTGCATATCCTGCCACAGTTTGCACAGACCCCGCTCGGCCGGCCCCTGCGTATCTGGTCCGCCGCCTGCTCCTCGGGCCAGGAACCGTACTCCATCAGCATTGCGGTGCAGGAGTATTTGCTGGGCAAGCCCGGGCAACTGACATGGGGGGTACAGATCGTCGGCACTGATATCTCCAGCGCCATCCTGAAAGAGGCCAATGCCGGCATCTATGACAGCACCAGCCTTGCACGTGGCCTGTCACCCGAGCGGCGCCAGCGTTTCTTCACACCCGTGGACGGCAAGTGGCAGGTGAAACCCGAGCTGCGCACCCGCGTGAGCTTCAAGGAGTTAAACCTCAAACAAAGCTACGCCGCACTGGCCAAATTCGACATCATCTTCTGCCGCAACGTGTTGATCTATTTCTCGGCAGACCTCAAGCGTGACATCCTGACCCGGATGGCACAAGCGCTCAATCCTGATGGCTACCTGATCCTTGGCTCATCGGAGGCCATTTCCAACCTGAGCAGCGCTTTCGAAATGGTGCACTATGCCAGCGGGGTGGTTTACCGATTGAAGAACAGTACGGCGGGGCGATAGCTGCCGCCGCAGGACATCCGTAACAACCATGCAGGATCTTGTATGCGTGGGGTGGCAGCGGGACGCCGGTGGCCTGTTGGGTATGCTGCTTAACGGAATTATCCTGTCCGGATCAGCTGCAGAAATCGCCCCTATCCGCGAGCACGTGACTCCGGCGGCACTACTGCTGACATCCGGCCACCGTTCTTCGCATACCCGAGACTGACTTCAGTTCCGGTCACGGCCTGCCGATAACCTGTACGCCTTCCCCACACCTTGCCGCTGCGGCATGATCTTGCCGCACACCCACCTGTCGCCGTGCCGCCCATCCCCTCTGCAACTGCTGTTTTTCTGCTCCCGGCAGGCTTTCCCACGTCTGGCACGGAGATTGCTCCTGTGCAGCGCAGGAAGCTAAAGCAGGACCAGCAACATGCCGATAACACTTGATGGCGCATTTGGAGTACATGAGCAGGCACTCGGCCTGTATGCACAGCGTGCCGAAATCCTCGCCACCAACCTCGCCAACGCCGACACCCCCCACTACCGCGCACGCGACATCGACTTCAAGGCCGCGCTTGCCAGCGCGCAGGCGGCGGGTGACCACACATCGGTCGCAGTCACCCATGCAAAGCACATACAGCCCGGCACCGGCATCCGCGATGAATATTCCTTGCTCTACCGCAACCCGTCCCAAGCCTCCCTGGACGGCAACACGGTAGATACGCAAGTGGAGCATGCCGAGTTTGCGCAGAACGCATTGCGCTATTCGGCCAGCATTACCTTTCTCAACGGTAAAATCAAGGGCCTGTTGGGCGCCATCAGAGGTGAATGACTATGTCACTACTCAATATCTTTGATATCGCCGGCAGCGGCATGAGCGCGCAGTCGCTGCGCCTCAACACCACATCCAGCAATCTCGCCAACGCAGAAACTGCCAGCAGCAGTGCGGAACAAGCCTACCGTGCACGTCATCCGGTATTCGCCGCCGTGATGGGTGCACTCAACGGCGGCAATGATCTGGGGCAAAACGCCAGCCGCGGCGTGCAGGTGCTCGGCATCGTTGAAAGCAAGGCACCGGTACAAAGCCGCTACGAACCCGGGAATCCCCAGGCCGACGCCAATGGCTATATCTATCTACCCAACGTCAACATGGTAGAGGAAATGGCTAACATGATTTCAGCCTCGCGCTCTTACCAGAGCAACGTCGAGGCGGCCAATACCTCAAAACAGCTGCTACTGAAAACACTCACACTTGGCCAGTAGGCAGGAGACATAAATGAACACTATAGAAAGCACCAATCCTTATGAAGCACTGGGTTTGGCGACGACCACAGCCCCGGCATCCGGCGCCAAAAACAAGCTCGGCCAGGAACAGTTTCTGAAACTTATGACTGCACAACTGCAGAACCAGAACCCCACCAAACCGCTCGATAATGCCGAATTCCTGAGCCAGATCGCACAGTTCAGTACTGTAAGCGGCATCCAGGATTTGCAGACAGCCTTCTCCAAACTAGCCGACAGTCTGGGCTCCGGCCAGGCCCTGCAGGGCGCCAGTATGGTAGGCCGCGGCGTTCTGGCTCCGGGCAGCTATGGCAACATACTCGCCCCCGACACAGGCCTCAGCGGTGCCGTGGATCTTGCCACGAGTACCTCAAACCTTACCCTCGCCATTTACGACGCCGCAGGCCAACTGGTACGCCGCCTCGACCTCGGCCAGCAAGCCAGTGGACTCGTGTCCTTTGGCTGGGACGGAACCACGGATGGGGGTGAGGCAGCCGCACCCGGTCGCTATCGCATCCAGGCCACCACTCTCATCGATGGTCGTGCGCAGGGCGCGGACACCCTGATCGATGCCCGCGTCGAGAGTGTCACCCTGGGCAATAACGGGCAGGGGCTGAGCCTCAATCTCTTCGGGGGAAACACCATCGCACTGTCCGCCGTACGACAAATATTCTAGTTAATCGCATGTGAGTCGCAGACTTACCGTCCGTTACAAGAGGAGATAGATCATGTCATTCCGTACAGCACTAAGTGGGCTCAATGCTGCTGCTGCCGAGCTCAATGTGATTTCAAACAACATCGCCAACAGCAGCACCACGGGCTTTAAGTCCTCACGTGCGGAGTTCGGTGACATCTATGCCGCGACCAGCACCGGCTCCTCTGGCATCTCCATCGGCAGCGGCGTGCGCCTTGCCGCAGTGGCGCAACAGTTCGGCCAGGGCAACATTGGATTCACCCAAAGCAATATGGATCTCGCCATCAACGGCCAGGGCTTCTTTCGGCTGGACGACAATGGCACCATCGTCTATTCACGCGCCGGATCATTCGGGATAGACCGGGAGGGTTATGTCGTGAATCCAACCGCCCAGAAGCTTACCGCCTTCCAGGCCGACGCCGCGGGCAATATCACCGGCGCCCTGGGCACCTTGCAGTTGTCCACCGCCGACATCGCCCCTAGCGCTACAGCCGGTATCACTATCGGCATGAATCTCAACGCCGCTGCCCCCGTGCCGCTGGCGCCCGTCACCTCATCCACGCTCGCACTGAGCGGGACGCAGACACTTCGAACCGACGGTGGCGGCAGCCCGTTCACTACCACCGACTTCACTCTGGTCGATTCGTACGGCAACTCAATCACCAACGCCTCGCTGCGCTACACCTATTCCGGTGCAGGCAATATATGGGGCGCGGAACTGCTGGTCGGCGGCGCCTCCACTACACCTCCCACTACCAGCGGCACCACCACCACCGGTATCGACATCGGCACCACCACCAGTGTGACCCTGAACTGGGATCCGGATGGCACCGGCGCACAGGGTACCGTTCCGCTGACGATGAACACCACCGGCCTGACCCAGGTCACGGGCGCGGGCGCCTCTGATATCGCGGTGGCCAGCAATGGCAATGTGCAGGGTGCTTTTAGCCCCAGCGCCGCCAGTTCCTACAACAACTCAACCTCGACCACCATCTATGACTCACTCGGCACCTCACACCTCGCCACCATGTATTACCGCAAGACCGGCACACCCAACGTGTGGGAGAGCTATCTTTATATTGACGGCAACGCCGTCGATAGCGCCAATACCCTTGGCTTTTCCAATACCGGCGATCTCGCCAGCGTGAATGGCGCTGTAGCACCGCCTAACGCCATCACTTACTCCGCCTACAACCCCGGCAATGGCGCAGCCACCATTGCACTCACGCTCGATTACACCGAGACGAAGCAATTCGGCAGTGCCTTCGGCGTGAACAGCCTGACCCAGAATGGCTACACCACCGGCCGTCTCTCCGGCGTCAACATTGACAGCAGCGGCATTGTGTTCGCGCGCTACTCTAACGGCCAGTCGAAGGCACTGGGTCAAATCGCACTCACCAACTTCAGCAACCCGCAAGGCCTGCAACAGCTCGGCAATACCAACTGGGCTGAAACCTTCCAGTCCGGTTCAGCCTTGACCGGATCACCTGGCACAGCCAGCCTGGGACTGATTCAGGCAGGTGCGCTGGAAGGCTCCAATGTCGACCTCACTGAACAACTGGTGAACATGATTACCTCCCAACGTAATTTCCAGGCGAATGCGCAGGTCATCAGCACCAATGACTCCATCACTCAGGCCGTCATAAATATCCGTCGCTAATGGCATGACTACTGAATAACCTTGAGAACAGACTGAAATGGACAGGATGATTTATGTTGCGATGAATGGCGCCCAGCAGACGATGCTGGCGCAGTCCATCCATACCCACAATCTCGCCAATGTCAGCACCACCGGATTTCGCGCCGACCTCGCGGTCTTTCAGAGCCTGCCGGTCAGCGGACCGGGCTGGGCCAGCCGTACCTATGCTCAACCCCAAGCGAGTGAAGTCGATCTGACACAGGGACAGATCATGAACACCGGGCGGGAACTGGATGTCGCCATCAATGGCGTGGGCTTTATTGCGGTACAGGCGCCTGACGGTAGCGAGGCATACACGCGCACGGGTGATCTGCAAATTTCACCCAACGGTCTGCTTGAAACCGGTGCTGGTCATCCGGTGCTCGGCAATGGCGGCCCGATAGCACTGCCGCCCGCTGAAAAAATTGAAATCGGCGCCGATGGCACCATCTCCATTCGTCCCGTCGGGCAAAGCGCCACCACCCTGGCGATAGTAGACAGAATCCGCCTGGTAAACCCCCCGCCTGAATCCCTGGGCAAGAGTGCCGATGGCCTGTTGCGCGACAAGGAAGGCATTCAGGCCGTGCCCGATGCCAAGATACGACTCATCTCCGGTGCCCTGGAAGGCAGCAACGTTAATGCGGTGGAAGCCATGGTCAGCATCATCGCGCTCGCGCGCGGGTTCGAAGTGCAAGTCAAGCTGATGAAAGCCGCCGAGGAAACTGACAGTGCGTCCGCCCAGCTTATGCGTCTCGGTTAACTGAACAAGAAAACAAGGAATACACATGAATCCCGCACTCTGGATAGCAAAAACCGGCCTCGACGCACAGCAGACGCGTCTTGCCGTCATCTCCAACAACCTGGCCAACGTCAACACCACCGGCTTCAAAACCGGGCGCGCCGTGTTTGAGGATCTTCTGTATCAAAACGTACGCCAGGTAGGCGCCCAGTCATCGCAAAATACACAACTCCCCTCCGGGTTGATGCTCGGTACCGGCGTACGCACTGTGGCCACGGAAAAGCTGTTTACGCAAGGCAACTTGGTACAGACCAACAATTCACTCGATGTCGCTATCCAGGGGCGTGGCTTCCTGCAGGTATTGACACCTGATGGCACCATCGCCTACACACGCGACGGCGCATTCCAGCTGAACTCGCAGGGTCAACTGGTAACGGCGAACGGATATCTGCTGGAGCCCGGCATCACCATTCCACAAAACACGCTGAGCATTACCATCGGTACTGACGGTGTGGTTTCCGTCCTCCCCGCCGGTAGCACCGCAAGCACGCAGGTGGGCAGTCTGCAGATCGCAGACTTCGTCAATCCGGCCGGGCTGCAACCTATTGGTGGCAATCTGTTCGTGGACTCTACCGCGAGCGGCACCGCACAGACTGGCACACCGGGACTGAACGGCCTTGGCTCCATCGTGCAGGGCTCAGTCGAAAGCTCGAATGTGAACGTAGTGGAAGAACTGGTGGGCATGATTGAGGCTCAACGTGCCTACGAAATGAATTCAAAAGCTATCGCAGCCAGTGACGAAATGCTGCGCTATATCAGCAACAACCTGTAAGTCCGGCACAGGGTAACGTGACATGAAACATACCTTACTGAAAATGCTGTTGGCATGCCCGGCATTGCTGCTCGGTGGCTGCGCGACCAACGGCCTGCAGCCTGACCCGGCCTACGCGCCGACACGCCCGCTTGTGGCCCCGCCACCGGAGTCACGCAATGGCGCGATCTATCAGGCAGGGTATGCCGTCTCCCTGTTCGAAGACCAGCGCGCACAACGCGTGGGTGACCTGCTCACCATACAGCTGGTGGAAAATACCATAGCGAGCAAAGAGGCAAAAACCAACACCAAGCGCGACAGCTCCACCAGCGTCGACAGTCCGACACTACTCGGCTCTACACCGCAATTTAACGTGCCCGGCATCATACCCCTGGCGAGCAATAGGGATAACACGCTTGCCGCTGGACTCGATTCCAATAGCGACTTCAAGGGCAGCGGCGACAGCAGCCAGAAGAACAGCCTGAGCGGCAGTATCACTGTCACGGTGGCAGAAGTGCTGCCGAACGGTTACCTCATGATACGAGGCGAAAAACTCATCGCCCTCAACCAGGGCGACGAGTATGTGCGTATCGCCGGTATTGTACGTCCGGCCGATATCCGCCCCGACAATTCAGTGCTCTCAACCAAGGTGGGGAATGCCCAGATATCGTATGGCGGTAAAGGCCAGGTAGCGGATGCCAATGCGGCTGGCTGGCTGGCCCGGTTCTTTCTGAGCGCCTTATGGCCATTTTGAACATGCAGATATCAGTTGCATGCTGCACATTGCAAGACCGGATATTTATAACGGCTTGCTGCTTATTGCCTCTTATTTGAGAACCACGGACATGACGATAAAACGCCTTCTGTTGTCCATGCTCAGCTTGCTACTGATTGCATCTACTGCACATGCAGAACGGATTAAAGATCTCGCAGCGGTGGCTGGCGTGCGCAATAACCAGCTCATAGGCTACGGCCTGGTAGTAGGCCTTAATGGCACCGGTGATCAAACCAGTCAGGCGCCCTTCACTTCGCAAAGTCTCACCAGCATGCTGTCACAGCTTGGCATTAATCTGCCGCCGGGCGCGAACCCGCAGCTCAAGAATGTTGCAGCAGTGGCACTGTCTACCGACCTGCCTGCATTCGCCAAACCCGGTCAGACCATTGACGTCACCGTCACATCCATCGGCAATGCCAAGAGTCTGCGCGGAGGTACACTGTTGATGTCGCCGTTGCGCGGTGTTGACGGCAACGTATACGCCATCGCACAGGGCAATCTGATTGTGGGCGGTTTCGGCACCGAAGCCGCTGATGGCTCCAAAATCACGGTCAACATCCCCAGCGCCGGACGGATTCCGAACGGAGCTACTGTGGAACGCAGCGTGCCCTCCGGATTTGGCAGCGGCGACAGCGTGACGCTGAACCTGCACACATCCGATTTCACCACGGCAAATCGCATGTCTGCTGCCATTGATAACACACTGGGCGAAGGTTCGGCGCAGGCGCTGGATGGCTCTTCGGTGCGCGTAGTCGCACCCGCCAGTATCGCGGATCGGGTACGTTTTGTATCACTGCTGGAGAACATCACGCTGGAGCCGGGTGAGGCCTCGGCCAAAGTCATCATCAACTCGCGCACCGGTACGGTGGTGATCGGCCAGCATGTGCGTGTATCACCTGCCGCGGTATCGCACGGCAGTCTTACCGTTACTATTGCGGCCAACCCTATCGTCAGCCAGCCACCACCCTTCGCCCCAGGCCCCAGTGCCTCGCTCCCCGGCGCCAGCACGCAAGTAGTGCCGAAATTTGATATCACGGCAACGCAGGAAAAGCAGAGCATGTTCCTGTTCCAGCCTGGCGTATCGCTGGATGAAATCGTGCGCGCCGTCAATCAGGTGGGTGCTGCGCCTGGCGATCTGGTTGCCATCCTGGAAGCATTGAAGGAGGCGGGCGCGCTACGCGCCGAACTTGTAGTCATATGATAACGTCCACCGTACCCAGCGCCGATATCTACACAGACTTTCAGGGTCTCACACGCCTGCGCGCGGAGGCACGCACCAATTCCCCGGAGACACTGCGTGCAGTAGCCCAGCAGTTCGAGTCGCTGTTTACCCAGATGATGCTGCAAAGCATGCGTCAGGCCAGCTTGGGTGATGACCTCTTTGGCAGCGCCGAAGCGGATCAGTACCGCGACATGTTTGACCAGCAACTGGCGCTCACCTTGTCCAAGGGCCGTGGCATCGGGCTGTCTGACATGCTGGTACAGCAGCTGGGCGGCAATATCGTCGCAGCACCTGCCACCGATGCCTTGGGTGACAACCCTCCAAATCCATTTTCCTCGCGTCTGTTTCGCGGAGAGATCATACCCCTGTCCATACCAGCAGCGACGGGGACACGCGCTCCTCAAGCTATTGATCGCGTTCACACCGATGCAACACCTGTCTCGGGACAGAAAGCACCAGGCTTCGATGGCCCGGAAGATTTCGTGCAGAAGCTGTGGCCGCACGCGCAACAGGCTGCGCGTGCACTGGGCATTACACCGAAATTCCTGCTGGCACAGGCCGCGCTCGAAACCGGGTGGGGCCAGTCGGTCACGCCTGCCCCGCACGGCAGCAGCCACAACCTGTTCGGCATCAAGGCCCATACCAGCTGGGATGGACCACGCGCTTCGGTGTCAACACTGGAGTATGTCGGCGGCATCGCCGTCCGACGCAACGACATGTTTCGCGTCTACCCATCACCTGAAGCAAGCTTTACGGATTATGTGAATTTTCTGCAGGCCAACCCCCGTTACACCGAAGCGCTACAGCAGACAAAAAGTCCAGAGGCCTTTGCCCATGCCTTGCAGAAAGCAGGCTACGCCACGGATCCAAATTATGCTCACAAGATTACCAGCATCCTAAACGGTGATACCTTGCGGGACGCCGTTGCCAATCTTCAGCTGGCGGGCGCACAACCGCTGACTGATGCGGCGGGGAGACCCTGACATGACCCGCTCTCGCGTATCCCTGGAGTTGACACATGCCCATCGGTGACACACTCGGCGTAAGCGTATCCGGCCTGATCGCCGCGCAACGCGCGCTCGCAACCGCGAGCCACAACATCGCCAACGTCAATACTGAAGGCTACTCGCGCCAGCGCGTCGCGCTGGGGACGAACACACCACAGTTTTCCGGCAACGGCTATATCGGTAGCGGTGTACAGGTCAGCGGCATCACCCGGATCTACGACGCATTCCTCATCCAGCAGGTACGTACCAATACCTCGGCCAACAGCCAGCTGCAAATCTATTACAATATGGCAAGCCAGGTAGATAATCTGCTCGCCGACAATAAGGCCGGGCTCGCGCCTGCCTTGCAGGAATTTTTCAACGCCGTGCAGGGCGTTGCCAACAACCCGGCTTCGATTCCGTCGCGCCAGGTGATGTTGAGCAGTGCCACCGCGTTGACGGATCGTTTTCATTATTTTGACCGGCGCCTGAGCGACCTCAATAACGGAATAAACTCGCAACTCGCCACCGCCGTTGCTGAAATCAACAGTCTTGCGGCAGGCATCGCCAAACTGAACAGCAGTATCACAACGGCCCAGGGCGCCAACAATGGCCAACTTCCCAACGATCTGCTGGACCAGCGCGACATATTGATCGCCAAACTCGCCACGCAGGTCGCGGTGACCACTGTGACACAAGACGATGGTGCGGTGAATGTCTTTATCGGCAGCGGCCAGAGTCTGGTACTGGGCGCCCAGGCCAATACCCTGAGCACCAGCACCAATGCCTTCGACTCCTCACGTAAAGAGGTCACGATCACGGTCGGCAGTATCGCCACCACCATCACCGACAACTTGATTGGCGGCATTACCGGCGGACTGCTCGACTTTCGCCGCACCGTGCTCGACAGCGCACAAAACGCACTGGGACGTGTAGCGGACGGCCTTGCCATCACCTTCAACGCCCAGCATGGCGCGGGCCAGGATCTGAACGGCGTGCTCGGCGCCAATTTCTTTACCAGTGGTACGGCCCAGGTACTCGCGCGCACCGGTAGCAGCCCCAACACCGGCACTGGCGTGGTAAACGCCTCCATCACCAGCATCGGCGCACTCACCACCAGCGACTATCTGCTGCAAAATACCGGGGGCAGCTACACGCTGACACGGCTGTCGGACAACACCACCACCACGCTGGCAGGCTTCCCCGGCACCCCAGCCACCGTTGATGGCGTCACGATCAGCCTGGGCGCCGGCACCATCAACACAGGCGACAGTTTCCTCATCAGGCCCACGCGTAACGGCGCAGCCAATATTGGTGTCGCCATTTCGGACACAAGAAAGATCGCAGCCGCCGCACCTATTCGCACCTCTGCGACACTCGCCAACACCGGTGCCGGCACGATTTCATCCGGCACGGTGGTCAACGCCGCCGACACCAATCTACAGCAATTGGTCACCATTACTTTTACCAGCGCCACCACCTACGATGTGACCGGCCCCGGCACCGGCAATCCGACGGGACTGGCCTATACCCCGGGCGCAAACATCTCCTATAACGGCTGGCAGATACAGCTCAACGGCACACCAGCGGCGGGCGACACATTCTCCGTAGAGCCCAACACCAGCGGTGTCGCCGACAACCGCAATGCATTATTACTGGTCGGCTTGCAAACTCAAAATACCCTCGCAGCTGGAACGGCAACCTATCAAGCTGACTATGGCCAACTGGTGGCCGACGTGGGCAGCAAGACCCACCAAGCCGACATCAACCGCAAAGCACAGGAAGCCCTGCTCAATCAAATAATACAGACCCGTGAAGCTGTCTCAGGTGTCAACCTCGATGAGGAAGCTGCCGACCTGATACGTTACCAGCAAGCCTACCAGGCCGCTGCACGCGTTATAGGCACCACAAATGAATTGTTCGATACTCTGCTCGCCACACTGCGGAGATAGGCCATGCGCATATCGACCGCCCAGGCGCAGCAACAAGGCATCAATAGCATACTTAATCAGCAGGCGCAGCTTAACAAGACACAACAACAGCTCGCCACTGGACAGCGTATCCTCACACCCTCTGACGACCCTGCCGGGGCCAGCCGGGTGCTTGAGTTGACGCAGGCAGTGTCCGTCAACGATCAATACCAGTCGAACATTGATGCCGCACGCACACGTCTCAATCTTGAAGAATCCACGCTGAACAACGTTAACAGCCTGTTGCAGAATGTGCGCACGCTCGCGGTACAAGCCAACAACAGCACGCTTAACAACAGTGATCGCGCATCCATTGCGCTAGAAATTCGCCAGCGGCTGGATGAGTTGCTAAGCCTCGCCAACACCAAAGATGAGAGCAACGGCTACCTGTTTGCGGGGTATAAAGGCCAGACTCAGCCGTTCGCCCGCACAGCGGCCGGCAGCTACATCTACAATGGCGATCAAGGCCAGCGTTTCTTGCAGATAGGCCCTACACGACAAGTGGCGGTGGATGATTCCGGCACGGCAGTCTTCCAAATGATCCGCAACGGCAACGGGGCGTTCACCACACTCGAAAATACCGCCAATGCAGGCAACGGCATTATCGACACGGGCACGGTGGTAAGTGCCTCTGCCTACCAGGCGCACAATTTCACAATTCTCTTCACCTCATCAACCACGTTTGATGTTATCAACAACACCACGTCAACCACAGTCCTGAACGCCCAGCCTTACAGCAGTGGCGAAACTATCAGTTTCAACGGTATTCAGACCAGTGTCAGCGGCGCACCTGCGGGCGGCGACAGCTTCACCGTCACCCCCAGCGCCAATCAGGATATCTTCACCACCCTGCAGAACATGGCGGTAGCGCTGGAAGCACCCATCAACAGTCCGGCAGGGAAGGCCCAGTTCAACAATGCCATGAACCGCACCCTCACCGACATCGATCAATCGGTAAATAACATCCTTGCCACCCTTTCCGGTATAGGCGCGCGTATCAACGCCATTGACAGCCAACAGGACGTGAACGCCGCCTACACACTGCAGATCAAGCAGACACTCTCCACCGTGCAGGATCTCGATTATGCTGCCGCCGCCAGCCAGCTCAACGCTCAACTACTGGCGCTGCAGGCCGCACAACAGTCATTCATCAAGGTGCAGAACCTGTCACTGTTCAACTACCTGACCTGATGGATGGCGTCTTACGGCGCCATGCGTAACAAGAATGTAACCGGGCCATCATTGGTAAGAGACACCTGCATGTCTGCTCCGAAACGGCCGCACGCCACTTTCCCATACCCGGCGCTGGCCTTGCACAGCAGGTAGTCAAACAGGCGTGCACCCTGCTCCGGCATCGCCGCCGGCGTGAAGCTCGGGCGCATACCCTTATGGGTATCTGCCGCCAACGTGAATTGCGGCACCAGTAACAACTCACCCTCGACATCACGCAGGCTGTGATTCATTTTGCCTTGTGCGTCTGCGAACACGCGGTACCCCAGTATGCGCGCCAACAGCCTGTCGGCCTCCGTCTCCTTGTCATCACGCTCCGCACCGACAAACACCAGCAGACCCGGTCCGATGCGCGCGATCACGGCTTCATCCACCGTTACCTGCGCCTGCGTCACACGTTGCAACAGCGCAATCACGGCAGGCTGGCCTGGAAGCGTCGAGCCATCGCGTCTGCGGCCTCAATCAACGCGTGCGTGGTACCAGGCTCGCTCGCCGCATGTCCGCCATCGGGAATGATATTGAGCTGCGCCTGCGGCCAGGCCTGATGCAGCTCCCACGCGCTCGCCAAGGGGCATACCATATCGTAACGGCCATGCACGATCACGCCCGGTATGTCCTGTAGCCTGTGCGCATCGCGCAGAATCTGGTTCGGCTCGAGAAAGCTGTCGTGCATGAAGTAGTGACATTCGATGCGCGCAAGACTGAGCGCTGTGTGGGCATTGGTAAAGTGGTCGAGCACGGTCGGGCTTGCCAACAGCGTGAGTGCGCGACCTTCCCAGCCTGACCACGCCTTGGCCGCCGCCAGGCGCGCCACTTCGTCCGGCCCGGTCAGTACCCGGTGATAGGCCTGCACCAGATTACCGCGCTCGCTCTCCGGAATCGGGCGCACGAAATCCTGCCAGTAGTCAGGGAAAATCCGGTTCGCGCCTTGCTGGTAAAACCATTCGATCTCGCGCGGTCGACATAAAAATATGCCGCGCAATATCAGGCCCAGCACACGTGCCGGATGCGTTTCCGCATACACGAGCGACAGCGTCGAACCCCACGAACCGCCAAACAATACCCAGCGCTCAACGCCGAGCTGGGTGCGGATATACTCCATATCCGCCACCAGCGCCTGGGTGGTGTTGCCCTCCAGTTCCGCATGCGGCGTGGAGCGTCCCGCACCGCGCTGGTCGAACAGAATGATGCGGTACAAGGCGGGATCAAAAAAACGCCGATGGTAGGCCTCGCAGCCCGCACCCGGACCACCGTGCACAAACAGCACCGGCACGCCTGCGGGATTGCCGCATTCCTCCACATGCAGCACATGCGGCGGCTCGACCGCCAGCCGATGCTCGGCGTAGGCTTGTATATCAGGGTAACGGGTGCGCACGGACTGGCTTGAATGGCTTTTGCAACACGGACTCAGGCCTCCTGCGGGCCGCCCAGACAGGCATTGCTATAACTTATGGTAGACCTGCCCACCCTGGGTCTTGAACTCACGCGCCTTTTCCTGCATGCCCTCTGCCAGCGCCTGCGCGTCACTCTCAATACCTTTCTGTGCGGCGTATTCGCGCACATCCTGGGTAATTTTCATGGAGCAGAAATGGGGCCCGCACATGGAACAGAAGTGCGCCAGTTTGGCGGACTCCTTGGGCAGGGTTTCATCGTGATATTCGTGCGCCCGTTCCGGATCGAGGCCGAGATTAAACTGGTCCTCCCAGCGAAACTCAAACCGGGCCTTGGAAAGGGCATTGTCGCGCAGTTGCGCGCCGGGATGGCCCTTGGCGAGGTCAGCGGCGTGCGCAGCGATCTTGTAGGCGATGATGCCTTCGCGCACATCGTTCTTGTTCGGCAGCCCCAGATGCTCCTTGGGCGTGACGTAGCACAGCATGGCACAACCGTACCAGCCGATCATGGCTGCGCCGATGGCGGATGTAATATGGTCGTAGCCCGGCGCGATATCGGTAGTGAGCGGCCCCAGCGTGTAGAACGGCGCTTCGCCGCATTCCGCGAGCTGCTTATCCATGTTGATTTTTATCATATGCATGGGCACATGGCCGGGGCCTTCAATCATGGTCTGCACGTCATGTTTCCAGGCGATCTGGGTCAGTTCGCCCAGGGTCTCCAGTTCGGCGAACTGCGCAGCGTCATTGGCGTCGGCAATCGAGCCGGGGCGCAGGCCGTCACCAAGTGAGAAGGAAACGTCGTAGGCCTGCATGATCTCGCAGATGTCTTCAAAGTGCGTGTAGAGGAAACTTTCCTGATGATGGGCGAGACACCACTTGGCCATGATGGAGCCGCCACGTGACACGATGCCGGTGACCCGCTTCGCGGTCAGCGGTATATACGCCAGCCGCACGCCTGCATGGATAGTAAAATAATCCACCCCCTGCTCGGCCTGCTCAATGAGCGTGTCGCGGAAAATTTCCCAGGTAAGCTCCTCCGCCTTGCCGTCCACCTTTTCCAGCGCCTGATAAATCGGCACCGTACCGATGGGCACCGGCGAATTACGGATGATCCATTCACGCGTCTCGTGGATGTTCTTGCCGGTGGATAAATCCATCACCGTATCGCCGCCCCAGCGTATGGACCAGGCCATTTTTTCCACTTCCTCCTCAATACTGGAAGTGACGGCAGAATTGCCGATGTTGGCATTGATTTTGACCAGAAAATTGCGGCCGATGATCATCGGCTCCAGTTCGGGATGGTTGATATTGGCCGGAATGATGGCGCGCCCGCGCGCCACTTCGTCGCGCACAAATTCCGGCGTCATGTGCTGCGGGATGGCGGCGCCGAATGACTCGCCCGGATGCTGCTGCTCCAGCAAGCCGTGCACGCGCGCCAGATCGAGTTTCTGGTTCTCGCGCAGGGCGATGAATTCCATTTCAGGTGTGATAATACCGCGCCGCGCATAATGCATCTGGGTCACGTTGGCGCCCGCCTGCGCCCGCCGCGGTTTGTGCAGATGGGCAAAGCGCAGGGCCGCAAGCGCCGGGTCAGTCGCACGGGCACGGCCATAACGCGAGCTGGTCTCGCTCAGTTGCTCGGTATCGCCGCGCTCCTGTATCCACGCCGTGCGCAAGGCCGGCAGCCCCTGGCGCAGATCGATGTGCGCCGCCGGGTCGGTATAAGGCCCGGAGGTGTCGTACACGTGTACGGGCAGATTCTGTTCGGCACCGAGACTCGCCGGTGTATCGGAGAGGCTCACCTCGCGCATCGGTACGCGGATGTCTGGCCGACTGCCGGTAACGTATATCTTGCGCGACTGGGGGAAGGCCTGGGTAACCGCCGGGTCCAGCGCTGCGGTCTGGCTCAGATGTTTCTCGGGGAGTGCGCTCATGTATCACCTTAAATATGTCTATGCCACGGGCGCAGGCAAAACGTGCTGCCGCTTTCCTACGCCGGAGTTAACCGGATCAGGTTCAAAGGGTTATGGGCTTGCGCCCCATCTCAGCCTGCCCATGCGCAACACATGAACAAACACCCCTAGCTGCCTCCTGCACCGTAGCTGATAGCAGGCGGCTTTGCAAGCCGGTACCACCCCTGCCCGCAGGGTGGGGAACGCTGATCGGTATAGACTTGGCGACAGCGTTGTCAGTACCATGGGTGCCTCAATTTTGAATCCGCTTCAGGCTCTGCAATGAAGAACATCGAACAAGCCCGTTTCAACATGATTGAACAACAAATCCGCCCGTGGGAGGTGCTTGATCCGCGGGTGCTGGCGCTACTCGCCCAGTTGCCGCGCGAGGAGTTCGTCCCTGCCACACATCACAATCTCGCTTTCGCCGACACTGAACTGCCGCTTGGCCATGGCCAGGTCATGCTGTCACCGCGCATGGAGGCGAGACTGTTGCAAGCGCTCGACGTCCAGCCTTCCGACAACGTGCTCGAAATTGGCACCGGCGGCGCCTACCTCACCGCCCTGCTGGCACGCTCTGCCAAACAGGTATACAGCGTGGACATCTTTGCCGATTTTATTGCGTCCGCGGGTGAAAAACTTGCCGCACACGGCATTACCAATGTCACCCTGGAAGCAGGCGACGCGGCGGGTGGCTGGGCACCGCACGCGCCCTATGACGTTATTGCCGTCACCGGGTCGTTGCCACTGTTTGCTGAGCAGCTCCAACAACAGTTGAGTGTCGGCGGCCGCTTATTCATGGTGGTGGGTCAAGCACCCAGCATGGAGGCCTTGCTGATTACGCGGCTGGGGCCTGCCGAATGGACCCGCGAGAGCCTGTTTGAAACCGATATCCCGCCCCTGATCAACGCACCCGCCGCCCAGGCCTTCGTGTTTTAGGCCTACCCCAAGGTTGCAAACCGACCATTCGGTTTGTACAATGGCCCGGCGCTTCCAACCAGCAAGGATATCTCTGTGGCCCCCGGCAACGCCTCTGCGCCCGCCATTCAGCCGCCTCACACCTTGGCGGAAGCAGCCCAGCGCATTCTGCAAACCGCCGAACGTTTATTCGCCGAGTACGGCTATGACGGCGTATCCATTAATATGGTTGCCGAGCAGGCGGGCGTCAGCAAGGGCAACATCTTCCATCACTTTTCCTCCAAGGAAACGCTGTACCAGACCGTGCTGGGCACGGCCTGCGCCGAGGCCCGCACGTTGGTCGACGAACTGGTAAACCATGACGGCCATCTGGCCGAGCGTTTGAGACATTTTGCCGCCGCCCATATCGCCCACCTCGATCGTCATTACCATCTTACGCGGCTGGTACAACGCGAACTGCTGGAAGGTGGCGTGCGCCGCGGCAAGGAGTTGGCAGAGCAACTGTGTGGCGAGAACTTCTCGCGCCTGGTAGACATTCTGCGCCACGCCCAGAACCGCGGTGAATTACGTGCAGAACTCGACCCGGCGCTCATCGCCCAACTGCTGGTCGGCACCAATATCTTTTTCTTCCAGGGGCGCGACATGCTGCGCCACTTCCCGGACGTGGATTTTGCCGATGACCCGCTGCGCTACAGTCAGATGGTCGTCGACGTCATACTCACCGGCATCGTGCCTCCCCCCAGCCGCCAAGGTAGCTCATAACATGTGTCCGACCCGAACAGCCCGCCTTGCGGTACCTACCCTCCTGCTGGGCAGCCTGCTACTACTGAACGCCTGCAGTGACAACAACCCACCCGGCGGCGCCAATGCCAAAGGCGGCCCGCCGGGCGCGATGGCGCTGCCGGTAGAGGCAGCCACTGCCTACAATGGTGTAGTCAAACGCAGTGTCAGCGCCGTTGGCAGCTTACGCGCCAACGAGTCGGTGATTATCCGCTCCGAGATCGCCGGCCGCATCATGTCGATACATTTTACCGAGGGCGATACCGTCAAGGCGGGCGTCGCACTGATCCGGCTCGACGACTCCGAGCAACGGGCCCAGCGCGCGGAGAGTGCGGCGATGGTGCGACTCAATCAGCTCAACTTCGACCGCGCGCGCGATGTGCTGCAGAAAAAACTGTTAAGCCAGCAGAACTACGATGAGGCGCAGGAAAATCTGCGCAGCTCGCAGGCCCAGTTGGCGCTGGCCGAGGCACGGCTGGCCAAGACCCGTCTGACCGCCCCCTTTGCCGGCATACTGGGGCTGCGCCAGGTCAGTGTCGGTGATTACGTCAAGGAAGGGCAGGACATCGTCAACCTGGAGGACATCCAGACACTGAAACTCGATTTCCGTGTACCGGAAAACTATCTCGCGTCGGTCAAGCCGGGGCAGGAGGCCGTGTTGCAGGTAGATGCCTACCCTGCACAGAGCTTCAGCGGCAGTATCTACGCCATAGACCCGCGCGTAGATGAACAGACACGCACCCTGTTGCTGCGTGCGCGGGTGCCCAATCCCGATCAGCTGCTGCGCCCCGGCATGTTTGCCCGCGTGTCGCTGGTGCTCGACACCCGTCCTGATGCCGTGCTGGTGCCGGAGCAGGCACTGGTACCGCTCGACAGCAAGCAGATCGTCTATCGCATTGTCGATGGCAAGGCGGTGCAGACCGTCGTGCAAACCGGTGAACGCAGCGCAGGCGCGGTGGAAATCACCAACGGCCTGCAGGCCGGCGATGCCGTAGTCACGGCCGGACAGACCAAACTACGTGACGGCGCGCCGGTGCGCCCGCTTACGCCGGACAGCGATACCCAGCCACCGACCGCTGACACGCCGTGACACTTTCCGAACTCTCCATCCGCCGACCGGTGCTGGCAACGGTGATGAGCCTGTTGCTGGTACTGATCGGCATCATCTCCTATCAACGTCTTACGGTGCGCGAGTACCCCAACATCGATGCACCCATCGTGTCGGTGCGTACCGTCTATACCGGCGCCAGCGCCCCGGTGATAGAAAGCCAGGTGACGCGGCCACTGGAAGACACCCTCTCCGGCATCGAAGGCATCAAAACCATCAAATCCACGAGTCGCGAAGAAGTAAGCCAGATCACCGTGGAATTTGTACGTACCCGCGACCCGGATGCGGCCGCCAGTGATGTGCGCGACCGGGTGTCGCGCGCGCGCGGACGGTTGCCGGACGACGTGGACGAACCAGTGGTGGCAAAGATTGAAGCCGACGCCCAGGCCATCATCTGGATCGCCTTCTCCAGCGATCACCACGACCAGCTGGAAATCACGGATTACGCCAGCCGCATTGTGAAAGACCGCCTGCAAACGCTGTCCGGCGTGGCCAGCGTGATCATCGGCGGCGAGCGGCGTTTTGCCATGCGCATCTGGCTCGACCGTGACCGCCTCGCGGCCTACCAGCTCACACCACAGGACGTGGAAGACGCGCTGCGCAGCCAGAACCTGGAAATTCCTTCCGGCCGCATCGAGAGCGACCAGCGTGAGTTCACCGTACTGACCGAAACCGATTTACGCACGCCGGAGCAATTCAACCGCATCATCATCCGCCAAGTGTCCGGTTACCCGGTGCGCCTGAGCGATGTGGGCAATGCCGAGATCGGGCCGGCGGACGAGCGTAACGCCGTGCGTGTGAACGGCAACCCGGCCGTGGGTCTCGGCGTCGTCAAACAGTCCACCGCCAACACACTCACCGTGGGGCAAGCAGTCAAAGAAGAGCTGCCCAAAATCGTGGCGGCCCTGCCCGAAGGCATGCAGTTAAAGGTGGCCTTCGACCAGTCCGTATTTATTGAAAAGTCGATAGACGCTGTGTTTACTACCATGCTCGAAGCGCTGGTGCTGGTGATGCTGGTCATCTTCCTGTTTCTGCGCACGCTGCGCGCAACCCTGATTCCGTTTGTCACCATCCCGGTATCGCTGATCGGCGCTTGCATCTTCCTGTATGCCATGGGCTTCTCCATCAATATCCTCACCCTGCTCGGGCTGGTACTCGCTATCGGTCTGGTGGTAGATGACGCCATCGTCATGCTGGAGAACATTCAGCGCCGCATTGAGCACGGCATGGCGCCGCTGGCTGCCGCGCTGGAAGGCAGTAAAGAGATCGCCTTCGCGGTCATTGCCATGACACTCACCCTGGTAGCGGTATTCACGCCGCTGGCCTTCGCCACCGGCAATACCGGGCGTTTGTTCGCCGAATTTGCGCTCACTGTCGCGGCGGCGGTACTGGTGTCCGGCTTTGTCGCGCTGTCGCTCACACCCATGATGTGCTCAAAAATCCTGCGCCATGAAAAGAGCCACAGTCGACTGTATCAGTTGAGTGAGCAGTGGCTGCTTGCGCTCAACCAGGGTTATCAGCGCCTGCTCACGCGCGCACTTAACCAGCGCCTGGCCGTGATCCTGATTGGCGCACTGGTGGCGGCCAGCAGCGCAGGCCTGTTCGTCATGATCAAGTCGGAGTTGGCACCGCTTGAAGATCGCGGCATCCTGATCGGGCTCATGTTCTCGCCCGAGGGTTCCACCATGGGCTATACCGACCGCTATGCGCAGCAGATCGAACAACTGTATGCCCAGGTGCCCGAGGTCAACACTTACTTTATGGTCGTCGCCCCCGGACTTGAGCGGCCCAACCCGGTGACCATGGCGCTTTCGTTTGTGAACCTCAAGCCCTGGGAACAGCGGACACGTTCGGCGCAGCAGATCGCGGCCGCGCTCGGCCCCCAGATGTTCATGCTGCCCGGCGTGCTGGCCTTCCCCATCAGCCCGCCGTCACTGGGACAAAGCTTTCGCAATCCGCCGGTACAGTTTGTCATCCAGGCTGGATCCTACGCGGAGCTGCAAACCCTGGTGGACGACTTTACTGCCAAGCTGTCGCAGTTTCCTGGGCTGGTAAATCTCGACAGCGACCTCAAGCTCAACAAGCCGCGTCTCAGCGTGGAGCTGGATCGCGACAAGGCCGCCAGCATCGGCGTCGGTGTCGACACGGTCGGCCACACCCTGGAAACCCTGCTCGGCGGACGTCAGGTGACGCGCTTCAAGCGTGAAGGTGAACAGTATGATGTCATCGTCAAGCTGCGCGACGCGGAACGGCGCGACCCCAGCGATCTCTCGTCTATTTTTGTGCGCGGCAACGACGGGCAACTGATACAACTCTCCAATATCGTGCGCGTGCAAGAAGACGTTGCGCCCAAAGAACTGAATCACTTCAACCGCCTGCGTTCGGCCACCATCAGCGCCAACATCGCCCCCGGACATTCGCTCGGCGACGCACTCGATTTCATGGAGAAGACTGCCAGGGAAACCCTGCCCCCCAGTGCGCGAACCTCGCTGGACGGTCAATCGCTGGAATTCAAGGAATCCGGCGCCGCCTTGTATCTCACATTTGTGCTTGCGCTGCTGTTTATTTATCTCGTGCTCGCCGCACAATTCGAGAGTTTCATCGACCCTTTCACCATCATGCTTACTGTACCGCTCGCCATTACCGGTGCGCTGTTGGCGCTCAAGCTCACGGGCGGCACACTCAATGTCTACAGCCAGATCGGCATGGTGATGCTGATCGGCCTGATCACCAAGCACGGCATCCTGATTGTGGACTTTGCCAATAAACTGCAGGCCCGTGGCCACGATCTGCGCAGCGCCGTGATCGAAGCCTCCAGCCTGCGTCTGCGTCCCATCCTGATGACTACCGCCGCCATGGTGTTGGGCACATTGCCGCTCGCGCTCGCCAGCGGCGCGGGCGCCGAGAGCCGCCAGCCCATCGGCTGGGTCATCGTCGGTGGCCTGCTGCTCGGTACGTTGCTCACCCTGTTCGTGATTCCCACGGTGTATACGCTGGTATCGCGCGCGCGGAAACAGGTATCCTATATGCCCGAGTCTGCTTCAGAACGAGCGGTATAACCCATGCGCCACAGCCTCCTCGCCTTGTGTTTTTCCATCTCTGCCTTTGCAGTTCCCGCACACGCCGAGAATTTACTCGACGTCTACCGTCTGGCGCAGGAAAACGATGCGCAACTGAAAGGTGCCGAGGCTGCGCGGCTTGCCGTGCTTGAAAGCAAGCCGCAGAGCGAGGCCTTGTTGCTGCCCACCATCAGCGCCAACGCCAACACCACCGCCAATCGGCTGGACATCTCGCAGCCCGCCAGCGCTGCCGGTGTAACACACTTCAACAGCAACGGCTACAGCCTCACGCTCACCCAGCCGGTCTATCACCGCGATACCTATGTGCAATTACGCCAGGCCGATGCCCGTATTGCCCAGGCCGAGGCCATCTACAATGCCGCCGAACAGGAGCTCATGACGCGCGTCGCCACGGCCTACTTCGACGTGCTGGCGGCGCAGGATAATCTGGTGTTTGCATTAGCCGAGAAAAAGGCCATAGGCCAGCAACTCGAACAAAGCCAGCAGCGTTTTGACGTCGGTCTGGTTGCCATCACCGATGTACAAGAGACCCAGGCGCGCTATGACTCGGCCGTGGCCCAGGAAATTGACGCCGAACGGCGACTGGCCTCGGCCCATGAGGCGATACGGGAAATTACTGCGCAACCACATGGCGGCCTGATCCCGCTGCAAGCAGAGATCCCGTTGGTTACACCCGAGCCACAGGACATACAGCAGTGGGCAGATACCGCGTTGCGGCAAAATCTGCTGATCAGCGCCGCCCAGTCCGGCGCTGAAATCGCCCTCGAGGAAATTGAACGACAACGCGCCGGCCACTACCCCAGCGTCGATATCGTCGGCAACCGGATCTTCGCGGAATCCGGCGGTGGGCGCTTCGGCGGCAGCGAAACACTGGGCGACACACTGACACTCCAACTCAATGTTCCACTCTATCAGGGCGGCCTCATCAACTCGCGCACGCGCGAGGCACACGCCAGACACAGCCAGGCGCTGGCCATACTGGAACAGCAACAACGCAGCGTGCTGCGGCAGACGCGTGATGCCTACCTCTCGGTAACCGCCAATATCAGCCGGGTACAGGCACTGCGACAGGCCGTTACCTCCAACCACACCGCACTCGAGTCCACCAGGGTGGGACTCGAGGTCGGTACCCGCACCGAGGTGGATGTGCTGGATGCACAGCGTGAGCTGTTCCGCACGGAGCGTGACCATGCCCGTGCCCGCTACGACTACATCCTGCAGACCCTGCGGCTCAAACAGGCAGCGGGCACATTAAGCCCGGCCGATCTGGCACACATCAACACCTGGCTACATCCGTAAGCAACCCCATGGAGTTCGGCAAGGGGGACTACGCTAATGTTGTGCAGAGCAAGTGACAGTCTCCTGGTCTTGGTCGATGCGCAAACACGACTCAGCGCCGCCATGCCGGACGCCGCACGCGAACGCCTGTTGCGCAACAGCGGCACACTGCTGCAGGCTGCCACCCTGTTAAACATCCCGCTGCTCGTTACCGAGCAATACCCCAAGGGCCTGGGTAACACCGAGGCTGGGCTTGCGGCACTGCTCCCGGCCCAGACAATACCGATAGAAAAAACCTGTTTTTCCTGTTGTGCGGCAGCGGGCTTCATGGACGCACTGAACGCGAGCGGCCGCGCACAGGTCATTCTCGCTGGCATGGAAACGCACGTGTGTATTCTGCAAACTGCGCTGGAGCTGAAGCGTGCTGGCCGGGAAATATTTGTAATTGAAGACGCCGTCTGCTCGCGCGCCGAAGGGCATCATCAAAACGCCCTCGCACGCCTGCGTCACAGTGACGTCGTGGTGACCAACACCGAGTCTGTGTTGTTTGAGTGGCTGCGAGATGCCGCCCACGCAGAATTTAAAAATATTTCACACCTGGTCCGGTAGACGCTGCATAACCGGATGTGATGCTACAACCTGATCACATCACTCAGGTGCTGCAGGATATCATGATCATCGACGTTGACCAGATCCTTGTTTAATGTGGCCGTGACCAGTGCGGCAGTCGCCTGGTCGAGCGCCTCGCGCAGTTCGCCGAGAAAGCGCGGGTCGGCGACCAGAACCAGCTGGTCATAGCAATGCTGGTTGCGGCCGTCATTCAACACGCCCGCCAGTTGCCTGGCAAATTGCTGTGCCAGGTGCTCCTTGGGGTCATGCAGTTCCTTACCATAGCTGTGGTGCGTACCTTGACTGTCGGAAGTGCGCCCGGGTCTGTCCGAAGTAATATCATGGGTTTTAAGCCTCCCCTCCGGGTTGGCAATCTCCCGCACGGCCCTCAGGCCCTTGCCCGGACCATCATTTTCAAACAACCGGGCGCCCGAGCGGTGTGCCACCAATATCCATGTCTTCTTCATGCGCTCACCTCAATGCAGATTAACATAAACAGTTTCGGTATTATGCGCGGTTTTGACGCCGCAGACGGCTGTAATGCGCCAGCCCCATGGCCCGGCGCCCTATGGAACGCTTGAGCGCGGGAATGATATCGGCCGCTACCAGTGCCGCATTACGCGCCAGCACCAGCGGCAGGAAATCATTGGAAAACAACCGCACCAGGCCGTCGGTGAAGGCCGTCACACTGCGTTGGTCACGCGCCCGTTGCCGGACATAACTCTCCAGCAGCTGTGCGTCACCCGGATCGCCGCCGTGACTCACTGTCTCGTGCACCAGACCCGCGAGCACCGCTGCATCACGCAGACCCAGATTAAAGCCTTGCGCGGCTATCGGATGCAGAGTGTGTGCGGCATTACCGATCAGCACGGCGCGCGGGCGCACCAGGGTTTCGGCACATTGCAGCATCAGTGGATACACCCGCCGCGTACCGGGCGCACTCAGCCTGCCAAGGCGGCTGCCGAAATGTGCCTGCAACCCCTGCAAAAATTCTGCATCACTCTGCGCCAGCACGGCCTCGACCTCATCCGCACTTAACGTCCACACCACCGCACAACGGCTTTCTTTTAACGGCAATATCGCCAGCGGGCCGGTATGGGTGAAGCGTTCAAAGGCAGTATGGTCATGCCCGCGCCCAGATGTCACTGTCGTCACCAGCGCACTCTGGCCATAGTCCCGCTGTTTTGTACTGATACCGAGCCGCTCACGGGCAACGGATTTTTGGCCATCGGCGATCACGACCAGCCGTGCATGCAGCAGTTGCTCGCGCCCGTCATCCCGGACGATGGTTGCGTGCGCGGCATCAGCGTCGACATTGAGATCACGCAGGGTAGCCGGACACAGCAGCTCCACATTGGCCGCAACCGTCATGCGTTGCATCATCGCCGCACCCAGCACGCGGTTCTCCACGATATAGCCAAACGCCTCCGCACCATGATCGGCACTGGCGAGACGCGTGCGCCCGAAATGTCCACGATCCGAGATGTGAATTTTTTTGATCGGCACCGCTTCAGCCGCAATGCCATCCCACACATTCATGGATTCCAGAATACGGCGACTGCCGTATGACAGCCCGGTAGTGCGCGCATCGTAGCTCGGCTGCTGTACGTGGTTGAACGCCATGGCCTCCACCACGCCGACCCGTGGTTGTGCTGTGTCTCTGCCCAGTGCACAGGCGAGGCTGGCACCGACCATACCGCCGCCAACAATCAGGATGTCGTAGTCGGTAGCCATATCACTGTTTGCGCATCAGACTCTCAATCTCGGCCACGGTCTTCGGCACCCCGGCCGTCAACACCTCGTGGCCGTTCGCCGTCACCAGCACATCGTCCTCGATGCGCACGCCGATGTTCCACCATTTCTTCGCCACCCCTTTACTGCCGACAGGGATGTACAGCCCGGGCTCGACGGTAAGCACCATGCCCGGCTCCAGCATGCGCCAGACGCCGCCCACCTTGTAGTCACCGACGTCATGCACGTCCATGCCCAGCCAGTGACCGGTGCGGTGCATGTAGAAGCGGCGATAGGCCTCACTCTTGAGTAACGCCGCCAGCTTGCCCTTGAGCAGGCCGAGATCAAGCAGCCCCTGCGTCAGCACCCGCACTGCTGCCTCATGCGGTTCGTTCCAGTGATTGCCGGGGCTGATCCTGCTGATTGCGGCATCCTGGGCCGCCAGCACAATCTCGTATATGGCGCGCTGCGTTGCCGAGAATTGTCCGTTAACGGGAAAGGTGCGCGTGATATCACTGGCGTAATTATCGAGTTCAGCACCGGCATCGATGAGCACCAGATCGCCATCATTCAGCATCATATTATTTTCGGTGTAGTGCAGGATGCAGGCATTGGCACCGCCGCCGACGATGGGATTGTAGGCGACGGCCTGACTGCCGGAGCGCATAAACTCATGCCGCAGTTCCGCTTCGAGCTGGTATTCCATCATCCCGGGGCGGCACGTTGTCATGGCGCGCCGGTGGGCAGCGGCGCTGATCCGCGCCGCCTTGCGCATGGTGCTGCTCTCGGCGCGACTTTTGTACAGCCGCATCTCATGCACCAGATGATCGAGTGCGACAAACTCGGTAGGCGGGTGTGAGCCACTGCGTGACTGCTGCCGGATCTGGTTCACCCACTGCATCAAGCGCTGGTCAAACTCCTGGCCCATGGCATAGAACACGCGCTCGCAGTGTTCCATCAGGCCGGGCAGTATGTCGTCGATATCACTGATGGGGAACGCATCATCGGCGCCATATTCAGCACACGCGCCTTCCTGTCCGGCACGACGGCCGCTCCAGGTTTCCTTTTCGACGTCGCGCTCACGTGAGAATAAAACGTATTCACCGTGCTTGCGCCCCGGAATCAGCACCGCCACCGCCTCCGGCTCCGGGAAGCCGGTGAGGTAGTGAAAATCGCTGTCCTGACGATAGGGATATTCCGCATCACGGTTACGCAGGCGCTGCGGTGCGGCAGGCAGGATGGCCATCGCGCCTTTGCCCATCATCTGCATCAGCTCTTTGCGGCGGCGCGCGAATTCCTTGCTGTTCATGTCACCATTATGCCTAAAAATGCGTCAGCGCGGGACATGCCACTGGATTGGCGTGACGACCGCATCCAGCGGCACATCCCACGGTGCCGGTACTATGTTTGGTACTTGCTGAAAGTCGTAGGCGACACCCACCAAACGCGGGCGACGCCAGCGCAAGCCCCGGCTGCGGTGGGCCAGCGTGCGGTCATAAAAACCCGCACCCATCCCCAAACGATAGCCCTGCGCGTCAAACCCCACCAACGGCAACAACACCAGATCAAGCGCCAGGGCGCTGACCAGCTGGCGTACAGGCAACACCGGTTCGGGGATGCCAAACCGGTTGAGCGTCAACGCGCCCCCTGTGCGGCAGACGGCAAAACCGAGCCGGTTGCAACGCCACAGCACCGGGAGATAACAGGTCTTGCCGCACGCCCAGGCATACTGCAAGACCGGCAGCACGTCGATTTCGCCATCGCTCGGCCAGTAAAAGGCGATGCGGCGGGCGGCTCGAAACACCGGGCTGGCGACCAGCTGCTGCGCCACCTGGCGCGCACTCAACAGGCGCGCCTCGGCGCTGAGTGCGCGTCGTTGTTGCCGCAATCGGGAGCGGATATCGGAACGGGAAGGCATTCAGGTTATCTACCGGCGCATGGCCGCAAACATGCGGCGGGCTGCGCGACCGAAAAACTGGAGGCATCTCCCGCCGGTGCCGTGACTGACCTTCGACCTTGAACCTGGGGGTTCAAGTGGGAACCCGGACGACGTATCAGGCTTTCCTCCAGGGGAGGACATGCACAACAACATCGATATGGGGGTTCCCGTAGGTATGAATTAAGGCTCAAGGGATTACCCGGCCCGCTCACGTACACCACAGGAGATGCCTAAACTTGTCAAATACCTCAATAATTCGCTCGGCCCGGAAATCCAGACCGTTAAATCTCCATCTGCCTGGTCTTACCCAGCGCGGCCTCGACCTTTTCCTGCAAGGCGCGTACCTTCGCACCCATGGTCAGCATGTAGTCTTCCTTGCGGACGCGTTGCTGCAACATCTCATTCGACATGTTGAGCGCCGCCATCACCGCCATGCGCTCAAGCCCGACCACCTTGCCGGTATCACGGATCTCGCGCAGCTTGCCATTCAGGTAATGCGCCGACGCCAGCAGTGCATCACGTTCATGCAGTTCGCATGCCACGCGGTACTCTTTATCCAGTATCTGCACCGCAACGGTGACTGTTTCCTGTTTCACGTTTCACGCTCCAGGGTACGCAGACGATCCATCACACCCTGCATGCGACTGCGTACCTGTGTTGTCGTTTCCATCAAGGCTGCGCGCTCGGACTGTAACAGGGCATGACGCTTGCGCAGATCCATATTCTCGCTCTTCAGCCGCTCGCTCTCCCGGATCAACTCATCGATGCGCACTTCCAGCGGCTTCAATTCACCTTCACTGGTGGACACCGGGCCATCCTTGCTCATACTGCTCCTGCCACGCCTGTTAATTTACGACACCCCACGGTATCCACTATAGAACTGCCTTCGGCTGCGGTCAACGTCATGCAGAAGCGACAATATCCAGCTTACCCTGCCGCACCTTCAGCATGCTTTCACCCTGTAGCAGCGCGAGCAGGTCGTGCCCCACCAGCGCCCCGCGCCAACCGTGCAGAATGGGCAGGTCGCGCTCCCCCAGCACCAGCCGCTCCAGCTCCTTGCGCGTAACCAGGCTCGCGGTGCTGGTAGCGTTTTGTGCGCCACGCAGGCGCACCGTGGCCATCAAGGCGTCGACCAGCGCATCCTGTGGGGCGGTCAAGCGACAGGGCGCCTCCAGCGCCGGCCACATCTCCTGCGGCAGATTTCTGGCGGCCTGAATAATACTGACGATTTCTACGCCGTGATGCCTGAGCACGCCCGGCTCCAGTTCGCGCACCCTGGCCAGCGTGTCGGCATTGCCCGGCATGCGGCGCGCCAGTTCGAGCAGCACGTCATCGCTCACTATCCACTTGCGCGGGCGATTGCTGCTGCGCGCGCGCTGCTCTCGCCAGGCCGCGAGCGCACGCAGCACCGCAAGCTGCACGCCTTTCAGGCTATTGGCCTGGCGCACACGCTGCCATGCCTGCTCGGGGGGGTTGCTGTAAAGACGCACATCGACCAGTTCGGAAAAGTCCGCCTCCAGCCATGCAAGCCGCCCCCTCTGCTCAAGTTCAGCGCGCTGATCTGCGTAAATTTTCCCCAGATAACGCACGTCATCCGCTGCGTACTGCAACTGCTCCACCGTCAGTGGCCGCGTTGACCAGTCGGTACGGGTTTGTGATTTGTCGAGCTGCACACCGAGCATGCCCTGCACCAGCGCGCTGTAACCCACCTGATCGCCATAGCCGAGCAACGCCGCGGCCACCTGGGTGTCAAATACCGGGCGCGGCAGACCGCCGCGCAGGTCGTAAAAGATTTCCAGATCCTGCCGCGACGAGTGCAGCACCTTGGTCACGGCCGGGTCGTAAAGGATATCCAGCAACGGCGACATGTCGGCCAGCGCAAGCGGGTCAATGCAGGCGATCACGTCCTCTGTGGCGAGTTGCAGCAGGCACAGTTGCGCGTAATAGGTCTTCTCGCGCATGAATTCACAATCGAGTGCGACCCAGCGGCTGCCGCGCAGGCGTTCGCACAGTTCATTTAATTGCGGAGGGGAATCTACGTAGTATTCTTGCATGGGGTGCTCTCAGCCTGAATCTTAACATGTATGGCCGGTTAAAATTTGATACGATGTCTGCTCATAACAGTGGCAGAGATGTCACCCGCCCGCATGACGCACACAGCCCAGCAACAACTGATACGCGTTCCCGCCGGTACGGCGCAACTGGAAGGCATGCTGGTAATCCCGGACGGTGCGCCCGGGGTGGTGCTGTTTGCCCACGGCAGCGGCAGCAGCCGGCACAGCCCGCGCAACAACTATGTTGCGGGCAAGCTGCACGAGGCAGGGCTCGCGACACTGCTCATCGACCTGCTCACGGAGCAGGAAGACCGCGACTACGAAACCCGTTTTGATATCGCGCTGCTCACGCGCCGGCTTCAGTGCGCAACGGAATGGCTGCAAACCGACCCGCGCACGCGCCAGCTCCGCATCGGCTATTTCGGCGCCAGCACCGGTGCAGCAGCGGCATTGCAGTCCGCCGCCGCCCTGGGCTCTGCAATAGCGGCAGTCGTTTCACGTGGCGGCCGGCCTGATCTCGCCGGTGCGCAGCATCTCGCCCGGGTAAAATCGCCTACCCTGCTTATCGTCGGCGGCCACGACGATGTGGTGATCGAACTCAATCAGCAGGCCTATGACCTGCTGCAATGCGACAAGGAGCTTGTTATCGTGCCCGGCGCTACGCACCTGTTCGAGGAGCCAGGCACACTCGACCAGGCGGCGCAGCACGCATGCGCATGGTTCGGGCGCCACCTGAATGCCTGATACTGAATCCATACCTCACGGGCGCTTGCCGCGCCGCTCATAACATGGGACCTCTGCTTACGCTGCTCAAGACGTTTGGCAACCTCTGCCTGTTGCGTGCCAACCCGCAGGATCTCCCGGCCGCACCTGTACTGACGGTTGTCACGCTGCTGGCGTATACGCTGGTCAGCGTGGGGCTGTCGCTGCCCGATCTCGGCTTGGGCCGCGCAGCCTTGTGGGCCGTGCTCGACACCGGGGTGCTGGCCATCCTCACCCATAGCGCCCTGCTCCTGCGCCGCTTCCCTGAGCGTTTTTACCAGACCCTGGCGGCGTTGATGGGCAGCGGCGCCCTGCTCGGTTTACTGGCGTGGCCGATCGTCGCCATGCAAAACGTCACTGCCCAGATCGTGATGCTGGTGTGGAATCTCGCCGTCGTCGCCCACATCCTGCGCCATGCGTTGTCGGTGCCGCTGGCGCTCGGCATCCTCGCGAGTCTCGGCTACTTCATGGCAGAGTTGCTGCTGAGCCTGGCCTTCATGGTGCCGGCAGCGAACTAATAGCGTGCATATCCATATCCTTGGCATCTGCGGCACCCTCATGGGCGGCATCGCGCGCCTGGCGTGCGAGGCAGGCCATCAGGTCAGCGGCTCGGATGCCAATGTCTACCCGCCGATGAGCACCCAGTTGGCCGCGCTGGGCATCGACGTAAAACAGGGTTACCTGCCGGAACACCTCGACCCTGCGCCCGACTGCGTCATCATCGGCAATGCGCTGTCACGCGGCAATCCCGCCGTGGAGTATGTGTTGGACCGGGGCATCGACTATCTGTCCGGCCCGCAATGGCTGGCCGCACACATCCTGCATGGGCGCTGGGTGCTGGCGGTGGCCGGTACCCACGGCAAGACCACCACCAGCGCGATGCTGGCGTGGATACTGGAGCATGCCGGCCTGCACCCCGGCTTCCTCATCGGCGGAGTGCCGCACAATTTCGGCGCTACGGCGCGTCTTGGCAGCGCGCCCTTCTTTGTCATCGAGGCAGACGAATACGACAGCGCCTTTTTCGATAAACGCTCCAAATTTGTACACTACCGGCCACGCACCGCCATTCTGAACAATCTTGAGTTCGATCATGCTGACATCTTCGCCGATCTTGCTGCTATCGAGCAGCAGTTTCACCATTTTGTACGTACCTTGCCTGCGTCCGGGCTGATTGTGGCACCAGCCCATGACAGCGCCCTGCAGCGGGTGCTGGCACGCGGCTGCTGGACGCCGGTCGAGCACTTCATGAGCGAGACCGGCTGGGAAGCCCTGCGCGACGATGCCGATGGTAGTTTCGACATCCACTGGTGTGGCAAACTGCAAGGCAGGCTGTACTGGCCGCTGTTGGGCGAGCACAACCGGCACAATGCGCTGGCCGCCATCGCCGCCGCGCGCCATGCGGGTGTGGCGCCCGCTACCGCCATCGAGGCATTACATGCTTTCAAGGGTGTCCAGCGCCGGCTCGAACTGCGCGGCGAGATCGCCGGCGTTGCCGTTTACGACGATTTTGCCCACCACCCCACCGCCATTACCACCACCCTCGCCGGCCTGCGGCGCAAGGTGGGCAGTGCGCGCATCCTGGCGGTACTGGAACCGCGCTCAAACACCATGCGCCTCGGCGTGCACCAGCACTCGCTGGCCCCCGCGCTGGCCGGGGCCGACAGCGTACTGCTGTATGCCCCCCCAGACCTCGGCTGGAGCCTGGACACGGTAACAGACGCACTGGGCGCAAAGGGGCAGGTGTACACCTCGGTCGAGGCCATCATCGATGCGCTGGTGCAACAGGCGCACAGGGGCGACCACATTCTCATCATGAGCAACGGCGGGTTCGGCGGCCTGCATGAGCGGCTGCTGCAGGCCTTGCAGCAGCGGACACCACAGTGAGCACGGCCTCGACCCAGCCGCTGCCGCTGTTTCCGCTCAATACCGTGCTGTTTCCCAACAGCTCGCTCGCCTTGCGTATCTTCGAGCCGCGCTATCTCGCCCTGGTCAGCCATTGCCTGAAACAGGGTCATGGCTTTGGCGTCTGCCTGATACAGGAAGGCAACGAGACCGGGGACGCCGCCGCCCCGCATGCCATCGGCACGCTGGCACGCATTACCGACTGGTATCAGCACCCGGATGGGATACTGGGGATTACCGTGCGCGGCGAGGCGCGGTTTCGTATTGTCAGCACCGAAACCCAACCAGACCAGCAGATCATAGCGCACACCGAATTATTGCCGGAAGGTATGGAGGGCACGATCCCGCCGGACTACAGCAGCCTGATCGCCCTGCTGCACCAGTCTTTAGCACAAGCGGGTATCGAGCCTGCCGACACGGCGGGCCAGCATGATGATGCGGCATGGGTCAGTTACCGGCTGGCGGAACTGCTGCCGTTCTCGCTGGCGCAAAAGCAGGCATTACTGGAGATCAGCGATCCGATGCAGCGCCTGGCACACATCCACAGCACGCTGGGCAACCAGTTCGTACAGTAGGCGTCAGGAGCGCCCCGCTTCTCGCAGCAGGATTACCTCGCCACCCCAACTGTTATAGCGCGACTTGCCGAGCGCCGTACGCTGCACCCGCTGCCATTCGATACTGCCACCCAGCGCCCGTTCAAACTGCGCCAGTGGTTGCCTGAACACCGCATCACTGCGTGCTATGGTAAACAGCGGTATCCTGCGGCTGATGTGCAGCTGCGTCACATTACCAATCCACAGCGGTGTCTCGTCTCCCGCCGTGCGCGCATCCGCGGTCCACAGCCGCAACACCAGCTGGCGCTCACCGCCGGGCAGCATATGCACCAGCAACAGCGACTCATGGCGCCCGTCATGCACCTGGGGTAACACCGGTAATTCAGCCAGCGTGGGCTGGGGCGTGAGCCACACCAGCAGCGCTTTGGGTACGGGCTCGACCGGCGTCTGCCAGCCTTGCGCCTCGAGGTGCTGGCGCAGGGTTTCCACACTGCCCAGCCATTGCACCGTAAACGGCTGGCTCGGCTCACCCTTGAGGTCGACACGGTAGGCAGGAAATTCCTGCCACGCACCGTTCCACCACACCTGCGCATCCAGCATGCGCACACTGTGCCGTACCACATGGCTTTCCACGTCACGCGCATGATGCAGACTGACATGCAGCGCGCCCGCCAGCACCAGCACATACACGCTCGCCGCATTCAGCACCGGCAGTGACACCGGCCGCGCCGGGTGGCGACGGTAACTCACACCCAGCAGCGCCACCCACAACAATCCGACCAGCACCCCGGCCAGCACCTCCGACAAGCCGTGCATGCCCAGATACAGGCGCGCCACCAGCGCTCCCACAATCAACATGCTGGCGCCGACGTAAGGCATCCAGCGCCTGTCGGCAGGCAGTTCACGCGCCAGCAACACGGCAATGAACCCGTACACCTGCACGCTCATCGCCACGTGGGAGAACAAGCGCAGCTCCTCCATGCTGGAACCCGCAGGACGAGGCAGATGTAACATCCAATCCATCCCCATGATCAGCAGCCCGCCGAACGCCAGCGCCGCCAGCCAGTGGCCCAGGGCATGCCGATGCCGCAGCCATACCAGCGCAAACGTCACGCTCAGCATCAGCGGCACCAGCACATGGGCGTCGCCCAACTGGCCGAGCACCACGATCAACTGGTCGGTCCACGGCGTACGCAGCCCTTGCAGAATGTAAAATACCGCGCTGTCGAGATTGGCAAGCGGCGCGCCGGGCAAGCGTTCCAGCCCGCCCAGCAGCACCCATGCCGTTGCCAGCAACAGCACCGCCCACAGCACCATGCCGCGCAGTTCTGGCTGCCGGGGATCCACCAGCACGTTGGTGATCACGCCCAGCGTCGGGTGTTGTTGCCCCCAGCGCAGGAGCTGGTCGGCCATGCGTTCGGTGCGCGGTTGCAGCAGCTTTACCAACCGCAACACACCCCACACCGTCAGCCACAGAATGAGCAGCAACGATACCACGATGACCGCCAGTCGCGACGCCACGGCAGAGGCCAGCCCGAGCGAGGCACCGAACACTACACCGGGCAGAATATAGGCGGGCGACCAGCCCAGGGCCGACAATACATTCACCACCATGAAGCGGCGCGGCGGCATGTTCAGCATGCCCGCCACCACCGGAATCACGGGGCGCACCGGGCCGACAAAGCGCCCGAACAACACACTCTTGCCACCGTGTTTGTGGAAGAAGGCCTCGCCGCGCTCAAGCATCTGCGGATGACGGCTGAAGGGCCACATCTGGCGCAAACGCTCGTGGTAGTGGTGGCCCAGCCAATAGCTCAGGCTGTCACCTGCCACGGCGCCCGCAGCCGCCAGCCCCAGCGTCCACCATAAATCCAGCACACCCGCCGCTACCAATGCGCCCACACCAAACATCACCACGGTGCCGGGGATCAGCAAACCCACAACGGCGAGCGACTCCGCGAGCGACACCAGAAATACGGCGGCCCCGGCCCAATAGGGATGGTCGCCCACCCAGGCCAGCATCTGTTGCAGAAATTCCGTCAACATTGTGCGCGCGGCTCCTCCAGCCCCGCCACCGGAATCTGCATGTGCAGACAGCCCAAATCAGCCGGGAGTACTCTGTTCAAAGGGGAAAACTTCTTCATTAGTCAGCGTCGTTCTGCAAAAGTGCGGGCCTGCGGCACCTTCAGCCTAGCGTGGGCTCGTCTCAAATCATGGCGCCATCAGCGACGCTTGGCCCGTGGGTGTGCCGTATCGTATACCTTCGCAAGGTGCTGGAAATCAAGGTGTGTATAAATCTGGGTGGTAGAGATGTTGGCATGCCCCAGCAACTCCTGCACAGCACGCAGGTCACCACTCGACTCCAGCATATGGCTGGCAAAGGAATGGCGCAACCAGTGTGGCGATATCGCACCGCCAACCCCCTGCCGCAGCGCCATGGCGCGCAACCGCAGTTGCACCGTACGCCCGCTGAGTCTGCGGCCACGCTGGCCTACAAACAACGCCTGCTGCTGCGCTGTTGCCGACAGGCAGCGCTGCTTCAACCAGGCACGCAGCGCCGTGAGCGCATGCCGGCCCACCGGAATCACGCGCGTCTTGTTGCCCTTGCCCGTCACCCGCACGGTGGCATCATGCAGATCGAGATCTGTGAGATTCAGCCGGATGAGCTCCGCCAGTCGCAGACCGGAAGAATATATCAATTCCATGATGGCAAGATCACGGATGGCAAGCGCGTCCGTTGCCTTCACTGCCAGCAGCCGGCTGACCTGGTCAACGTCCAGCGTACGCGGCAACATACGCGGCGACTTGGGTACGCCGATGCCGAGCGCCGGATTTTGTGTCAGCCTGCCTTCGCGCAACAGATAGTTGAAGAAGGTGCGGGTGGCGGATAACTCGCGCCGGATACTGCGCCCACCCACGCCCGCACGGTGGCGGGCGGCGACGAAATCGCGCAGCAGCGCATGCTCAAGTACTGCCCAGTCGTGTACGCCGCGCTGGTTACAGAATTCATGCAGACGGGCAAGGTCGCGCTTGTAGGCAGTCAGGGTAAGCGGTGACAGGCCGCGTTCAGCGCTCAGGTGTATAAAAAACCGCTCCAGCCACTGCTGCCGGTCATCGTGCATGCTGGCAGGCAATCAAGTCGCGAGACAGGGCTTCAGGGCCTGGGTGGTAATCGCCCCTATGTGCGAGAGAAACATCGTACCCATGGCAGGATGAAAACGCTCCGCCTCGAAGCTGCCCACGGCGAGCAGGCCCAGGCACGGCGCCCCTTCCAGGATCAGGGGAATCACGGCCAGCGAGGAAACTTCGCTCGCCGCATCGGGAAACAGCGTGTGTACCTGCGCAGGACGCAACCTGCCGCACACCGGCTTACCCTCTTCAATCACGCTCTTGAATGCCGCCAGACTCTCGTCGTCCGGCGCCATGACCTGCAACTCTACCCCGTGATCACCCTCGGGCAGGCCGTCCGTAACCGGCGCGAACAGGCACAGCGCCACTGCATCGGCATCGAAATCACTGCCCAGACTGGTGTGCAGCGCCTGCAGGATGCGGTGCATACCCTGCGCCTGCATCAATCCCAGCGTGAGGCGGCGCACGCGATCATTGAGGCGGTCGTTGTCGCGCGCGACCTGCACCAGATCCATCAACTCGCGTCGCAACTGACGGTTCTGATCCCGCAACACCGACACCTGCCGCTCTATCAGCGATACTGCTTCACCGCTCGCGTGGGGTACCGTGAGTTCCGCCAGCAGCTGCACATGATTGGCGAAGAAATCCGGGTGGCTGCGCAAATACTCGATCACACGCTTCTCCAGCCCCGGCTCGTCCGCCCGCTCCTGCGATGTATTCGATGTCGTCATAGTTCGATCTGCCCTTCAAATACGTGCGTCGCCGGGCCGGTCATCCTGACCTCCGCCGCGCTACCCTGCCAGCTTATCATGAGCCGCCCTCCGGGCACCTCCACCTCTACTGTATCATCCAGCCAGCCTTGCAGGCGACCGCTCACCACAGCGGCACATGCCCCGCTGCCACAGGCCAGCGTTTCACCGGCCCCACGCTCGTAGACGCGCAGGCGGATATGCGAGCGGTCAACCACCTGCATGAAACCGGCGTTGACACGGTTCGGGAAGCGCTCGTGCGCCTCAATCTTCGGCCCCAGCAGCGCCACCGGCGCGTTATCCACATTGTCTACGCGCAACACCGCATGCGGGTTACCCATCGACACCACACCGACCTCCAGCTGCTGCCCATCGACCAGCAGCGGATAACTCAGCGCCTCGTGCTCGGCGAGAAACGGTATCTCGTCAGGCCGCGTGCGCGGCACGCCCATATCCACCGTCACCTGGCCGTCGGACGCCATGCGTGGACGAATAATACCGCAGCGGGTTTCCACCACCAACTCATTCTTGTCCGTGAGCCCGGCAGCGCGCACAAAGCGCATGAAACAGCGCGCGCCATTGCCGCACTGCTCCACCTCGCCACCGTCGGCGTTGTAAATACGATAGGCAAAATCCACGCCTGCGCTGCGCGCAGGCTCGACCAGCAACAATTGGTCACAGCCCACGCCGAAATGGCGGTCGGCGATAAAGCACACCTGCTCAGGTGTCAGCGCAACGGATTGGGAGACAGCATCGATCACGACAAAGTCATTGCCGAGGCCGTGCATCTTGGTGAACTTGAGTAACATGACAGCGCTAGGTTACAGGCTGCACCTGGCTTTGCAAAGCCCCGCGCCCTCCGGCCCGACAGCGCCTGAAACAACGGCGGGCGGCAGTTGCCGCACTAAAACTCCAGCCCGAGATTGAGCGAATCAAATACCTGCGAACCACCGCCGCCCGCAGCGGTGGAAAATTCTTCGCTGCGCCAGATACGGGTATACGAAATACGCAACTCCTTGTGGCGCAGCGACAACCCCAGCCTGAGATCACGCACCGTGTCGTGACTATCTACGCCCGGGCTGTCACGGAATAGTGTGCCGTCGAGAAACACATTGTGCGCCACATAGCGCACGTCGGCACCGATGAAGCCATACCACTCACTGTCCGTGCGCGCGCCCCGCTCACCCTCCCGGCGCGTGTTTTGCAGCATGCTCCCGCCCGGCTCGATGGTGTCGGGGCCAAAGCCTTCCATATTGTGCCCGATGCGCAGCGTACCGCCTGCGCGCGCCAGCGTCATCACGGTGCCCAGCGTGGCACCGATGTGCGGCACAACATCAAAGGTCGCATTGCCGAAGCGGCGCTTGTGCACATACGACACCAGAAACGCAGGTTCATTGGGCAGTTGGTTGTCCCACCCCTGCGGCTGCCGCACACCCACCAGGCTATGCCACTGACTTTGCACCTGCTCACCCAGCGCCGCCGGACCCACCATGCCAATGTCGATCTCCACGGTGTCGAGCCGGTCCTCCTGCCTGCGCTGCGCCACCCCGCCGAGATACAGCCATGCCGCCCATGGCCGGTCATTGGGTTGCGCCTCGCGCACACTGATATCGCGCGGGGTATATATGTTCTGGCCGAAGAACAGCCCGAAGTGGTGTTGCCCCTCCACACCGGAGAGCAAGTCAAGCACCGACGTCGCCGGGCCTTCGAACAGCCCCTGCAATGTTTTGAGCGGCACGCCAAAACCCAGCTTGAACCCATTGGTGTAATAACGGTCGGTGCCGGCCAGAATGTCGTTTTCGATAAACAACTGCAGCTCCTGCCCCGGACGCTTGGTCAACGGCGCTTCCGCTTCCGTTTTTTCCGCCCCCGCATCGGTCGCTGCCACCGCCCACGGCGTAATCGCCATCAATGCGAGTGACAACAGCAGGCTGGAGACACTGGATGAAATTTTTTGGCGCAACATGTCAGATATTTCAGTTATTCGGCGGAATACCGCTCTGCTATTCCGCCCTTGCTGCAGCCAGATGCTAAATTAGTTACCAACTAACAACTCGACAATGACCTTCGTAACAACGGAAATAAGTAGCACTCCAAGCAGCTTTAAACAAGCAGACACGATACTGTGCCTGTTTCTTTGCTCCGCTTCATTAATTGCGGCCTTGTCCCCGCTAGTCAGGCTCACATACGATAACTCACTCCATCGATCAATAGAATCCTCTGCCGCACTACCTAGATGGTGTGCAAATCTGTACGCAGCAAAAAGGCCAACTGATGCCAATAGCCAGAACTTTGCGAAATGCAGCAATGTGGCACCAGGAGGCACAAAGCTTGGCAGAGTTGTAAAAATAATCAGCGCGACTACGGCTGCGACGAAGTATCGGGCTATCAGCGGTACGTAGCTGCTCCGCTTCCTGATGAACGCCCAATATGCGGGCACCATTGATTTTGGTAATGCTTTGAACCACTCATCAACAACATTAAGCATATTGCGTGCAACCATGTAATCTACGTACTTAATAGCAACAACTGCAGTGCGCCTCCCCATCAGACGCAAAATCTTTGGCATTTCGAAATATAGCTCATCCTGCATTTTATTCTCTATCGAGACCTTCGAAGCAACCCGTATCGTTAGCGTGTAGCTCTGCGGTTGATTAAGTTTTGGGAGGAGTATCAGGAAATTGTAGGTAACTAAAACACTCTCAACAGCGCTACTTGATCCGGCGTTAAAGGCGCGAAATACATTAAATGAGCTAAATGTTTGCTGTGTATCATTAATGTAATAAACCTTTATAGAGCAGTTACTAGTGGATATGCTGTACTGCTCACATGTCTGCGTGATGCGGTGATCCAGCTGCTCGAAGTCCGCGAAGGTAACTCGGAAGGCGTCGTCGTATGACTTCGACATCTCTTCGTTTTTCCCCGTAAGCTCATGATAAATATTCTGGAGAACTTGGATACTTACTGGCATGCGATGTGGCGTTCCCTCTCCGATTACGGCTACGTCTCCACGACCCTCTGGCGATACCTCATTATCCTTGCTGTCAGTCATATCCCCTCCAAAACGATCTAACAACAACATAGATACACGAATTAACGCTCGTGATACACCATACTCGACAAGGGCTTTAGCGTAGCGCGTGCTGCGCGCCTGATCAATCTACGCAGCTTTCTTGCTTCCCCTGAACGTCACCCACAGCAATATCGCCACACCAACGGTGATGGCAGAATCTGCGATATTGAACGCTGGCCAGTGCCATTGCTGGTAATAAAAATCGAGAAAATCCACCACGTAGCCGAAGCGCAGGCGGTCTATCACGTTGCCCAGCGCGCCGCCGAGTATCAGCGCCAGGGCTGCTGCCTGCCATTTCTCTTCTGCGGGCAACCGCCGCAGCCACACCGTGATAACAACGCTTACGAACAGCGCGATGGCGGTGAAAAACCAGCGCTGCCAGCCGCCTGCGTCGGCCAGAAAGCTGAACGCCGCGCCGGGGTTGTGCAGCAGGGTAAAACTGAAAAACGGCAACACGGCCACCGACTCATACAGTTGCAACCAGTTACTGACGACAACCTTACTCAACTGGTCGAGGACAATCGCCAGCAGCGAAAGCCAGAGCCATTTAAGCATAATGTCTTGCCTCACCCTTGCCCGTGACATTTTCAATACAGCGGGCGCAAATCTGCGGGTGTTCGCTGCTCTGGCCGACGTCCTCGCGATGGTGCCAGCAACGAATGCATTTTTCATGCGTGGAAGGCTGCACCTTGAGCCACAAACCTTTCGCACCTTCCTGCGCGTCGGCAGGCTTCTTGTCTACCCTGTGCACCCGCGCGCCGGAGGTAATCAGCACAAAGCGCACTTCGTCGTGCAGGGCGGCAAGCGGCAAGCGCCACGCGTCGTCACAATAAATATCAATCTCGGCATCGAGCGAGGAGCCGATGGCATTCGCTGCCCGCAGCTTTTCCATCTCCTTGCTCACGGCCTCGCGCACGGCGATGATCTTGCCCCAGGCCGCTGCATCCAGCGCTGCGGTATCGAGCGGGAACAGGCCTTCATACCAGGTTGCCATCAACACCGACGGCAATACCGACTCCTTGCGCGCGCCGGGGAGATAGTGCCAAATCTCCTCTGCCGTGAAACTCAGGATGGGCGCAAACCAGCGCACCAGCGCCTCGACGACGTGATAAATCGCGGTCTGCGCCGAGCGGCGCGCCAGGCTGTTTTTCTGCGTGGTGTACTGGCGGTCCTTGATGATGTCCAGATAAAACCCGCCCATATCCACTGCGCAGAAATTGTGCAGGCGCTGGAAGATGACATGGAATTCATAGTCGTCGTAGGCAGCGATCACCGTCTTTTGCAGTTGAAACGCACGGTCCACCGCCCAGCGGTCGAGCGCCAGCATGTCGGCGGGCGCAACCTGATCCCTGGCCGGATCGAAATCGCTTAAATTGGCCAGCATGAAACGCGCCGTGTTGCGCAGACGGCGATAGGCATCGGCGGCGCGCTTCAGGATTTCATCCGACACGTTCATCTCGCCGCGATAATCGGTGGAAGCCACCCACAAGCGCAAAATATCCGCGCCGAGGTTGCTCATCACCTTCTGTGGTGCGACCACATTGCCCTTGGACTTGGACATCTTTTCGCCCTTGGCGTCCACCGTGAAGCCGTGCGTGAGTACCGCCTTGTAGGGCGCCGCGCCGCGCATGGCCACCGAGGTCAGCAGCGACGACTGGAACCAGCCGCGGTGCTGGTCGGAGCCTTCGAGATACAGGTCGGCGGGCACGCCGTTCAATTCTTCACGCTGCTCCAGTACGCAGGCGTGGGTGACGCCGGAGTCAAACCACACGTCCAGTGTGTCGGTCACCTTGTCATACTGCGCCGCCTCCGCGCCCAGCAGCTCGGCGGGAGCGAGACCAAACCAGGCATCGATGCCGTCTTTCTCCACCCGCTGCGCCACCTGCTCGATCAGCGCCGGGGTGTCGGGATGCAGCGCGCCGCTTTCCTTGTGCACAAACAGTGTGATCGGCACGCCCCAGGTGCGCTGGCGCGAAATACACCAGTCGGGACGGCCCGCCACCATGCCGATGATGCGCGCCTTGCCCCACTCCGGAATCCAGCGGGTTTGCTCGATGGCGTAGAGCGCCGCACTGCGCAGTGATTTCTGCTCCATGCTGATAAACCACTGCGGCGTGGCGCGAAAAATCAGCGGCGTATGATGGCGCCAGCAGTGTGGAAAACTGTGGCGCAGCGCCTCGGCGCGCAACAGTGCGCCGCGCATCTTGAGTACTTCGATGACTTCGCTGCTGGCATTCACTACATGCAGGCCCGCGAACAGCTCCGTGCCGGGCAGAAATTTGCCGTCGCTGCCCACCGGGTTGTCTACCGGCAGGCGGTACTGCATGCCGACCACGTAATCTTCCTGACCATGCCCCGGCGCGGTATGCACGGCGCCGGTACCGGCCTCGGCGGTGACGTGCACACCGAGAATAATCGGCACTTCGCGGGCGTAAAATGGATGTTGCAGCTTGAGGCCATCAAGATCACTGCCGCGACAATAGGCGATGACGCGATACTCGCTGATACCATAGCGCCCCATCGCATCCTTCAGCAGTTTCTCGGCCAGCAGCAACCGCTCGCTGCCGTGCTCGCTCACGCACTGCGCCACCACGTAATCCATTTCCGGGTTGAGCGCGACCGCCTGATTGGCAGGCAACGTCCACGGCGTGGTGGTCCATATCACCACGCTCAGGGGGCCGCTGCCCTCCTGTTCCGGCACATGCTGGCAGCGCGCAAGCAAGGCTTCTTCATCCAGCACAGCGAAGCGCACGTCGATCGCAGGCGAGGTCTTGTCTTCATATTCCACTTCGGCTTCGGCCAATGCCGAGGCGCAATCCACGCACCAGTGCACCGGCTTGTAACCCTTGTGCACGTGGCCATTCTGTACGATGCGCGCCAGGCTGCGGATGATGCCGGCCTCGAATTTGTAATCCATGGTGAGATAGGGGTGTTCCCAGTCACCAATCACGCCCAGGCGCTGGAAATCCGCGCTCTGGCTGTCGACCTGTTTGGCGGCGTATTCGCGGCACGCCGTGCGGAAGGTGGCGGCATCAACCTTGACCCCGGCCTTGCCGACTTTCTTTTCCACCATCAGCTCGATGGGCAGGCCGTGACAATCCCAACCCGGCACATAAGGAGCATCGAAACCGCTCAGGGTCTTGCTTTTGACGATGATGTCCTTGAGGATTTTGTTTACCGCATGGCCGATGTGAATATCGCCGTTGGCGTAGGGCGGCCCATCGTGCAGCACGAATTTCTTGCGTCCCTTGCCTGCCGCGCGCAGCTTCTTGTAGAGGCCCATCGACTGCCAGTGTTGCAGCATCTTCGGCTCTGTTGTCGCCAGCCCGGCCTTCATGGGAAAGCCCGTCTGCGGCAAATTCAGCGTTTCCTTGTAATCAGTCACCACCAACCCCTTATCTGAATCTTAAAAACTCAACGCAAGGTCGCAAAGACGCCAGGAAATAAAAATCTGGCTTTGCGTTCGATATCTTTCATCCTAACGTGAACAATAATTCCGAAAAAATTCACGGGCCTGCTCGCAATCCTGCGCGATGGCCTTTTGCAGTTCGTCGAGCGTCTCAAACCGTATTTCATCCCGCAGCTTGTGCAGAAACTCCACCTGCACATGGCAGCCATAGATGTCTGCATTAAAATCCAGCAGATGTACTTCCAGCAAACAGCGTGTTCCGCCGACCGTGGGCCGCGTGCCGACATTGGCCGCACCCGTCACCGGCTCGCCGGGGATGCCGAACATTTCCACCACAAATACGCCCTGGAACGGCGCCGCCTTGCGGTACAGGTGAATGTTGGCGGTCGGAAAACCCATCTCGCGCCCGCGCTTGTCGCCGTGCGCAACCCGGCCCGACATGCGGTAAGGTCGCCCCAGCCACTGTTCCGCCGCCGCAAAATCACCCTGCGCCAGTGCCTCGCGCACCCGCGTACTGCTCACCCGCACGTTGGCAACGCTGAAGCTGTGCATATTAACAACTTCAAAGCCATGCTGCCTGCCCGCCTCCTGCAACAGGGTGAAATCACCGCGTCGCTGATGCCCGAAGCGGAAGTCATCACCCACCACCAGATAACGCACACCGAGGCCATCAACCAGCAGCGTCTTGATGAAATCCTGCGCCGGCATGTCTGCCAGCTGTTTGTTGAAACGCAGACACACCACGCGGTCGACCGAAAATCGGCGCAGTGCCTGCATCTTTTCGCGAAAGCGCGTTAGCCGGGGCGGGGCTTGTGGAGAAAAATACTCCCGCGGCTGCGGCTCGAAAGTGACCACCACGGTGGGCAGATGCAGCTCGGCACCCTTTTCTGCCAGCTGCCCCAGCACCGCCTGATGCCCCAGGTGCACGCCGTCGAAATTGCCAATGGTTGCCACGCAGCCCCGGTGACCGGCGCGCAAATTGTACAGGCCGCGCACTATCTCCATCAGTCGGCCTTCCCGGGCGCGACCTGCTCCACGGCGGGTTTAAAGAATTCCTTCAGCTTCACACCGGTAAGATACAACATCACCAGATACGCCACTGCCCCTGCACCTATCAGCAGCGCCAGATGTGCCGCGCGCGTCAGCGCCGACCACGCCAGCCAGTCTTGCGCCGCACCGCTGCCAAACCACAGCAGCAGCGCCATCACTGCGTTCGCCGCCAGCACCCGCAGCAGGAATTTCACCCAGCCGGGCTGCGGCTGGTACACGCTCTCCCGCCGCAGTGCACGGTACAGCAGGCCCGCATTGATAAACGCCGCCAGCGCGGTGGCGAGCGCGAGACCCGCATGCTGGAGCGGGAACACCAGTATCACGTTCAGCACCATGTTGGAGAGCATGGCAATGACGCCGATGCGTACCGGTGTGCGCATGTCCTGCCGGGCATAAAATGCCGGCGCCAGAATCTTGATAAAAATATAGCCCGTCAAGCCGATGCTGAAAGCCATCAGGCTGCGCGCCGACATCGCCACATCGTGGGCGCTGAATGCGCCGTAGTGGAACAGGGTCGTCAGCAGCGGGCTCGCGAGCAGCAGCAGCCCGACCGTGGCCGGTGCGCCTATCAGCACCACCCAGCGCAGCGCCCAGTCCAGCGTGCGCGAAAACTCCGAGGCCGAGGCCTCCGTGTGTTTCTGCGACAGCGCCGGCAGGATGACCGTGGCGAGTGCGATACCGAACACGCCGAGCGGAAACTCCACCAGCCGGTCGGCGTAATACAGCCACGACACGCTGCCCGCCACCAGAAACGAGGCAATCAGGGTATCAAACAACAGGTTGATCTGGGTGACCGACACGCCGAACAGCGCCGGAATCATGAGCTTCACGATGCGCCGCACGCCGCTGTCCTTCCAGCCCCAGCGCGGTCGCGGCAGCAGGCGCAGCTTTTTCAGATACGGCAGCTGAAACCCCAGTTGCACCAGCCCGCCCAGAAACACGCCCCAGGCCAGCGCGGTGATGGGCCGCTCCAGATGCGGCGCCAGCCAGATGGCGGCGGCAATCATGGCCAGATTGAGAAACACCGGCGTGAAGGCGGGCACACCGAAGCGGCCATAAGTGTTCAACACACCACTCGCCAGCGCCGCCAGCGATACAAATAGAAGGTAGGGGAAGGTGATGCGCAGCATCTCGACCGTCATGCCGTAGCGCTCCGGCTCGTCGAGAAAGCCGGGGGCGAACAGCATGACCACCAGCGGGGCGGCCACCACCCCGATCAGCGTCATGCCAAACAGCACCACCCCCAGCGTGCCGGTGACACGGTCGGCCAGTTCCTGCACCTCGGCGTGACTGCGCTGAGTCTTGTATTCGGTGAGGATGGGCACGAAGGCCTGCGAAAACGAGCCCTCGGCAAACAACCGGCGCCAGAAGTTGGGGATACGGAAGGCGACGAAAAAGGCGTCCGCGCCGCTGCCGGCGCCAAACAGGCGGGCAATCACCATGTCGCGCACAAAGCCCAGCACGCGCGAAATCAGGGTGACGGCGCCCACAGTGGCGGTGGATTTGAGTAGATTCTTGCTCAGCGCAATGCCCTGACCGGATTTTTGATAACCGTTAAGTGGTCGAATTATCGCAGAAAACAGGGCCTCAGCGCCAATCGCACATTGACGTGCAGGCCTCAAATTCGGATAATACTCCGTTCGGAATTCAGGAGATTTACCGTGGCCAACACCCTACAAGCCAAAAAGCGCGTACGGCAGGCGGAAAAGCACCGCCAGCTCAACGTCGATCAGCGCTCCTCACTGCGCACCAGCGTCAAAAAAGCCGTGCAGGCGATCGCCTCCGGTGACAAGACACGTGGCACCAGCGCCTACAAAGATGCGGTTTCCGAGCTGGACACCACGGCCCGCAAAGGCCTCATCCACAAGAACAAGGCCGCCCGCCACAAGAGCCGCCTTAACACACGCCTGCACGCCCTCTAAAAACTGCTGTTCCCCAGTTTTTCCAGATAGTCCCGTATCCGTTGTGCGTTAACGCCCAGATCACTCACGCCCACGCGTGAGAGGGAACGCACATCGATACGGCTGCCCGCCCCGGCCGGGGTGAGGCGCACCACCACGTCATCCTTGAAACCGAACCAGAAGGTGGTAGCCGTGGCCTCAATGCGGCCAGCAGCCTGATTGGCCTCGACGATCTCCCAGCCCATGGCCTGTGCGACCGCCAACGCCTGCGCAAACACCTGCGCCGGCGGCGCTGCCAGCGTCAACGGCTGGATATCCGGATAAAACTGTTTTTGCAGCGCGGCAACTGACACACCGCCATACTCTGGGGTATTCGACGCCCCGGCACGCAGCGGCAGCACGGCCACGAATGCTGGCGGATTGCCCAGATCGGTGCTGATGTCATGAATCATGGGCAGGCCGCGGGCGCTGTAGAGCGTATGCAGTGGCACCCACACACCGGCCAGGCCTGCGGCCAGCGCCACCATCGCCCAGCCTCGCCCGCGCAGACGACGACACGCCACGAACCACAGCCCCAGCAGCGACAAAGGTACCGAGATCACGGCCCCGATCGCCGCATATTTCAGTAGCGAGAAACCGGCGCCAAACGTCCACCAGCCCCAGCGCACGCCGAGACCCGCCATTACTGCACCCGTAACAGCACCCAGCGCGAGCAACAGGGCGAATTTCACCCCGCTCGACAGGCGCCGCGTTTCTGCTGGGTCGCTGGAATACATGTCCACCAGTGTAGCCGCAGCCCCTGTATCCGTCGAGCGCTCGGGCGGGCGCGCAAGTTGACTTCCACAGGCCTGTTCCGGATACTTGGGCGTTGTTGGTAATACATGACCCCTGCCGCCACCGGCCCATGCCAGACACCCCATGCCAGACACCCCCGACACCACTGACCACGAGCCCCTGGTGAAGATCCGCGGCCTGCGCTTTGCGCGCGGCGAACGCATGATCTTCGACGGCGTGGACATCGACATCCCGCGCGGCAAGGTGACCGCCATCATGGGGCCCTCCGGCACCGGCAAGACCACCTTGCTGCGCTTGATCGGCGGCCAGCTGCGCCCGCTCGCGGGCAGCATCGTGGTAGACGGCCAGCCGGTGCCGCAACTCGGGCGCGGGGCGCTGTACCAGTTGCGCAAGCGCATGGGCATGCTGTTTCAGAGCGGCGCCCTGCTCACCGATCTCGACGTCTTCGATAATGTGGCCTTTCCGCTGCGTGAACACACGCGCCTGCCGGAAACCCTGATCCGCGATCTGGTGCTGATGAAGCTGCACCAGGTCGGCCTGCGCGGGGCACGGCACCTGATGACCAGCGAACTCTCCGGCGGCATGGCGCGGCGCGTGGCGCTGGCGCGCGCCATTGTGCTCGACCCCATGATGATCATGTACGACGAGCCATTCACCGGGCAGGATCCAATCTCGCTCGGCACCATCGTGCAACTGATTCACGCGCTCAACAAGGCACTCGGGCTGACCAGCATCATCGTGTCGCACGACGTGCAGGAAACTGCCGCCATCTCCGACTATATTTATGTGCTCTCCGGCGGCAAGGTGGTCGGTCATGGCACGCCTGAGGCGCTTGAACAGTCCGACTCACCCTGGGTACAGCAGTTCATGCACGGGCAGGCCGACGGCCCGGTGCCGTTCCATTACCCGGCGACGGACTACGCCGAAGATTTGTTCAATAACCACGGCCGGGGCGGGGCATGATCGGCACGCTGCGCAAGCTGGGTCGCTGGGGGCTGAAGCGCTTCGAACGGCTGGGGCGCGGGCATCTTTTTCTGGTGCAGGTAGTAAGCGGCTTGCCGGCGCTGTTGACGCGCCCGCGCCTGACACTGCAACAGATTTACGCCACTGGCGTATTGTCACTGGTCATCATCATCGTGTCGGGCCTGTTTGTCGGCATGGTGCTGGGCCTGCAGGGCTATAATACGCTGGTGGATTTCGGCGCCGAGGAGTCGCTCGGCGTGCTGGTAGCACTGTCGCTGGTACGCGAGCTGGGGCCGGTGATCGCAGCCCTGTTGTTTGCCGGCCGTGCGGGTTCTGCGCTCACCGCCGAGATCGGCCTGATGAAGGCGACGGAACAGTTGTCCGCCATGGAAATGATGGCGGTGGATCCGCTGGCGCGTGTAGTCGCGCCGCGCCTGCTGGGCGGTTTTATTGCCATGCCGCTGCTGGCGGCGATGTTCAGCGCGGTGGGTGTGTTGGGCGGCTATTTTGTCGGTGTCGGACTGCTGGGTGTGGATGACGGCTCGTTCTGGTCGCAGATGCAGTCCAAGGTCGATCTGCAGGAAGACATCCTGAATGGCGTGATCAAGAGCGTGGTGTTCGGCTTCGTGGTTACCTGGATCGCGGTGTTTGAAGGCTATGACGCTGTGCCCACATCAGAAGGCATCAGCCGCGCCACCACGCGCACGGTGGTAAACAGTTCGCTCGCGGTGCTGGGGCTGGATTTTGTATTGACTGCGCTAATGTTCGGAGATTTTTAAATGATGCAGACTAAGACTATTGAAATCGCCGTCGGCCTGTTCGTGGCGGCGGGATTGGCCGCACTGTTCGTGCTGGCCATGAAGGTCAGCAACCTCTCGGCCTTCACGGATGACGCCGGCTATCAACTGGTCGCCAAGTTCGACAACGTGGGCAGCCTCAAGACCGGTGCACCGGTCAGCATCGCGGGCGTCCGCGTAGGGCGCGTGGCCGGCATCGGCATCGACAAAATCACACACGAGGCCGTGGTCAGGCTCAATATCAACAAGGACTACACCGACATCCCGGCCGATACCAGCGCCAGCATCCTGACGGCCGGCCTGCTGGGCGAGCAATATGTCAGCCTGGAGCCGGGTGGCGATATCAAGCCGCTCAAGGCCGGCGACGAAATCAAGCTGACCCAGCCCGCCCTGGTGCTGGAGAAGATCATCGGCCAGTTCCTGTTCAGCAAGGCTCAGGAAGGCCCCTCCCAAAATAGTCCATAACAGCCATTTGCATTATAATAGGCAACTGCGCACGTGGTACCTTTACTGGAGCACACTGAGATATGATGCTGATAGCACGAACACTGTTGGCCGGGCTACTGACCGTCGCTGCAAGCACGGCGGGCAGCACGGCTTATGCTGACACCCCCCCGCAAGACGTGGTGCGGCAGGCCTCGGATCGCATGATCGCCGCCCTCAAGGCCGAGCGTGATGTGATCAAGGCCGATCCTGCGCGTCTCTACCCGCTGGTGGAGGAAATTATCCTGCCTCACTTTGATTTCGAGCGCATGTCGCGCTGGGTGCTCGGCAAGCACTGGCGCACCGCGAGCGACACCCAGAAGGCCGCCTTCGTGAATGAATTCCGCGCCCTGCTGGTACGCACCTACGCCACTGCGATGGCCGAATACCGTGACCAGGAAATCATCTACCTGCCGTTCAAGGGTGAAACCTCCGCCGATGACGCCACCGTCAGGAGCGAGATACGCACACCCGGCGCACCATCCATTCCCGTGAACTACAGCCTGTACTTGAAAGGCAGCCAATGGAAGGTGTACGACGTCGTCATCGATGGCGTAAGCATGGTCGCCAACTACCGCTCCACATTCTCCAACGAGATCAGGCAGGGCGGGCTGGATGGATTGATCGCCAAGCTGGTCACCCGCAACCAGCAAAATGACAAGAGCACAGCCGCCACGGCCCCGCTCAATCACGCCGCCGCCCAGTGAGCGCCCTTACACCCATCTCGGGCAGTGCAGGACATTTTCAACTGGCGGGCGATCTGAGTTTCGCCACCGTGCCACAGGTGTACCTGGAAACGGACACTTTGTTTGGCAGCCCCGAGGCAGCACTGGTGCTCGACCTCAGCCGCGTCGAACGCACCGACAGCGCCGGGCTGGCACTGCTGGTAGAGTGGCTGCGGCAGGCCCGGCGCCTGCATAAAAATCTGCACTTTCGGGCCATCCCGGAACAGCTATTGGCCATCGCCCAGGCCAGTGGCGTGGAGGCCGTGCTACCGCTGTCGAACCATGAGGCGCAACACCCGCCTGCCTAAGCGGGCCTGTCTCCCTCGTAAGCTTTCTGCGCGTGCGCTCCTACGCGCCACACCTGAGTACTGATGAATTCTGCCGTCACCATCACTGACATCCACAAGCACTACCCGGGCGTGCACGCCCTGCAAGGCGTGGACTTCAGCATCGCACGCGGCGAGTTCTTCGGCCTGCTGGGACCCAACGGCGCCGGCAAGTCGACACTGATCAATATCCTCGCGGGCCTGACCCGCGCCGATGCCGGCCAGGCCGCCATTCTCGGCCATGATGTCATCCGCGGCTACCGCGCGGCGCGCCATGCGCTCGGCGTGGTGCCGCAGGAACTGCTCTATGATCCCTTTTTCAGCGTGCGCGAGGTGCTACGTCTGCAGGCCGGTTATTTCGGCCACGGTCGCGCATACGCCGCATGGATTGATGAACTGCTCACCACCTTAAGCCTGACGGACAAAGCCGACACCAGCATTCACGCCTTGTCCGGCGGCATGAAGCGACGCGTACTGATCGCGCTGGCGCTGGCCCACAAGCCCCAGGTGCTGGTGCTGGACGAACCCACGGCAGGCGTGGATACCGAACTGCGGCGCATGCTGTGGGAATTCACCCGCCGCCTGCACCGCGATGGCGTCACCGTGGTGCTGACCACACACTACCTCGCCGAGGCCGAGGCGCTGTGCGACCGCATCGCCATTCTCGACCACGGACGGCTGGCGGCACTCGACAGCAAGACTGCCCTGTTGCAGCGCCACCCTTATCGCATGTTGTGCCTGAGCGTCAGCGACAACGAACGCGCCCTGCCGCCCGCATTGACACCACTGCTGGTCACGCGTGAGGCGCAGCACATCAAACTGCGGCTGCACAAACAACATGACGCCATCGCCGACGTCCTCGACGCATTGCGCGACGCCGGTTTTGGCATCACCGATCTCTACACCCAGGAGCCGGGGCTGGAAGAAGTCTTTCTCCAGATTACCGCCCCGCCCACGGCAGGCCACGCATGAAGACCCACGCCTTCAGCAATCCACGCGGCCTGTTGGCCCTGTTCTGGAAGGAGGTCTGGCGCTTCCTGAAGGTGACGGTGCAGACACTGCTCACGCCCATTACGGTGACACTGCTGTATCTGCTGATCTTTCAGCAGGTGTTGACCGATCACGTACAGGTCTACGACGGTATCGGCTATACCGCCTTTCTGGTGCCCGGTCTGGTCATGATGGCGGTGATCCAGAATGCCTTTGCCAACAGCTCCTCCAGCCTGATTCAATCCAAGGTCAACGGCAGCCTGGTGTTTGTGCTGCTGGCGCCGCTCTCCAGCGCCGAGCTGTATCTTGCCTATGTGGGCGCAGCGATGCTGCGCGGCCTGCTGGTGGGCGTGGGCGTCTATCTGGCAGCGCTGGCATTCACCGACCTGCAGCTCGCGCATATCGGCGGCATGATCGCCTTCGCATTACTGGCCAGTCTGGTGTTGGGCGCGCTCGGCATCGTGGTGGCGATTCTGGCCGACACCTATGAGCAGCTTTCCGCGCTGCAAAATTTCATCATCGTCCCACTGTCATTTCTGAGTGGCGTGTTTTACTCCATTCATGACCTGCCGCCGCTGTGGCATGATGCCTCGCGCCTGAACCCGTTTTTCTACATGATTGACGGCTTCCGCTACAGCATGCTCGGCGTCTCCGATGTCACACCGCTGCTGAGTCTGACCATTACCGCCGGTTTTGCGGTAGCGATCAGTGCCGTATGCCTGTTTTTACTGCAAAAAGGTTACAAAATCCGTGCTTAACCGGTATGCTAGCAGCGTGCTGACAAGCACGCTGCTAGCGCGGTATAGGGATATACCGCCATTTTTCAAAGACGAAAGGTCTTTGAAAAATGAAGAAAAAGAAAAATCACATTTTTTCGTTTTCGCGTCAGAGTAAGACCAGGGATGGTCTTACTCTGACATCTAACTAATACCCCATTGCAGGCCGCCACTATGGATGCTGAAACCATCAAACGCATGATCGAAGCCGGGCTGCCCGACAGCCAGGCACAGGTCAGCGGCGAAGACGGCAGCCACTTTGAGGCCATCGTGGTCAGCGCGGCCTTTGCGGGCAAAACCCCGGTACAGCAACACCGCCTGGTCTACGCCACGCTCGGCGACAGCATGCACTCGGCCATTCACGCCCTCGCCCTGCGTACACTTACCCCTGCCGAATGGCAGGCCACGCAATCTACATGACCATCCGCCAACAGCAGGAACACACGCCACACCCTGCCCTCTGCTACCTGTTACAACACCATGGATAAATTAATCATCACCGGCGGCCAACCGCTGCACGGCGAAATTCGTATCTCCGGCGCGAAGAATGCCGCACTGCCGATACTGGCCGCCACCTTGCTCGCCGACACACCCCTGACGGTGTGCAATGTCCCGCACCTGCACGACATCACCACCACCATGGAATTGCTGGGCAGCATGGGTGTGCATCTGACGGTGGACGAGCGCCTCAACATCGAGGTGGATGCGCGCCCGATCAAGAAACTCTATGCACCGTATGAGTTGGTCAAAACCATGCGCGCGTCGATTCTGGTGCTGGGACCGATGCTGGCGCGCTACGGCCAGGCCGAGGTTTCCCTGCCCGGGGGTTGCGCCATCGGTCCGCGCCCGGTCAACCTGCACATCCAGGGATTGGAGGCGATGGGGGCGAAAATCACGGTGGAGAACGGCTATATCCGCGCCAGCGCCAAACGCCTGCATGGCGCACATCTGGTGCTGGACAAGATCACCGTCACCGGCACCGAAAACCTGATGATGGCGGCCACCCTCGCAGCGGGCACCACGGTGATTGAAAACGCGGCGCTTGAGCCGGAGGTAGTCGACCTCGCCAACTGCCTGATCAACATGGGCGCCCGTATCAGCGGCGCAGGCACCAGCAGCATCACCATCGAAGGCGTTGAGCGCCTGTCCGGCACCCGCTACAGCGTGCTGCCCGACCGCATTGAAACCGGCACCTATCTGGTCGCTGCGGCGATCACCGGCGGACACGTGAAACTCAAGGGCACACGCCCGGGCCTGCTGGATGCCGTGCTGGAAAAACTGCGCGAGGCGGGCGCCACGATTGATACCGGGGAGGACTGGATTGAGCTCGATATGCAGGGACGGCGGCCCAAGGCGGTAGACATACACACCGCGCCCTACCCGGCCTTCCCTACCGACATGCAGGCGCAATTCACCGCGCTCAACAGCATTGCCGATGGCATCGGCAGAGTCTCCGAGACCGTGTTCGAAAACCGCTTCATGCACATACACGAACTGAAGCGCATGGGCAGCGACATCAGCCTTGACGGCAATACGGCCACCACCCGGGGCGTGGACAGCCTCACGGCTGCGCCGGTCATGGCCACTGACCTGCGTGCTTCGGCCAGCCTGGTGCTGGCGGGGCTGGTGGCGAAAGGCGTCACCGTCGTGGATCGCATCTATCACATCGACCGCGGCTATGAGTGCATTGAAGAAAAACTCACACAACTCGGCGCCACCATCCACCGGGTGCCTGGCTAAAGACAGAGAAAAGCGGCAAGAGACAAGTGAAAAGCCATCATCAAGCATATTTTCCACTTGTACCTTGTATCTTTTCTCTTCTTAATTAAACATAAGACATGACCAGTAATACACTGACCATTGCGCTGTCAAAGGGCCGCATCTTCAAGGAGACGCTGCCGTTGCTCGCGCACGCCGGTATTATTCCCCTTGATGATCCCGATACCAGCCGCAAGCTGGTGCTGGATACCAGCCAGGACGATGTGAAGCTGGTAATCATCCGTGCCGCCGATGTACCCACCTATGTTGAATACGGGGCGGCGGATCTCGGCGTGGCGGGCAAGGATGTGCTGATGGAGTATGGCGGCGACGGATTGTATGAACCGCTTGATCTCCACATTGCACGCTGCCGGATGATGGTTGCTGGCAGGCAGGAACCCATGCAGCACACGCGCCGCCTGCGGATTGCCACCAAATATACCGACGTGACCCGCCGCTACTATGCGGCACTGGGCATGCAGGTGGAAATCATCAAGCTCTACGGCTCGATGGAGCTGGCGCCGCTGGTCGGTCTCGCCGATCGCATCGTCGATCTGGTCGATACCGGAAACACGCTGAAGGCGAATGGCCTGCAGCCGCTGGAGCACATTGCCGACATCAGCGCCCGCCTGGTGGTCAACAAGGCCTCGATGAAAATGAAGCACATACGCATCAAGCGAGTTGTGGCACAGCTTGCAGCAGCAGTCGCAGAGACAGCCGCCCGGCAACCCACATGAAACGTCTGGACAGCACCCAAGCCGACTTCCAGGCACAACTGGATGGACTGCTGGCCTGGGAAGAGGTTGCAGATGAAGGCATTGAGCGCAGTGTGCGCGAGATCGTGCACACGGTGCGCACACGCGGCGACGCCGCGCTGCTGGAATATACCGCACGCTTTGACCAGGTCAGCGCCGCTGCTGTAAGCGCACTGGAAATCTCCAAGACACGCATGCAGGCAGCGCTCGCTGAATTGCCGCAGGCGCAGCATGCTGCACTGCTGACGGCGGCGGAGCGTATTCGCAGCTACCACGAGCACCAGAAAATGCAATCGTGGTCATACCGCGAAGCCGACGGCACGCTGCTCGGCCAGCAGATCACTGCTCTCGATCGCGTCGGCCTGTATGTCCCCGGCGGCAAGGCGGCCTACCCCTCATCGGTGCTGATGAATGCGCTGCCCGCCAAGGTTGCGGGCGTGGGTGAACTCATCATGGTGGTACCGACACCGCACGGTGTGGTCAACGCACTGGTACTGGCCGCAGCTGCCGTAGCGGGCGTGGATCGCATCTTCACCCTGGGCGGGGCACAGGCCGTGGCCGCACTGGCCTATGGCACGGAGACCGTGCCACGGGTGGACAAGATCGTCGGCCCCGGCAACATCTATGTCGCCAGCGCCAAGCGGCTGGTATTCGGTACCGTCGGCATCGACATGATTGCAGGCCCGTCGGAAATACTGGTGCTCAGCGACGGCTCGGCCAATCCCGACTGGATCGCCATGGACCTGTTCTCGCAGGCCGAGCACGACGAACAGGCGCAGGCGCTGCTGGTCAGCCCCGATGGCGCATGGCTCGATCAGGTCGCGGCCAGCATCGAGCGTCTGTTGCCCACGCTGGAGCGTGCCGACATCGTGCGCCGCTCGCTGGGGACGCGGGGTGCTCTGATACAGGTACGCAACCTCGACGAGGCCGTCGACATCGCCAACTTTATTGCGCCCGAACATCTGGAGCTGGCACTGGATGACGCCGAGCCATGGGCCGCGCGCATCCGCCACGCCGGGGCGATCTTCATGGGCCACTACACGCCCGAGGCCATCGGCGACTACTGCGCGGGACCGAATCATGTACTGCCCACATCACGCACGGCGCGCTTCAGTTCTCCGCTCGGCGTCTACGACTTCCAGAAACGCAGCAGCCTGATCCAGTGCTCGGCCAGCGGTGCCGCAGAACTGGGCAAGATCGCGTCGGTACTCGCGCGCGGCGAAGGTCTCACGGCGCACGCGCGGTCGGCGGAATATCGTACAAACAGTGGCGAGGATCATTAACACGTCTGCACTCGAGGCTATTCCTCGCCACTAGCAACTAGCAACTAGCAACTAGCAACTTATATGAAAAACCCTCTCACACAACTCGTGCAATCCCTTATCCGTCCCGAGATACGTGCACTCTCTGCCTATCACGTGCCCGATGCGCGCGGGCTGATCAAACTCGACGCGATGGAAAACCCCTATACCTGGCCGCCGGAGATCATCGACTCCTGGCTGGCCCGGCTGCGTGATGCGTCCCTCAACCGTTATCCCGACCCGGCGCCGCAGGCGCTGTGCGCCAGCCTCAAGGCCGGCATGGCGGTACCGGAGGGCTGTGCCGTACTGCTCGGCAATGGCTCGGATGAGTTGATCCAGATGATTGCGCTGGCACTGAGTGGCCCCGGGCGCGTCCTGCTGACACCGGAACCGGGCTTTGCCATGTACCGCATCATTGCGGATATTGCCGCCATGACTTATGTCGGCGTGCCGCTGGTGGATGACTTCGCGCTTGATCGCGCCGCGATGCTGCGCGCCATCGAACAGCACCAGCCTGCTGTCATATTCCTCGCCTACCCCAACAACCCCACCGGCAACCTGTTTGACGATGACAGCGTGCGCGCAGTAATCGAGGCCGCCCCCGGTCTGGTGGTGCTGGATGAGGCCTACCACGCCTTTGCGGCGCGAAGCTGGATGCCGCAACTGCCGCACTACCCGAACCTGCTGGTCATGCGCACCCTGTCAAAAATGGGTCTAGCCGGGCTGCGCCTCGGCCTGCTGGCCGGTGCCCCGCTGTGGCTGGATGAGTTCAACAAGCTGCGGCTGCCTTACAACATCAATGTACTGACACAGATCAGCGCGGCATTTGCACTGGAGCATGCCGCCCTGCTGGACGAGCAAACCACCCGCATCCGCACTGCGCGCGAACTGCTGCTGCGCGAGATGCAGACACTGCCCGGCATCACGGCCTACCCCAGCCAGGCCAATTTCATACTGTTTCGCGCAGGATCCGGACGCGGCCCTGCCCTGTTCGAGACCCTCAAGCAGGCCGGCATACTGATCAAAAATATGCATGCATCAAACCCCGCACTGCGAGACTGCCTGCGCGTCACTGTGGGCACGACGCGGGAAAACGAGGCCTTTACCAGTGCGCTGCGCGCAGCGCTGACCCCTGAAAATACCTGAGTGTACGCAACCCACATCGCTGTTATAATTAACCCACAGTTACCCAACACCACAGACCCCATGTCTCAGCGTAAAGCGAGCATACAACGCGGCACCCTGGAAACCAGCATCGAGGCCACGGTCAATCTGGACGGTGGCGGGACATCGCGCCTGCACACCGGTATCGGCTTTCTTGACCACATGCTCGACCAGGTTGCCCGTCATGGCCTGATTGATCTCGACATCAAGGCCCAGGGCGATCTGCACATCGACGCGCACCACACCGTGGAAGACATCGGCATCACCCTCGGTCAGGCCTTCGCCAAGGCGCTCGCTGACAAACAGGGCATCCGCCGCTATGGTCACGCCTACGTGCCGCTGGACGAAGCACTGTCGCGCGTAGTCATCGATTTCTCCGGCCGCCCCGGCCTCGACTACCACGTCGAGTATCCGCGCGCGCGCATCGGAGAATTCGATGTTGACCTGCTGCACGAGTTTTTCCAGGGCTTCGCCAATCATGCACTGGTCACGCTGCATATCGACTGCCTGCGCGGCAAGAATGCACATCACATCGCCGAGACCATATTCAAGGCGTTCGGGCGTGCGCTGCGCATGGCCGTCGAGCGTGATGAGCGCATGCAGGGGAAGCTGCCATCCACCAAAGGGTCGCTCTAACCCACTACGCCGCCTGCCTGCACTTCTGATGCACGCTCCGAACCCTATATAATGAACGATGTTGCCGTCATCGACTACGGTATGGGCAACCTGCGCTCCGTCGCCAAGGCGCTGGAACACATCGCGCAGAAAGATACGCGCGTAGTGGTCAGCAACGACCCGCAGCAAATTATGAATGCCGCACGCGTCGTATTTCCCGGCCAGGGCGCAATGCGCGACTGCATGAAGGAACTGCAACGGCTGGAGCTCGACGCCGTGGTGCGCGAGTGCGTGAAAAACAAACCGTTCCTTGGCATCTGCATGGGCATGCAGGTGCTGCTCGACTCCAGCGAGGAAAATAACGGCTGGCCTGGCCTTGGCGTGATTCAAGGCAGCGTGCGGCGTTTTGCCGACCACATGACAGACGCCAGTGGCGCACGGCTCAAGGTACCGCACATGGGCTGGAACCAGGTGCGTCAGGCCCACGCGCACGCCTTGTGGCAGGGCATTCCGGATCAGAGCCGGTTTTATTTCGTGCACAGTTATTATGCGCAGCCGTCCGATCACAACCTGGCGGCCGGACTCACCTCTTATCCCACCGAATTCACCTCGGCCATTGCACGCGACAATGTCTTCGCCGTGCAGTTTCACCCGGAAAAAAGCGAGCGCCACGGCCTTGCCCTGCTCAAGAATTTTTTACACTGGAATGGTACTGTCTAAAACGAGGGTGTTGGAATGCTATTAATCCCCGCAATCGATCTTAAAGACGGAAAATGCGTACGCCTGCGCCAGGGGCGCATGGATGATGAAACCGTATTTTCCGATGACCCACTCGCGGTCGCCGCTCGCTGGGTGAAAGAAGGTGCGCGCCGCCTGCACATCATCGACCTGAACGGCGCATTTGCCGGCAAGCCCGTCAATGCCGAGGTCATCCACCGCATCACCCAAAGCCATCCCGACTTGCAGATTCAAGTCGGCGGCGGCATTCGCGATGAGGATACCATTCAGACCTACCTCAATGCCGGCGTAAGCTATGTCATCCTCGGCACCAAAGCCGTCAACACACCACACTTCGTGGCCGACATGTGCCTGGAGTTTCCCGGCCACATCATCGTCGGACTGGATGCAAAAGACGGCAAGGTGGCGATCGACGGCTGGTCAAAACTCTCCAACCACGACGTCATTGACCTTGCCCAGCGCTTCCAGAAAGACGGCGTCGAGGCGATCATCTACACCGACATCGGACGCGACGGCATGCTGCACGGCATCAATATCGAATCTACCGTTGCGCTCGCGCAGGCCATTACCATCCCCGTCATCGCCTCCGGCGGTATCACCAACCTCGACGACATCCGCGCACTGTGCAAGGTGGCGCATGAGGGCATCATGGGCGCGATCACCGGGCGGGCAATCTACGAAGGCACGCTGGATTTTAAAACCGGCCAGGCGCTGGCCGATACGCTGTCTGGCCAACATCCGGCATAACCTGGCGCCTCAACTGCTTATGCTGTATTCTCGCTACTCGCTACTCGCTACTCGCCACTCGTTACTGATTCTTATGGGTTTAGCCAAACGCATTATCCCCTGCCTCGACGTGGACAAAGGCCGCGTCGTCAAGGGCGTACGCTTTGTCGAGCTGCGCGATGCGGGCGACCCGGTGGAAATAGCGCAGCGCTACAACGACGCTGGCGCCGACGAGTTGACATTTCTCGACATCACCGCCAGTTCCGACGAGCGCGACACCATTATCCATGTGGTTGAGGAAGTCGCCAGCCAGGTCTTCATACCACTTACCGTTGGCGGCGGCATCCGCAACATCAGCGACATCCGGCGCATGCTCAATGCCGGTGCCGACAAGGTCGGCATCAACACCGCCGCCGTCGCCAACCCCGAATTCGTCAGGGAAGCCGCCGAGCGCTTCGGCTCCCAGTGCATCGTAGTCGCCGTGGATGCCCGCCAGGTGCCGGGTGAAAATCGCTGGGAGGTATACACTCACGGCGGGCGCAAGGCCACCGGCATCGACGTCATTGCCTGGGTGAAAAAAATGGCCGACTACGGCGCCGGTGAAATCCTGCTCACCAGCATGGATCGCGACGGTACCAAGAGCGGTTTCGACATCGCACTCACGCGCGCCGTAAGCGAAGCCGTCAGTGTGCCGGTCATCGCCTCCGGCGGCGTCGGCACCCTCGACCATCTGGTAGCAGGCGTACGGGAAGGCGAGGCCGACGCCGTACTCGCCGCCAGCATCTTCCACTTCGGCGAGTACACCATCGCCCAGGCCAAGCAACGCATGGCCGAATGCGGGATTGAGGTCAGGGCATAGAAATCCCAACCCCCTGACTGCGTCACACGATTTGGCGGTGCTGTCGGGTGACAACCCAGACACCCGCTACATACACTGTTGAATCTGCTGTTTTCCCTGCCCCACACACGAGCAGTGCCTTTATTTTTATGGAGTCTATGAGTGGGCATTAACAAATTTTCAGAAACCAAAACCAATATCCTGAGCGGCCTGACCGTTGCGCTGGCGCTGGTACCTGAGGCGATCGCCTTTGCGCTGGTGGCACACGTGCACCCGCTGGTCGGGCTGTATGCCGCCTTCATGGTGAGCTTGATCACATCACTGTTCGGCGGTCGCCCGGGCATGATCTCCGGCGCAACAGGGGCGCTGGCAGTCGTGATGGTGGCGCTGGTCGTGGAACATGGCGTGGAGTATCTGTTTGCCAGCGTGGTGTTAATGGGGGCGCTGCAAATTTTGTTCGGGCTGGCGAAGTTCGGCAAATTCATCCGCATGGTGCCGTATCCTGTGATGCTGGGCTTTGTAAATGGCCTGGCTATCGTGATCTTTCTGGCCCAGCTGAATCACTTCAAGGTGACTACGCCTGATGGCATCTCAAGCTGGATGCAGGGCGCGCCGCTCTACATCATGCTGGGTTTGATTACGCTGACCATGCTAATCATCTATCTGCTGCCCAGGATAACCAAGGCCGTACCCGCGACACTGGCGGCGATTGTTGCCGTTTCCGCACTGGTCATTTTCAGCGGCATGGAAACCAAGACCGTGGGCGACCTTGCCTCCATCAAGGGTAGGCTGCCGGAATTCCACATCCCCAGCGTAGCGCTCAACTGGGATACGCTCGCCATCATCTTCCCCTACAGCCTGGTGCTGGCAGGCATTGGCCTGATTGAGTCGCTGCTTACCTTGAACCTGATTGATGACATGACACAGACGCGCGGCAAACCAAATCGCGCCTGTGTCGGGCAAGGTGTCGCCAATGTGGTCACCGGGTTCTTTGGCGGCATGGGCGGTTGCGCGATGATCGGGCAAAGCATGATCAACGTCACCAACGGCGCGGTGAAAAACCTTTCCGGTATCGCCGCCGCGCTGTTTCTGCTCAGCTTCATCCTGTTTGCCTCGGAATGGATCGAGATGATCCCGCTCGCAGCACTCATCGGCCTGATGTTTGTGGTGGCGGAAAAAACCTTCGAATGGGGCAGCTTCCGCCTGTTCGGCAAAGTACCGCACGCCGACGTGCTGGTGGGGCTGACGGTCGCGGCCGTCACAGTGCTGGCTGATCTGGCGATGGCGGTCATCGTCGGCGTGATCATATCGGCGCTGGTATTCGCCTGGCAGCAGGCCAGGCACATCAAGGTGCACGTTTCCACCGAAGAGCATGGCTGGAAGGTCTACGACTTGCACGGCCCACTGTTCTTCGCCTCGACGCAGAACTTTATTGCCTTGTTCACACCCAGGGACGACCCGAACGAAGTGGTCATCGATTTCAAAAACGCCTACGTCAAGGATCACTCGGCACTGGAAGCAATTGATATGCTCGCGGAACGCTATACGCAACTGGGGAAGAAGCTGCACCTGCGCCATCTGAGCCCGGATTGCCTGGAGTTGCTCGACAAGGCCAAGGGCATGATTGAAGTAAACGTACTGGAAGACCCGTTGTACCATCCAGCGGACAACCGACTCGGCTGATCGCCCCCTGCACAGACTCCGCCACGCTGCGCGATGGGTAACGCTGTGCTCCACCCATCCTAACGCGCTGCGCCTACCGCACGGCTACCCTCTTGCTATGTGACTAAACAAAAAAGCAAGCAAGTACCAATATGCAGAGAACATCAACAGAAGCTTCCCCCAGAAGCAAGTTAGAGTAGGCCAATGAAAGAATGATGGAGCATCTATATTTTGGCCGTCCTTCACTCCGGACCACTCCTTAACTCGCCAGAAAACCCCCCAAATTAATGCGCCAAGCACATACTGCATAAGATCCAGCGCCAAGCTTAAAATTATCGCAAGACCTGCACTATATAGTGCTTGCGGGACTACATATGACTTGTCTGCTGATTCAACAGTAAATATCCATATGATCGCGATTCCTGCAAACCCAAGCTTGCGTGACACGTCGCTTGCAATACCCGATAACTCGATATAAGCATCACGATAACATTTCAGAGTTGGCATGGTTATAGTTTCAGTTATTGGTAACGCGGGCCCGTCCCACCCGTGCGCAACTTCCGCCTGATGACCTTCTTTGCTACAGCCTTCTTTTAGCAAGCTTTTTACCAACGGTCTTTTTTGCAGCAGCTTTCTTCCCAACCACCTTCTTTGCAGCGGCCATATTACCCCCTGTTTAATAGACTCCGGCTGCTTTACTTATTATTTTAGAGTATCGCAGACGAAGCCAGCACTCTTGGCATTCCAACACAATATATGCCCCCGCACCGGAACAAAGTCTAGATTTTAAAACTTTCAATCGGCACGGGCCTGCTAAACAAGTAGCCCTGATACAGGTGGCAGCCATTGCGGCCGAGGAAGTCGCGCTGCTGTTCCGTCTCCACCCCTTCGGCAATAACCTCCAGCCCAAGGTTGTTGGCCATCCCAATGATGGTCTGAACGATTACCGCATCGCTTGGGTCGGTGGCGATGTCGAACACGAAACTCCGGTCGATCTTGATCTGGTCCAGCGGCAAGCGCTTGAGATAGCTCAATGAGGATTGTCCGGTGCCGAAATCATCCAGCGAGAAGCCTACGCCAGCGATACGTAACGCCTGCATTTTGTCGATACTATCAGCAATGTCGTGCAGCACCAGACTCTCGGTAAGCTCGAGTCCAAGCTTGAGCGGATCAACGCCGGTTTCTTTGAGCGCTTCCAGCACCTGATCGACAAAGTCCGGCTGACGAAACTGCCGCGCGCTGACGTTGACGGCAAGCTGTAAATGACAGGTGAGCGGATCGGCTTGCCACATCTTGAGTTGGGCACAGGCCGTTTGCAGCACCCATCGCCCGATCGGCACGATGAGGCCGGTGTCCTCGGCCAGCGGGATGAATTCCATCGGCGCAACCAGCCCGCGCTCGGGATGCTGCCAGCGCAGCAACGCTTCGGCACCCACAACAACACCTTGCTCATTGACCTGTATCTGATAGTAGAGCTTGAGTTGCTGAAGCGCCAATGCCTGGCGCAGGTCGGCCTCCATGACGGAACGGGCTTCCAGCGCAGCCTGCATCGCGGGATCGAAGAAGCGCAGGGTATTGCGACCGGCGGACTTGGCTTGATACATCGCGCTATCGGCCTGCTTGAGCAGGTCATTCCTCCTGACCTCGTTGCCGTGGAACAGGCTGATGCCAATGCTGGACGAGCCGTGGTGTTCTAACCCCTGGAGGTTGAACGGCTGGTTGATGGAGGCAAGAGCCTTCTCTCCAACAGCTTTGGCCTGGGCTACCGCTTGCTGGGCGTCCGGGCTCAGATCACCAAGGATGACGACGAACTCGTCACCGCCCAGCCGCGCTACCGTATCGTCGCTGCGCACGCAATCCTGGAGACGTTTGGCGACCTCGATCAGCAGTAAATCACCGATGTTGTGACCCTGGGTATCGTTGAGTGTCTTGAAATTGTCCAGATCGATGAACAGGACTGCACCACGGGTCTTGTTGCGAATGCTGTGGGCCAGCGCCTGCCGCAAACGATCCCGCAACAGGCTCCGGTTGGGCAGCTTGGTGAGCGGATCATAGAAAGCAAGCTGGTGTATTTTTTGTTCCGATTCTTTTTGTAGCGTGATGTCGGCATAGACTGCGACATAATGCGTCACCTGTCCGCCCGCATCGGTGACGGCGGTGATGGTAACTCGCCCCGGGAAAATCTCGCCATCCTTGCGCCGGCTCCAGATTTCTCCCTGCCAGTATTTGTCGCGCGCGATAGCCTCCCACATGCTACGGTAAAACTCCGCATCCTGTCGCCCGGATCGGAGCATGGCGGGAGTCTGGCCAATCGCTTCCTCGGCGCTGTAGCCGGTCAAACGAGAGAAGGCGTGGTTGACCCGGATGATGCGTTTATGCTGGTCGGCAATCAGAATGCCCTCCTCCGTCTCGAAGGCTATGGCGGCGATGCGCAGTTCCTGCTCGGCCTTGTCGCGCTGGATCAGCACCTGCCTGAAGGCCTGGATGGCCCGGTTGACGGCGCCGAACTCCTCCCCGCGGTTCGCTGCCGGTTCCGGGATATCGGTATCCCCCCTGACCAGCCGCGAGAGCGCCTCAATGGTGTATTTGATGTCCGACGTGAAGAGTCTGGACAGCAGTATGCTGCTTAGCAAAATGAAAAGAATCGTGGCGCCCAGAATGGTGTTGAACCATAATTTGTTGGCGTTGGATGTAGACTGGACACCGGCGACCCCGGATTGGGCGCCTTCCTGTACCGCATCAATGAAAAACAGAAACTCATTGTTTGCGGCATTGTAGGCCTGATTGGCCTTGAGCGTGAACTGCGTGATCAGCTTTACCTCTACTGACGCCAGGAACACCGTTGATCCCAGCTGATGGCGGTAGTCGAGGAGCCGTTGCCGCAGCCTGTCGGATATCTGCTGCTGGCCGGCGTCAAATTCGAACTTGCTACTGAGCTGATCCAACCCCTCGATGGTTCTATTGACCGCTATGACGCTCTTGCGTCCCTGGGCGTAAACCTGACCCTCGTGCGTCTCTTCTTTCAACGAGGAGGCGAGCAGGCTGATGAACTCGGCGTGATTGGTGGAAAACTCTGAAAACAGCCGGAACATCTCGCGCATCTTGGGCACGTCCCGGCTGACCGTCTGCTCCAGCTGGCTCCTCTGGGTTTCCTGCGCGGACAGAAAAATCGCGCCCAGAACAAGTATAAGCCCCGCCGCAATCACGGGAAGCAGCAGGAACTTCGTCCGGATCGAGAGGTTCGACAGCAGCTTCATTGGTTCAGCGCTCGCATTTCATGTCGTCATCATATGCACGTAGTTGCCGTGCATCCCGCAGGTCGTGGGTATCACTTACCAGTTACCGGCCGGCGGGTTTCTTTATTGCCGCGCACGAACTCCTGCCAATGCGCCGGGGGTAGGGTCGCAATATAGGTGAATTCATCGCCGCCGCCGGGCTTGAATACGATGGCGACGCCCTCCGGCTTGGGCCAGATTCCAGTCGCCTCTTGCAGATTACCGGTATGGCCGGAAAGCACGGTGTTGGTGCCGGGTTCGCGGGGGGCGGTCGCCAGCATTTTTCTCAACGCCTGTGCCCGGCGTTCGGCGGTCGCTTCGTCGGCGTCGACGCCTTGCCGCAGGTCATCGACGATTTCCATGCTGCCGAAGGCGAGTTTCGCGCTATCGATGGCGCGGCAGAAGGGACTGCTGAGCACGGTGGAGACGCGGATACCAAGGGCCTTTATCGCCTCCCCGATCCCGCGCATCTGGTGCCGGCCCTCCTCCGAGAGCGGCCGCTGGGTCTCACAGTTCGCCAGGTTCTGCCGATCCGTATCGTCCAGGGTATGGTCGGTGATGCCGTGGCGGACGTAGATGACGTAGCCGCCTGCCCGCAGCGCCTCCACGAGTTGATGGCCTTCGAGCAGGTTCGGCGGCGGGTCATACTTGCCGGCAGCTTCCGCTGACAGGCTTGGCAACGAAAATAACATCAACCCGGCCGTGAGTAAGGCG